>CAZPUD010000032.1:0-21215 GCA_964589115.1 uncultured candidatus Brocadiaceae bacterium | reverse complement strand
AAAGGCATTCTACGAAATTAAGGCAGGCCAGGAAGCCCTCTCAATAGCAGAAGAAACAGAAAAAATTGCAAAAAATATTTATGAGAGTGAAAGAATAAGATTTGAAGCGGGTGAAGTACCTGTTACAAACGTACTCAGGGCAGAAGTAGAGCTGGCAAAGGCCAGAAATGTTGTTTTTAGTACAGAGAGTGATCTTCAAAACTCAATAAAAGAGCTGCTGGCAGTAATGGGTATTCCGGGAGAAACTCTGGAAGGTGTAACTGGGGAACTTTTAATAAAACCTGCGGAATTATCATTTCACGTCTTGAAATCCAGAATGAGGAATAATCAACCGTTGCTGAGGGCCTTAAAAAAAGATATCGAAATATCTGAGACGCAACTTACATTAGAAAAAAGACAGGTTATCCCGGATATCGATGTATCGGCAGGTTATAAACGACTTGGCCGGGAAGAAATAGACACTGTCCAGCTGGGTATTGCGATACCGGTGCCTTTTTTGAATCGAAATCAGGGTAATATTCAGAGGAACAAGGCCCTTGCAAGAAAGGCAGAAAATGATTATCAAACAGTTTATAATGAATTATTCCTTCAGCTAAAAAGGAATTTCAACACATATAATGCAGAGAGAAAACGCATCTCCGAATACAGAGACAAGATATTGCCCGCTGCAGAAAACTCTCTCAATCTAATTACTAAAGGATACAAGGAAGGTGAGTTCGATTATATAGACCTGCTGGATGCACAAAGGACATGGGCTGAAACGAGGATTTCTTATATAGAGTCTCTAAAAAATTTAAATCTCTTAATTGCTGATATTGAAAGGTTAGCCGTTACAAAAATAAAAGAACAATGATGGATGGTAGAATTGAAACATATAAATTGGTAGTCGAGGGGATGGACTGCCAGGATGAGGTACAAGTTATCGAGAAAAAGTTAAAGGCCCTTGCTGGAATTAAAGACTTCGAAATATATCTTGAAACACAAAGAGTAAAAGTTGCTTATGACCCCTCGTTGACCTCTATCCAGCACATTATAAAAAGTATCGCTGAGACAGGATTAAAGGCGTCACTTGCCGGGGAATCTGAATCAAAAATTATCTGGTGGAGGGAAAAGAGAATTATAGCGCTTTTTACGTCCGGACTTTTTACACTTACAGCCTTCTCTCTGGAAAGGTCTGGATGGGAGGGGATGTTGTCTGTTGCTCTTTACAGTCTGGCTATTATTATTGGCGGCTATTATCCTGGCAGGATGGCGTTTAGCGCCTTAAAGACATTGACCCTTAATATCCGGACTTTAATGGTTACAGGGGCTATAGGAGCTGTAATCCTTGGGCTGTGGGAGGAAGCGGCCCTTCTTGTTTTTATTTATCTGTTGGGTGATATCCTGGAAATTTATACTGTTAGTAAATCAAGGGGTGCACTGAGGATGCTTATGGAGCTTGTACCAAAGGAAGCGCTTGTTCGAAGGGACAGCCAGGATATGGTTTTACCCGTAGATATGGTGAAGGTCTCTGATAAAATCATTATCAGGCCCGGAGAAAAGATACCCCTGGACGGAAAGGTAATAAAAGGTTATTCCAGTGTTGACCAGTCTCCCATTACCGGCGAGTCAATACCTGTAGAAAAGAAAGAGGGTGATGAAGTCTTTGCAGGCACCCTTAACCAAAGAGGAACCTTAGAAGTGTTTGTAACAAAATTATCGAAGGACACCACTCTTGCAAAGATTATCCATTCAGTGGAAGAAGCCCATGCAAGAAAATCAGTCTACCAGCGCTTTGGAGAAAGGTTTGGGAAATATTATACCCCCATAATGTTTGTTCTGGCCTTCATAGTGGCAATAGTTCCTCCATTTATCTGGGGCGGATTTTCTTACTGGTTTTACCGGGGGCTGGTAGTTCTGGTAGTATCATGCTCCTGCGGTATTGCCCTTTCAATCCCTGTTGCGATAGCCGCAACGGTTGGAAATGCTGCCAGGCATGGTATACTGGTAAAAGGAGGGATTTATCTTGAGATTGCTGAAAAATTGAGGGCCGTTGCCTTTGATAAAACAGGGACAATTACTCTTGGTAAACCGTTTGTTACTAATATTATATCCCTGAATGGCCAAAAGGAAGATACCATACTAAAACTAGCCGCCAGTGTTGAAAGTTATTCAGAGCATCCGCTTGGAGAAACTATTGTAAGCAAAGCGAAAGAAATGGGATTGCATCTCCAGGCACTCGATACTTTTGAATCATTGCCCGGAATGGGCGCAAGGGCAAAGATTGGTGATTGTGAGTACTTCCTTGGTAATAAGCGTCTCTTTTCAGAATATGCCATTCCTGTGGATAAAGTCCTTGCCCGGCTCTCAGAGTTGGAGGAAGAAGGTAAAACCGTAGTTTTGCTGGGCTCCCGTGAGAAACCCTTGGGGATTATTGCAGTGGCCGACAGGGTTCGGCCAGAAGCGAAAGAAGTAATACAATTATTGAAAAGGAATGCTGGAATTGAAAAGGTTATTATGATTACCGGCGATAATGAAGGAACGGCCGCAGTCATTGCCCGTGAAGTTGGTATTGATGAATATTATGCCCGGCTGCTTCCGGAAGATAAGGTAACTACGGTAAAGAAGCTCAAGGAGAAATATCAATATATTGCAATGGTAGGTGACGGAGTTAACGATGCACCGGCCATGGCGGTATCAGATATCGGAATTGCAATGGGTGCTGCAGGCACCGATATAGCTATTGAGACCAGTGATTTTGTGCTCATGTCCGATGATTTAAAAAAGATTCCATATATCATTGAATTGAGCCAGTGGGCTATAAAGAACATCTACCAGAACGTTATTATCTCCCTCCTCATTATTGCCGTTCTTGTACCCCTGGCTGTTTCCGGCCAGATTAACCTTGTACCCGGGCTTCTTATAAATGAGATTGGTGGGTTGCTTGTTATAGCAAATGGTTTAAGGTTGTTGAAATAGTACAGGTTTTTATTTAGGCTCAGGATACGAGCAGAAACCACAGGAGGGCTCTCATGGGTGGTACTGACAAACAGTGAGAATAGTTAAATGGCTAAATGGTTGTATGGTTAATAGCCATTTAACCATTTATGTCAGTTCCCAAATTTCATTTGAAAACGCAATGGTTGAGAGACTCTGTTTCGAGAGGTGTAAGTAGAGACGTCCCCGGTGGGGCGTCTCTATACAAAAAGCAGAGTTTGGGAACAAGCAGGAGCGGTACGAGCAAAAGGGGTGTGTAAAAGAAACTGTGAATATCGGATGATGAAATATTTCACTTCGACATCCGAAATTCCTTATTCTGCGGTTCGATGTTCTCTTTAAAAAAGTTGCCGAAGGCCTAGCTTGACGTATAGGAAATTCAAAGTTTCAGAGTTGGTTCAATCGTCCACGATTGAACCGAAACGTTTAGCATGTTTCATACGTCTAGAATAAGCTAAAACGTACAGGCCAATGCTAAACGCATGGTTCAATCTGCAAGATTGAACCAACCATGGTTGCTGCCAAAGGCAGCCTAGCTTGATTTGTCTGTAAATATAAACCGCTTATAAGGTTTTTAACTGTCTATTTATCTATACTATGGCAAAATTACTATTCCGTTCCAGAAAAATATTAGTAACTGGTACTGCTATTTTGGTGGGTATTATCCTGGCATTCATTATACTTAGCATCGAGAGAACCACCCTTGACCACTCTCATGAGCATGCAGAACTACACCACGATGAAGAGAGCCTGGAAAAAGGACCTCATGGTGGAAGATTGTTTTCAGAAGCAGGTTTTCAGGTTGAGGTTACTATTTACGAACAAGGCGTTCCTCCCCAGTTCAGGATATATCCTTTTTATCAGGAGCAGCCCGTTAATCCGGATGAGGTTAAATTAACTATAGAATTGCAGAGGCTTGGCGGCAGAACTGATGTAGTTAATTTTTTCGCCGAGAATGGTTATCTTCGGGGTGACCGGATTATTGAAGAGCCACATTCCTTTGATGTTACGATACTTGCAGAGTGGAAAGATAATACCTACCGTTGGGAGTACTCACAAATTGAAGGGAGGGTTGAACTCTCTCCGGAAATGATACGTAAATCTGGAATCGTTATTGAAACTGCTGGTCCTGTTCACATGAAGACGACACTGGAACTACCTGGCGAAGTCAAGCTTAATGCGGATAAAGTGGTACATGTTGTTCCAAGAGTTTCAGGTGTGGTAGTAGAGGTGTACAAAAATTTGGGTGATGCCGTTAAGCATGGTGAGGTTATTGCTGTTCTTGACAGTCGTGAGATTGCGGAGCTTAAAAGTGAATATGTTGCTTCGGTCAGGCGATTAGAGTTGACCATGGCAACCTTTCAGAGAAAAGAGCGCCTTTGGAAAGAAAAAATCTCCTCTGAAAAAGACTACCTTGAAAGTAAACAAGCATTAACAGAGGCCGGGATAAGGTTACAGGAGATTACACAGAAGTTGTTAACATTAGGGTTTTCGCACGCTGATCTCGATCGCATTCCTGAAAGAGCAGGGAAAAATTTATCACGTTATGAGATACGTGCGTTGTTTGATGGGGTGGTTATTGAGAAACATATCTCCGTTGGTGAAGCAATCGATGAGAACGCGGACATTTTTGTATTGGTTGACCTTTCAACTGTTTGGGTAGAAGTTACCGTATATGCTAAAGACTTAAAGATGGTAAAGGTTGGACAAAATGTTATTGTCAGGTCTGATATATTAGATATTAAAACGGATGGCGTACTAACCTACATTGGTCCCATTATCGGAGAACATACACAAGCAGCTAAGGGAAGAATTATAGTGCAGAATCCGGAGGGGCACTGGCGTCCCGGCCTCTTTGTGACCATCGAGATTGTACGGGGTGAAGTAGAGGTACCAGTGGCTGTATCAGCAGAAGCAATTCAAACGTTGTACGACCATCCCGGTGTTTTCATAAGATACGGTAATCTTTTTGAGTTTCGCCCCCTGGAGTTGGGACACAGTAATGGTCAGTGGGTAGAAGTGTTACATGGTATATCACCCGGCGAGCAATATGCTGCAAAGAACAGTTTTATCCTGAAGGCAGAACTGGGAAAAGCCGGGGCGGTGCATGAACACTAAATCCGAATTAGTGGGTATGGAAAAGACAGTAGATAATGTATTAATGGAGTGGTGGAGTAACTGGCAGGGATTGATGGAGTATTGGAGTAATGGAGTATTGTTGTGAAAAAACTCCATTACTCCAATACTCCATTACTCCATGTTATAGAATGAAACGATTGCTTCGTCCTACATCGAAAAGCTGCCGAAGGCCTGATTTATAGCTGAAAAAGCCATGCTTGAAAAGATATTAAAGTTTTCAATAGAACATCGATGGGTAATTCTTATGGCAACGCTGGCTGTTGCAGTGCTTGGGATATATAATTACCAGAGGCTTCCTATTGATGCAGTACCTGATATTACCAATGTCCAGGTTCAAATTAATACGGAGGCGCCCGGCTATTCTCCATTGGAGGTTGAACAGCGTATTACCTTTCCCATTGAAACAGCAATGGCAGGTATACCGAATCTGTTAGAAACACGTTCAATATCACGGTATGGACTCTCACAGGTTACGATTGTTTTTGAGGATGGAACCGATATATATTTTGCACGGCAACTGATCAATATCCGTATCCAGGAAGTAAAAGATCATCTTCCTCCCGGAGTTGCTTCAATCATGGGACCGATTGCAACCGGCCTTGGTGAGATCTTTATGTGGACTGTTGAATCTAAAGAGGGTGCTTTAAAACCAGATGGCACGCCCTATACGCTGACTGATTTACGGACCATTCAAGATTGGGTTATCAAACCGCAACTTCGCACTGTTTCCGGTGTAAATGAAATAAATACTATCGGAGGTTACGAAAAACAATACCATGTAACCCCTAAGTCGGAAAAGCTTATTGCCTACGGGCTATCATTTCATGATATTGTCCTGGCCATTGCAAGAAACAATGCCAATATTGGCGCCGGTTATATAGAACACCGTGGAGAGCAGTATCTGATCAGGGCCCCCGGTCAGGTTGCTCAAATTGAAGATATCAGAAACATTATCATTGGCAGCCATAGAGGAGTCCCTGTTTATATTAAAGATATTGCAGATGTTCTGATAGGAAAAGAACTCAGGACAGGTGCCGCTACTGAAAACGGGGAAGAGGTTGTGCTTGGTACTGTCTTTATGCTTATGGGTGAAAATAGCCGGATAGTCTCTGAAAAAGTAGCTGATAAGATGGTCGGTATAAACAATACACTGCCTGAAGGCATTATAGCAAAGACGGTTTATAACCGCTCTGCCCTTGTGGACAAGACAATCCATACGGTGAAAAAGAACCTCTTTGAGGGTGCTATTCTTGTAATTTCGATTTTATTCATCTTTTTAGGGAATATACGGGCGGCTATTGTTACAGCACTTGTTATCCCGATATCAATGCTGTTTGCCATTACAGGGATGGTGAGCAATAAAGTAAGTGCAAGCTTGATGAGCCTTGGTGCTATTGATTTTGGTATTATTGTAGACGGCGCTGTAATAGTCGTCGAGAACTGTATTCGCAGGCTATCGGAAGAACAGCATCGGTTTGGACGGCTGTTGACCCGCCGGGAGCGGTTTCATATTGTTTTTGAGGCATCAAAGGAGGTACGCAGGGCGACGATGTTTGGCGAACTCATTATTATTATCGTTTATTTGCCAATTCTGAGTTTGACAGGCATCGAAGGAAAGATGTTTTACCCTATGGCATTTACCGTTATTGTCGCCCTGATTGGTGCAACGATACTTTCTTTAACTTTTGTTCCTGCCGCTGCAGCGCTCTTTTTTTCGGGAAAATTTTCTGAAAAGGAAATTATTTTCATGCGCTGGGCAAAAAAGGCGTATATTCCCATACTGAATCTCGTGATGCAAAACAGGATCGCTGTTATTACTACAGCAATTGTCGTTGTTGTTCTGAGCGGTCTCCTGACAACACGTATGGGAAGTGAGTTTATACCCAGTCTGGATGAGGGAGATATTGCAATCCACGCCCTTCGTATCCCAGGAACAAGTCTGTCACAATCAATAGAGATGCAATGCTTGATCGAGGAAGAGATAAAAAAATTTCCTGAAGTTGAAACTGTCTTCTCTAAAATAGGAACGGCAGAGATAGCGACTGATCCCATGCCGCCAAATGTTGCTGATACCTTTGTAATGTTGAAACCAAGATCAAAGTGGCCAAATCCACGGAAATCAAAAAACGAATTTATACATGAGCTTGAGGATCACTTGAGTAAGATCCCAGGGAATAATTATGAATTTACACAACCAATCCAGATGCGTTTTAATGAGCTTATTGCGGGTGTCCGGACCGATCTGGCAGTAAAGGTGTTTGGTGATGATCTGGAAACCCTTATCAAAACAGGGGAAAGAATATTAAAAGTTATCGGAAACATCCAGGGGGCATCGGATGCCAAAGTAGAGCAAGTGACAGGTCTGCCGCTCCTTACCATTCAGATGGACCGTGAAGAGATGGCCCGGTATGGCCTTAATATCTCCGATGTACAGGAGGTTATTGAAATTGCTATTGCAGGAAAAAACGCAGGAAGGGTTTTTCAGGGTGATAAGCATTTTGAACTTGTGGTACGCCTCCCTGAGGATGTGCGTACCAATGTAGATGCATTAAAAAGATTGCCAATTCCGCTTTCCGATACCGATGGTGTTTTGCTTGCTGATTTAACTCCTGCAGTGAACTCTGAAGGTGTAAAGAGGACCGGCTATACGACCCTTGGCTCTATTGCAGATTTTCACATCGCACCGGGTCCTAATCAAATCAGCCGTGAAAATGGAAAACGCCGGATTGTGGTAACGGCCAATGTGAGGGGCCGGGATATCGGGTCATTTATCGAGGAAGCGAAACGGATGATTGCATCAAATGTTACGATTCCGGCAGGTTATTGGATATCCTGGGGTGGACAGTTTGAACAAATGATATCGGCCAGGAAGAGATTGCAGATTGTTACTCCTGCTGCACTCATGTTGATCTTTTTCTTGCTTTTTACAACATTTGGAACGGTAAAAGATTCTCTTTTAGTATTTACAGGTGTTCCCTTTGCTCTTACGGGTGGCATTATTACGCTTTGGCTCAGGGGTATTCCTCTTTCAATTTCTGCTGGCGTTGGTTTTATTGCACTTTCTGGTGTTGCGGTATTAAACGGACTTGTCATGATCTCATTTATCAATAAACTACGCGCAGAAGGTAATTCTCTTGATCTGTCTATATCTCATGGCGCCATTACCCGTCTGCGTCCGGTACTTATGACTGCCCTTGTAGCCTCGCTGGGTTTTCTTCCGATGGCAACAGCAACGGGAACAGGGGCGGAGGTACAGCGCCCGCTTGCTACCGTGGTAATCGGCGGGATACTGTCTTCAACGGCCCTTACCCTGCTTGTGCTTCCTGCACTTTATCGAATCTTTCATCGCAGGGATTATATTGAAGAAATTGAATAGGTATTATAAAATTTCTGGGTCGGTTGGGTTGGTTCAATCGTCCACGATTGAACCGAAACGTTTAGCATGTTTCATACGTCTGGAGTAAACCAAAACATACTGGCCAATGCTAAACGCATGGTTCAATCTACAAGATTGAACCAACCATAGGGGGCTGAAGATTTTCATCTCATACATATGGCACGTTCATAAAACTTTTTGGACAATCCCCCTACGATTTTTTTCTTATGCCCTTGGGTGAAATTGTTGATGAATGGCCTTAAGGTGTTGTTTGCTGACGTGGGTATAAATTTGAGTTGTAGAGATATTAATATGGCCTAACATCTCCTGAACTGAACGCAAATCGGCGCCATTTTCAAGTAAATGCGTAGCGAATGAATGTCTTAGTTTATGGGGTGAAATGCTGTCGTGGATACCTGCCCTGAGGGCACAGTTCTTTACAATACCCCATATATTTTCCCTCCGAAGCGGCTTTCCGGATTTTGACAGGAATAAATATGTACTGTTATGATAGTTCTTTATCTTTGTCCTGGCAAAATTTATATAGTTTTTGACAGACTCAATTGCCTTTGTCCCGATGGGTACAATGCGCTCCTTTGAACCCTTCCCCCGGCATTTAACGTAACCATATTCCAGATTAATCCAGTCAATGTGTATTGCTGCTACTTCTGATACCCTGGCGCCGGTAGCATAGAGAAGCTCAAGAATGGCCTTATTCCTTATTCCTAACTTTGTTCTTGTATTGGGAACGGAAAGAAGATTATCAATTTTATATGGGGGGAAGACCTCAGGTAGTTTTTTCCAAAGCTTTGGTGAATCTATTGAAGCAAGGGGATTTTTTTGAAGTTTTCCTTCTGATAAAAGAAACTTGTAGAACATACGGATTGATACGAGGGCACGTGTTATAGAGTTAATTGAAAGGCCGCGCTGTTTTTCAGAAATAATAAAACTGGTAATGGTATCAGGACGGACACAGTGAAGGTCATTTATTTCTTTTGAGAGCAGGAACGTTGCAAAAGTGCGCAGATCCTTTTTATAGCTTAGAATAGTATTCCTGGAAAGACCACATTCTACAATGAGATAGTTTATAAATGACTCTATTAATTCATCGATGGTATTTTTGTCTCCCAACCTTAATGTATCTTCAATATTTTATTGTAGGGGCAGGTTTAAAACCTGCCCCTACTTGTGTTCGCCCCTGCAATTTACTATTCAAAGCGTTTATGATGAATAATTAATCTTCCTTAAAAACAATATCATCATAATACAACTCAAGCTTATGCTTATGCTTCAATTCTTCCTGGGCCAAAGCCTTACATAGTTTTTTTATATCTGCATCACTGGTGGATTTTGCCATACCAACGTAAAAATTGTAAGATTTCTGCTCTTTTTTCATTGCAACAATCAGTAAATCCTGAGAATCTTTAACTTCCGGAATATCTTTATCTACCAGATATTCGGTAATATGAAGATCCTGTACTTTATCTGGTTTGAAGCTTTTTATTTTGGAGACATCAAGGTTTTCCAGCATTTTTTTATGTTTCAATTCCTCTTCGGCAAGTTCTTTTATCCACTCCCTTGCAGCAGCATCTTTTACAGTTTCCAATGAGTTTATATAGAATTTATGTGCCCTCTCTTCCTGCTGCACAGCTTGTTTTATAATCTCTTTTACTTCCATTGTTGTTGCCATTTCCCCATCCTTTCTTTATATTACTTTTACGGCTTGATTCAAGTTATATTGGGTTTTAAAAGGTAAAACTCAACTGTTTTTTATCTTACCCAGCGATTTCCACTCTGATAATTTATGTTCTGCTGCGATGGCTGCTGTAACGCCTTCCCCCACTGCAGTTGCAATTTGCCTGTAAGAATTTTTTCGGATATCACCAACTGCATAAATTCCTTCTATAGCTGTTTCCATGTGTATGTTTGTTTCAATATGGCATCCGGCATCCACACATAATAAATTGCCAAGGAAATTTGTGCTTGGTACGCTTCCTATAAAAATAAAGATTCCCTGGCATGGGATCTCTTTCTTTTTATTTGTTAATACATTTCTGGCAACAATCTTTTCAACGCTCTCATTCCCATGAATACCCTCAACAACTGTGTTTAGTATCGTGCGTATCTTTGGATTTGAAAATGCATCGTCAAGATAAATTTTTGTAGCCCTAAACTGATCTCTTCTATGTATTATTTGTACTGTTTTTGCATATTTGGTTAGGAATATACCCTCCGTTATGGCAGAGTCGCCACCGCCGACAACAACCACATCCTTCCCTTTATAAAAGGCCCCGTCACAAGTAGCACAATAACTAACACCCTTCCCATAGTATTCCTTCTCACCGGGGACATCTAGTTTTCTAGGTTCTGCACCGGAGGCAAGAATGACTATATGGCTTGCATAGGTATCCGAATCGGTTGTTACGATTTTTAAGTTGTCTTCTACACCTAATTTCAATACCTCTTCATACCTTATTTCTGCACCAAACCTTTTGGCCTGGGCCTCCATTCTCTGTGTCAGGTCAACACCCGTAATAACATCAGGAAACCCTGGATAATTCTCAATCAGCTCAGTACCTATTAGCTGTCCTCCGAGATATTTTTTTTCCAGTATAACGGTTTTGAGCAGTGCACGGCAGGTATAAATTGCTGCGGAAAGGGCAGCAGGGCCTCCTCCTACTATAATTACGTCGTAGTCTCTATTCACATTCCCTTCAATCCTTTCAGTGTATTTAAGACTTGCCAGCCATAAAAATTCAACGCAAATTGTTTTTTCTCAATATGGCACTTGAGGCATTGCTTTGTTCCTTCTGTAGCCCAGTCACGGGTTACGAAGGCTGTTTTCGATTTCTCTCCTTTTGGAGTAAGTTGGTCTTTTCCTGCATGACAGAAGCTGCATTCCGTTCCCATAATCTTGGAGAGTTCGAACATTTTTCTCGCTTCCTGTTCGTTTGCTTTAAAATGCTTAAGGTCAACGTGGCAGTAATCACATTCAACCCCCAGGGCTACAGAGGCCTTCATCATTTCCTTCGACTTTTCTCCCGATTCTGTAAAAACCGTCAAATCATCATTGTGACAGAAATTACAATCAACTCCAAGGAGTGATGTCATTCTTTTGATTAATGCTTCTTTCTCTTCTTTTGTGCCTTTAAAATAAGGATTAGAATAAGTAGCCCTCGGTGTGACCTTCTCCTCTTGTTTATCATTTGCTAAAGCAAGGGTCCTATAATAATAAATAGGCGCTAAAGTGCAGACAACAATTATAAATACTCTAATTAGAGATTTTTTAGTTAATAATTCTATCATAAAATACAACCTTTAAATGAAATATTTAACCAAGTTTATCAAACATGTCTTTACTCGCACCACAAGAAGGGCAAACCCAGTCATCCGGTATACTTTCAAAAGATGTCCCCGGACTTACACCATTATCTGGATCTCCTTTTTCCGGGTCATATATATAACCACATACCCTACATTCCCACTTTGCCATATTCTACTCCTTAAAGTTCAAAAGGTTATCAATTCTATAATTTAATCTAAAACAGGCAATAAATTGCCTGTCTACTATCAACATCCCTTACAGGGATGAAAAAGATGTGGGTAAGGACAAGCTTTCTAGAGGGGGACAAGGGTTATTTTGTTTGAAAAAAGACTTGTCTACAGCCCCCATCTTCTGTTTGTGAACAAAAAACAACGAGTCCGTTACAGGATATAAAAATATGTAAAATCAATTTCTGGATTTACGGTCTGCTTTATTAATCTTACACCCATCTGCAAAATATTTTACCTTACCTTATGCAGCGTAATCAACTTCTAAAATAAAAGAAAGTGCAGAACGAATAAATCTTCTGCACTTTCTTTTCAGGGTTTGATTCAGGGTTATAACACTTAACGATTTTCAATGGGTATTTGTTTATCCCTAATTTTTTTATGGCACTCAAAACAGGTATTTTCAACCATTTTCGTAAAGGATTTGAAGGTTTGTTCTGTATCATATGCGTTTGCTGATTTTTGAACTTTCAATGCTGATGATACAATCTCCTTTACATATGTATCAAATTCTTCTTTTAGCTTATCAATCTTCTTTGAATCCTGCGGGTCTATTTTTGCCCTCCTAAACCATTCATTTTCTTTTGGTTCTGAAGTAAAGAATGTATTTACTATTTGATAGCTTTGATCTACGATGGCACCTGCCTCCTGTGCAACATATTTAAAATTTCCACCTAATATTCCATCAAGAATATTATTCATCCTGGCTGCAATGCTATTCATCAACGCCCTTGTAGGTTCTGTAACTTTCTCATGGGAAGCCACCTTTTCCTCATCTCCGGAGGCTACAGAAACAGATGGATTACAAAGATACATAATTCCTACTAAGCATAAACTTAACAAACTGGCATGAAAAAATCCTTCCCGTCTCAAGGTAACATCTCCTTTCTTCTGTTAAAGATAACAAAAAATATTATACATAAAAAAGAATAAATAAAATCTTATACGGCCAAGTTTTCTTCAATAAGAGAAACTACAAATTCATTCAGCCTCGTCAATTCTTGAAACCAGGAAAGTGCAGATTGTGGAATAATCTGCACTTTCCTTTCCATTTGCAACAGAAAAATCGTCCTGATGTTTATGAATTCCAGGGGGTATTAACGCATCTTCTGATGACATTCGATGCAGGTTTTTTTTAATAAATTTGAAAAGGCATCAAATGCTGCTTCAGAATCCTTTGAATCAGCAGCTTTTTGAATTTCTTGTAATGACGCATCTATTTTCTGAAAATAGCCTAAAAAATCTTCTCTTAAATTTTTAAATTCCTCTAAAACTTCTGGCTTTAAATGAGAAGTTTCGGGGTGCGTTTTATATGCTTCTATATCGAGGCTTTGAGGAAAGTACGTGTTGATGATCTGATGCCCTTTTTCTGAGACAGCCGTTGCATTTTGTTTAACCGCCTCAAAATTGTTTTGTAATATTGCATCAAGTAATTTATCTACTCGTTCTCCTATCTCCAATGCCATGTTTCTGAGAGGCAGCTTAATATCTTTATGTAACATCGATTTGTAGTCTTGATACAACATCTGTCCTTCCCCCATCTTCCCTTTCTCAGCAAGGGCTGATGACGGAGAACAAATAATGCTTGCCGAGCCTGCCAATCCAACCAAACCCAATATACCTATACTCAAAGATAGTATCCTCTTCATATTAAATCTCCTTTCCTGCTCACAACAAATTCCAAAAGAACACACCCTATACGATGATACGCCCTACATTCACAACCTCCTTTCCCAAACCATAGTTGTAAAAATATAAATCACAGAAGATTGATAAATTTTCCTGCTTTAGTATCCTTTCTTTGTGGCTCGGTCATAGAAACAGGCGATAATATCTGGTTCAATTGATCCTCGGAGAGGAGCTTTTGTGCCAGAATAATCTCTTTTACAGATTTTCCCGTTCGCATAGACTCTCTAACTATCTCAGCAGCTTTTGAATAGCCAATGATGGGATTCAGCACTGTGACAATCCCCGGGCTTCTCGTAGCATAGTTCCAACACCTCGCAGCATTTACGGTCAAACCACTAATACATTTTTCATGAAATATCCTTACCGCATTGGTAAGAATAAGAATAGAATCGAGCAATTTATACTGGATAAGCGGCATCATAACGTTAAGCTCAAATTGACCCGCCTGGGCAGCAAATGCAATTGATACATCATTTCCTAAAACCGAAAAACACACCATATTTACCATCTCAGGGATAACTGGATTGACTTTCCCCGGCATAATAGATGAACCTGGCTGCACGGCTGGCAATTCGATCTCTGCCAACCCCGTGTTCGGTCCTGAATTCATCAGCCTGAGGTCATTGGCAATACGGATAAGTTCTACAGCTAACGTACGCAGGGCTCCGGAGAGTTCAACAAATGGTGAGCTACTCTGCATGGCCTCAAATCTGTTCTTTGATTCAGTAAGGTCCAGATTTGTCATTTTCCGCAACTTTTCAATAACCCTGCCTGCATACTCCGGATGGGTATTGATTCCTGTACCCACTGCCGTACCCCCGATTCCCAGTTCTTTCAAAGACTCAATCGCCTTTTCAATTCCTCTGGTTGCCTTAAGAAGAGACGTTGTATAGCCGGAAAACTCCTGATCAACACGAATAGGTACTGCGTCCTGAAGATGTGTACGGCCAGACTTTACGATAGAATCAAGGGATCTCGCCTTCCGGTTAAAGACCTCAATCATGAGATGTAAATTCTTAATGAGCTTCCTGGACGAATGTAATGCTGCAATACGCATGGCAGTGGGGTAAACGTCATTTGTAGACTGCCCGCAATTTACATGGTCATTCGGATGTACTACAGAATAATCACCCTTTGCACCTCCAAGCATTTCAATTGCAACATTAGCAATAACCTCGTTTATATTCATATGATGGGACGTTCCTGCTCCGGCCTGATATATATCCACTATAAACTGATCTTGAAATTCGCCATTTAGTATACGGTCGCAGGCCAAGATAATCATATTGCCGATCCTGCTGTCCAGGCAGCCAAGTTCCACATTGACCATTGCGGCTGCTTTTTTGATATTGACGATTGCCGTAGTGAATATTGGCAGCGATGTTTGACCGCTAATAGGAAAATTATCAAGGGCTCTTGCGGTCTGAACACCATAGTAGCATTCAGCAGGAATTCGCATCTCTCCTAAATAATCTTTTTCTATACGGAATGAATCTATTGAAGTAGTTTTATTTATCGTGCCGTACACCATAATTTCAGTCTCTGTATTCCATCCTCTGATATCTGATTTCTCATATATTAACTTTTCTATGCATCTTTTGTGTCTTTGAGGTGTGCTGGACTGTTGCCATTTATAATACTCATCCACAAATCATAGATACGTCCCTCATTCTCAGCCTGCCATAATTCCATTTTCTCCAGATATTCCAGTGAATTTTTTAATATACTATAATGCATCTTTTCTTCACCTGCGAGAAAATGATATACCTCCTTATCCCTTGTATCGATAGCCTTCTCTGCGGCCTCTTCATAAAATCTAATTCCATTCTCTTCTATTCCCATAGCTAGTTTCACAGCCTCTATATCATTTGTATTCGCATGAACTTCCTTTTTTAATTCATCGCCTATTTTCTGGAAAATACTCAATAACCTTTCCTTTGGGTTACTAGAACTCTCTTTTTCTAATTGAGATATTTCATTATGGGCAGGCAATAATAACTGAAGCCTTTTGGCATGTAATTTTTCATCTTCTACGAAAGACCTAAACATTGCCTTTCCTATAGGATGGAAGGTCTTATTTGCCAGATCGGTATAAAACTTTATCCCTTCCATCTCCATTTGAAGCGCAACCGATTTTATATCTTTAGCCGCCTTATCCATTTTAACTCCTGTACTTACTTTTATTATTGACTACCTTTTACTGCGGGAGGGGTTTTATCTCGTAATCATTATCTATCTCTAATAAAGCAAATTTCTGACAGCATAACGGGCAGCGTTCTTCATTACCTACCGAAGGCATCTTTCCAAAATTAATCTCCCATCCGCACAATAAGCAATAGAAATTTACGTCATGTGCATCAGATTCAATATCTCTAATAATCCTTCTGAGGGCATCCTTGTGTCCCCTTGCCGCTCTTGCCAAATGTTGAAAAGTCTCTTTTACCTTGATATCGTTTGATGTAGTGGCTAACTGGTTACACAGTTGTTCTTGTTCTTCTTCTACCTCTAAATCTGCTTCCAGAAATTCTAATACAGACTTATAACCCTCTCTCATTATTTACTCCTTAAATTTTAATATAGTCTATTTAGATGATCTTCCAGTTCAGATCTGTGTCGTCTCTCATTATGCAGGATGCCTTCCAGCAATGCATTGATCTTTGGGTCGTTCAGCACTTCAATTTGATTGCTGTATCGCTCAATTGAGATATCTTTCTTTTGTAATACCAATCTCAGATTTTCAATATCCTTATTCATTGTATTCCCCCGGTGAATAACAATTATTAACGCTTGATTACATCAGTCGTTTGCTTTCTATATTATCAATTACCGTACCAAAACAGATACCTTTTAAGACACTGCATAAATATATCCTAATTAAAGTCAATAGGCATATTTACAAGGTTTTTGAAGTCGAAACAGCTTGAATTACCGGGTACTTTTATCAAGAATCTTAGACCGAAAATCCATTTATTTAGATTTCCATGCGTCCTTGCTGCTTAGAGATTGTCCGAAAAGTCTTCCAGGGTGCTCCATGAGGAGCACAGTATGAATAGAACAACGTCTCATACATAATTTAGCTTCAGAGGCGTGACATATTTCTCTTTACTTCAAACTTTTCAGATAGTCTGCTAACCACGTACCCTCTTCGTATAATTCTGGATATTCTCACAAATATCTTTCCAATTATTATCAAACCGTACAGCCTTATCATCGATATATGCGACGCCAATAGGTTTATCAGGCACCCATATAGTATCGTAAGGTAACTTATGGTATTTCATGAATCCTTCAACCAATTTTATTTGATTGCCTGGCAATACATCTTTCCAGTAAGTTGCTGTTCTGCAGGTATGGATGATAATACGATAACCTGCCTTTTTCAGGGTCTCCAATGCCTCTTTTACGTCAGGTATCGGCTCGCCTATATCCGGAAATTTGTGCTCACAAATAGTGCCGTCAAAATCAATAACAATTGGTGTTCTTTCTGCCATTTGGCCTTTCCTTTCTTAAAAAATATTTTACTAAGGATAAATAATAAGTACTTGTACTTGTATATAAATTTTTGATCTTTTCTTTTATTCAAATAGTAATACTATATAACTTATAATGTGCATAATATAAATGTCACATGTGACATTATAAACATTTTTGTAGTTATAGCATTATCCAATAAGAAATTTCTTTTCAAACCGCAAAGGGCACAAAAGAAGAACTTCAATCTAATCTTTATCCTTTTGTGTTATGGCATTATTGTACACAAGGAAATCCAAGGGATAAAAACTTGTTTAAAGCATTTGATAAAAAGGGCGTTGAGTAAGAAATGACATCTAGGGAGATACAAAAGCATGTGGGGAATGTAGAGCTATATTTTTATAAGAAGTATGGTGGGCGATATAGGACTCGAACCTATGACCCCTTGCTTGTAAGGCAATAGAAAGTAGTTTGATCATTTTCCTCGTTGATTTTAAGTACTTTATTTTGTTTAGGTTAATATCAGAATAGAGAAAACCCGCTTCGGCTTATTTTCTGGTGTTTTGAAGAATTGTGTTCACAATTAGTTCACAATTGATCCGGTAATCACCGATTCTTAAGCGATAGTGGTCTTCGTAACCTCTGAGCTTCTTGATATGCTTACCGTCGGGGAACGGATTATCTTCAAGCCGTTTGCATCCATTTACTATGCGATCAAAGTCATCATCTGATAATGCATCGGTATCTTTGCCAGCTTTATTAGACAAGATAACCTTAAATCTTCCCACGGTTAGCCTTCCTTCTGGCTATGGGGTCATCCAGGGAAACAACCTTACCCTCCCTGATATCCGCTAATCCTTCCTCAATCTTTGCCTTTATGGTAGGGTCTAACATGATGTAGAGGTCTTCAATCTCTTCCTTTATCGTTTTGCGAAGCAGACCTTCAAACTCTTCAATTGTTAAATCAGATACTTTCACAATAAAATTTCCTTAATAATTAAAAGTGCAGGATGGAGGGCCGGCTTCTCCCCCTCATGTCGCAGCCACTTATAAACTAAGTGGGCGCGCCGTAGGCAACGCCGAAATTTTCCTACTGTCATCCTGCATTTGTTAAAACCTCACTTCATTTTTTGGATCTACTAATTGTGTGAAATAAATCCTGCATTATGACCGTTAAACCATTCCACTTTTCCTCTTTAAAACGGTTTATTGCTTGCATAACCTTTTGGTGGATTTTCAACCTATTCGGCTGTTTTAACCGGATGATCAGGATGCCATAATGATTTTCATGCCTCTTCTGTGCAAAACCTTTATCTGTGGTAATCAAAAGCTGCTTTTCCTCTTGGCAGAATTTCCATATATCATCATCCATCATTCCCTTTTTGTCTGAACCACGAATATCTATGATATTATGGCCAAGCCTTATTAATTCCCTAACAGTCATTGAAGGAATATTTTCGTCTACAAAAATATTCATGATATTACTTCGTCAGGGATAATCTGTTCTTCAGCCAAAGAAGCAGCATAATCAAGGCAGGCAAGAATATCTTCCCTCTTTAAGGAAGGATACTCTTCCAAGAGTTCATCAACAGTATCTCCATTTGCCAGCATGTGTAGTATCTGATGAACAGGTATTCGGGTACCTTTAATGCAAGCCTGACCATGGCAAATGCGTGGGTCAATTGATATGCGTTCAAGCATATTAAACCTCCTTCATTTAAACAGGAATTTCGAGTAGTATTTTATCATATTTTACGATCGGGGTTGCTTTTTCTCTGCCTTCTTTTGTCTTCTTAATCTCTATGAATCCCACCTGGGCAAGATATTGTACGTCATCAAAGGTGTTTTTCATATCTCTCTTAAGAATCTTTGCAAGCTCGTAAATCGAGGATGGATGTTCCTTCTTTATGGTCTTTAATATCCTTAACCGCTCTTCTGTAAGTACTTTCCTCATTACATCGAGGTTTTCAAACGAAATGCCTTCGTGCTTTTTGACCTTTTTTCCTTTCTCCAGACGTTTCATTACATCTTTTGCTTCCTCAAATACGTCTTTAAGGCTTTTAATCCGGACTGTTACGTTTTTAACCTTCATTTTTCAATCTCCGTAGATCTCTATAAAAATCTTCAAATAGCTTATCTATGCTTTTAAATTCGTAAGGTTCTTCCTTATCGCTATAATGGCGGTGGTCTCCTTTACCCTCTGCATTATCATATCCAACAATTCGTTTGCCGGCTTTTACAAATACAAGAGAGTATTTATACCCATGTGGCTTATCGCTTGTTTTTGGAACTGACCATACCGTGATTTCGACAATACTATTTGGTTTTTCTATAACCTTATCATAGTAAATAAGCTCGGCTTTCATGGTGGTTTTATAATACCATATATTAACGAATGAATCAAGAGCGGTTGAAGAACTTTAAAAGGGATTTGGAGGTATCCTTTGATGGTTATACACACGGTCATAAATAATTGCGCATATTATATGAGGTATATTTTTTGTTTTCCCAAAATAATTGTGCTATTTTCATGCATAAATTAAAATCATGCGCAATTATTTATGTCTGCATGTATAGATAAGGGATGAAGGGGACCGGAACGATGATTGAAGCGAGGCGCTATGGTCTGTATATGGCGTTTTGAGCGGGCATCTCCGCTCTCATATACGTTCCCAAGATAATAAGTACCTGTACATAAATATTTGCATATTGAAACTCCCCTTTCCTGAACGTTCCTGTAAAGGACCTCTCCTTCCCACAGTGAAGGGGCGTCAGATATCGGTTATAGGGGCTATGGCCCAACCGAGTCTCACGTGATTAAAATATCAAACGTTGGTTGATTTTGCAAGTATTACCCGAAATGACAAGAGATATCAGGATTTCCTGGATGCTGACCTTATAGCGATTTGGGTAATAAAAAATCATTTTCGTGAATTGGTGAGGATATACATTGAAAACTGAGCTTGAACAAAAAGACATTGAAGCGATAGTCCAGAGAATGGTTGAAGTGTTTAAACCTATCCTGGTTGATCTCATTAACTCTCACCAACCCAAGAGTGATGAATTGATGGATGTCAAAGGACTTGCTCAATACCTTAAAGTGAAGAAATCCTGGATATACGAGAAGGTTCACAGAAAAGAGATTCCATTCCAAAAAGCAGGTAGATTTCTTCTCTTCAAAAAGAAGGATATTGACCTATGAAGCCTATTGTCCTTTTAACAAGCGTTAAAGAGTTATTAGGACATAAATCTTTAACCATGACACTGAGATATGCACATCTGGCACCTAGGCATAAGAGAAAGGCCGTCGAAATGCTTGATAAAGTATTAAGCGGTAATCAATCGGAAAAAATAGTTCACAATTTGTTCACATTTTTGGAAGGCAAAACAAATGATGGAAGTCGTAAGTACTTATAAGGAAATGGTGGGCGATATAGGACTCGAACCTATGACCCCTTGCTTGTAAGGCAAGTGCTCTAGCCAATTGAGCTAATCGCCCATAGCGAAAGATAAAGTATATCATCGGCTGCCTTATTAGTCAATAGAATTCTAGCGTTTCCACATAATAGGGAAAAATAAAAGTATCAAACTGTAAATTTCCAATCTTCCTAAAAGCATACAGAAACTCAAGATCCATTTTCCTGTATAAGTAATATCACTGAAATTTGCCATTGGACCAACCTTCGCTAATCCAGGACCGCAGTTGGTCATACATGTTGCAACGGCAGAAAAAGCAGTAATTATATCAGTATTTAATGCTATCAATGCAACTGTACAGATGCCAAAAATGCCTAAATAAATGACAAAAAATACTGAGCTTTCTGTAATAATTTCTTCGCTTACAGATTCACCATTAATTTTTACATGTTTTACCATATGCGGTCTTAATACCCGTATCAACTCCCTCATGCTTGATTTTAGTAGCAATAATATCCTGACACATTTTATACCGCCACCTGTTGATCCTGCACACGCACCGATAAACATTAATAAAATTAATAAAAAACGGCAG
>CAZPUD010000031.1:0-21317 GCA_964589115.1 uncultured candidatus Brocadiaceae bacterium | reverse complement strand
CAGATGGAACAGCCATACCTACGGAGGCAGAAATCATCCGGTTGGGCTCATTGGTAGAATTTTCACTCATCACACAGAAAATCACCTGCCCGCCCTTCAACATTGCGACACCTTGCTCTCTAGTGACGACCTTGCAATTGGGTGGGAAGATACTCGACACCCTTACCAGGTTACATTTTTCAATTCCTGCTTTTCGCAAAGCAAGTTCAAAAGATTGTAACTTATCCTTATGTTTTCCAACACCCTTGGTAAAGAATACCAACCTAGGTATCATCATAATTGATTGGCTCCTCAAACGATTTAATTAGCATAAACGAATTAAACAAACTTTGCCTGCTTAGTGAAACAAATTTGTAAAAGAAATGCAATAGAATTTTCAAAAATTGATATATTTTTACAATATATCCCGTTTACCTTGATTTATACGGCTTGCCAGCTTATCTCAATCAACTTTTTCAATGTCTCTTTAGCACTTCCGGTATCGACAGACCGCGCCGCTATTTCTATCCCTTCCATGAAATCTTCCGCCAGTCCTCCGGCAATTATTGCAGCAGCAGCATTCAAAAGAACTACATCTCTTTTTGGACCGCAGATGCCATCCAACACATCCCTGATTGCTCTCGCACTTTCATCAGGGGTGTTAACGGTTAAGGAGGAAAGGTTAGATATTTTTATTCCAAAATCTTCCGGATTTACGTAGTAGCTTTTCACTTCATTATCAACAAGCTCACAAACTTTGGTTCTATCAGTAATGGTTATTTCATCCAGTCCATCCAGCCCATATACAACAAAGGCATGCTTATCCCCAAGCTGTTTCAACGCCTCCGCCATCATAATAGTTAAATGCTCACTATATACACCAAGAATGCGGTGTACAGCACCGGCAGGGTTTGCTAGAGGGCCTAGGATATTAAATATTGTGCGAATTCCGATTTCTTTCCTCGGACCAACAGCATATTTCATGGCCTGATGCAGTATAGGAGCAAAAAGAAATCCAATATTAGTCTTTGTAATACATCTTTCCACTGTCTCTACACCGGCTTCAATATTGACCCCCAAACATTTCAATACATCTGCACTCCCACACAGACTGGAAGAAGCCTTATTACCGTGCTTGGCTACTTTCAAACCAGCACCTGCAACCACAAAAGCGGCTGCGGTGGAAATATTGAAGGTGTTTCTTGCATCACCTCCGGTTCCGCACGTGTCTATTACCACGCCATCTCCTGCATTTATTTTGACGGCCTTT
Organism: uncultured candidatus Brocadiaceae bacterium; assembly: GCA_964589115.1. Classification (GTDB taxonomy): domain Bacteria; phylum Planctomycetota; class Brocadiia; order Brocadiales; family Brocadiaceae; genus JBDIVL01. Next base: position 20,068 of record CAZPUD010000031.1, on the reverse strand, counting down.
CTTCTCATTGCAATGGTACATCCAGTGATTTCTTCTACGGTTTCACCTTTCATACGCAGTGCCGTAAGGAAAGAAGCAATCTGCGCATCAGTGGCACCACCTTCCATAATTTGTGTCATTACAGCAAGGCTTTCTTCTAAACTCAGGTCCTGAGTATTTATTAATTTTGATATAGCTTCTTTTATAAGCATGTTTTTATTTTACGAAATGTAATAAGAATTTTTCACTTGACATAAAATATATATGAATTAAAATGCTAGTTTGAAACTTATTAGATAAAACTATTTAAAGAAAGGGTCGTTGAATCGCTTATGGCAAAAATACAAATAACACATGATGAAAATTTAAGAGATGCATTAAGAAGGTTTAAAAAAATGTGCGATAAAGAGGGTATCATTAATCAATCAAAACGTATAGCCTATTTTGAAAAACCTTCAGAAAAAAGACGCAGAGAGGAAAGCCGAAGAATTAAAAATATAAAAAGGGCGCAAAAGTTAGGCATTACAGGCTCAACAGGAATGATTCGTTCCCAGAAGAGTAACTATTAAAACAAAAATGTCTCATGCTTTTATGACTAGGGCTTCCAGGGTAATTTTGGTGCATCTCCCCATAAAAGCTCTAAATCGTAAAAGCGCCGCATATCCTTATCAAAAAGATGGATAACGATGTCCCCGTAGTCCATAACTATCCATAGGGCTTCTGTATAGCCTTCCATCCCCATACAGTAAATGCCAAGGCTTTGTAGTTTTAACTCTATCTCATTCGCAATACTTTGCAGTTGCCGCTTGTTAAAGCCACTGCAAATAACGAAAAAACTTGTAAGAAATGTTAATCCCCGAACGTCGAGGACTAAGATATCTTCAGCCTTCTTATCATCGGCAATCCTGGCAGAAAGTATGGCAATCTCCTTTGAATCTAGCGTTTCTGTTCCTCCTGAAAAAACTTATCTCTGCTGAATACCAATATTCCCATCAAAATCAGTTTCATATTGAGTTGGCGGTTTGATTTCTGACATACTACTTCCACAATAGTAACAAAACCTTGCATACCTCGGATTTACATCCACACAACTTTCACATCTATGATACAGAAGTGTACCACAAAGGACACAAAAGTTTGCACCCTTTACATGATTATCATATTGACAGTTTATGTTGGGACATATTCTATCGTCCTTTTCTGTTATTATATTACCTGCCATAATTTACTCCGATCTTTTTATTGTACTACAAAAATTACCTACAGAGGTCACACTCCCCCTTTTTAAGGGGAATGTGATAGTCTCTATAGTGTTACTCCTTAAAAACATCTTTTCCGTCTGTGTCCTGTTTCCCATTTTCATGAGGACAAGTTTCACGAATACAAAACGCGAAGCTCTGCTACTTTTAATGGAGATGTAAAAGGGCTCCTATCTTCGGTGAGAACTTAATAATAACACCGGCAAAGACGACCGCCACAACCGACATAAGCTTCAGCAAGATATTCAAAGACGGACCGGATGTATCTTTGAAGGGATCTCCCACTGTATCACCAACGACAGCAGCCTTGTGTGCGGTAGAACCCTTCCCTCCGAAAGCCCCGCTTTCGATATACTTTTTGGCGTTATCCCATGCCCCGCCCGAGTTGGCCATAAAAATTGCCAGCAAAAAACCTATAGTCAAACCACCAATTAAGAGACCAACGACACCCGGTACACCCAAAACCAAACCAGTGGCAATGGGGAATAAAATCACCAAGAGAGCAGGGATAAACATTTCCTTCTGCGCCCCTTTGGTACTAATTGCCACACATGCTGCATAATCGGGCTTTCCGGTACCGTCCATAATTCCTGCGATTTCTCTAAATTGCCTTCTAACTTCCTCTACCATACTTCCGGCAGCACGACCTACGGCCTTCATCGTCATAGCACTAAAAATAAAAGCTGATAACCCACCCAAAAATAAACCAATTAGTACTTTTGGATTGATCAAGGTAATATCCAGATAATACATAAGGTCAGATAATCTTGCAGTTGCGAGATCTACAGAGGTACCTGCAACCTGAATAACGTGAACACCGGCCCTTTCCAATCCTACTTTTATTTGCCCTACGAACGAGGCAATAAGCGCCATAGCTGTTAATGCAGCAGAGCCAATTGCAAAACCTTTTCCCGTTGCGGCTGTTGTATTCCCCAATGCATCCAGCGCATCGGTTCTTTCTCTTACATAAGGTTCAAGGCCGCTCATTTCTGCATTACCACCGGCATTGTCAGCGATGGGACCATATGCATCAGTTGCTAATGTTAACCCCAGTGTCGAAAGCATACCAACTGCAGCAATGGCTATCCCGTAAAGGCCGAGTGAAATACTTGAAAAACCTCCGGCAAAGGCGTAGCTCAGTAAAATAGCTACGGAGATGGTTATCACAGGTATAATCGTAGACATCATCCCTGTTGCAATACCATCAATAATTACCGTTGCAGGTCCCGTCTTTGCGTGTCCTGCAATACCTTTTGTCGGTGAATAGTTAGAAGAGGTAAAATATTCTGTACCTTTCCCTATAATAACCCCGGCTATTAAACCTGTGACGATAGATCCCCATATGCCAAAATTTTGTGGTAACATAATCTTAATAACTACCGCCGAAATAATCAAGATTAAGATTGAACTTAGATTAATACCCTTTCCCAGCGCCTTCAGAAGTTCTTTCTGAGATGCTTCTTCTTTTGTTTTAACCGCATAGATACCGATTATGGAAAGTAAGATACCGATTCCTGACAAGATCATTGGCACCACCATTCCTGCAATACCCAAACCAGCAGTAACACCTAAAGCGGCACAGGCCAGCATTGAATTATAATAAGATTCATACAAATCTGCTCCCATGCCCGCCACATCTCCAACATTATCTCCGACGTTATCTGCAATAGTTGCAGGGTTTCTCGGGTCGTCTTCAGGAATACCGGCTTCTACTTTACCGACCAAGTCGGCTCCAACATCTGCCGCCTTTGTGAATATTCCACCACCCACCCTTGCAAACAGGGCCTGAGAGCTTGCGCCGATACCAAAGCACGGCAGCATCATTGCCATATCAAGAAGCGAAACATCAGTAAATCTACGAAATACAAAAAACCACAGTGAAACGTCCAAAAGCCCCATGCCTACAACAACCAATCCCATCACGGCGCCACTTCTAAACGCTACTTGCAGCCCTTGATTTAAAGACTTCCTCGCACCCTCAGCCGTCCTTGAACTTGCACTGGTAGCGATCTTCATACCCAGAAAACCTGCAAGACCTGACAGGAAACCACTTGTAAGAAACGCAAAGGGTACTACCTTAGACTGAACATTTAACCCGAAGGAAATAAGAAGCAGCACGAGAAAGGCACCGATAAAGAATATACTTACAACTTTATATTGTTGTCTCAAATAAGCATAGGCACCCTCTTTGACGTGACCAGCTATCGAGACCATCTTCTCATTGCCTTCCGGTGACCTCATTACCTCTTTGTAGAACTTCCGCGCAAAGAGAAGGGCACAAACTCCACCGATTGGAGCAATCCACCAAAGTTTAGGTATTGTATGTTCCGTATCACCTGTAATCCTGTGCGCCGGAGTCTCCAACTCAAACACGGGTCTTTCCTTTTGGTTAGATTCTCCAAGTTCAAACAAAGGCCTCTCCTCACTAGTCTTTTGTGCAGTCTGAGCCTGGACATTGTGAGAAAATAATCCTGATCTTGATATTCCCAGGATCAGGATGGCTAGCATCAATAGTATCATTACGATGCTAACACGACTATTCTTAAAAACTAATCTGCATTTACACAAAAAACTATCCATCAATTTAAATTTTTCTCCTTTCTCTTTTCAGAAACTAAACTTTCCAAAGATCCCCTCTTCCTTTCGAGTGTGCTTAAAAATTCACTCACACTGGTAAAATTATCATCGGGATGGTTCGTATGGTACGCCTCCCATTCATTTATAGCCAGTTCTGCATACTCAAGCGCCTTATGAAAATGTCCTTCCCTTTCAGCACATAAAGATGCATGCCATAAAATATGGCAGACAGTCCTTTTGACAGCTAAGATGTTATGCAATTTATGAGCATGTAAAAGAGACTTTCGCACCCAGTATAGCGCCACCTCATAATTATCCTCTCCACCTTCCTTCTTTAATTGTTCTCTGTAATAAGCAGCGTGTTTGAAAGAGCGCTGGTCAAATAAGTGAAAATACATATATCCAAGCTCAAAAAAAAGGTCTCCACTCTGAGGATTTTTTAAAGCACCTTTTTTTGCGAAATTTAACCCGGCATAAATCCATTTCCACTTGTTTTGTGGTGCATCCCATTCATGAGCAATGTTGTATGCCATATTCCATGCCTGAAAAATCCAAACCGCAGGAAAGTTCGGCTGCAGCCTGGAAATGATGTTATTAATTGTTAACAGTTCATAATATTTTTTTTCTTCGTGACGGGCAATTGCCCTTGCCCAGAGGAAATCAACGGCAACTCCACGAAAACCACCCAAAAGAAGTAGTGGAACATTCTCTGTAGAATCATAGCGAAATTCATATGTCACTGATCTGTCACGTAAAGAGATAATACACACGTTGACAAAAAAAATTGCACAGACTAATACTCCAAGAAAAAGAAGCTTTTTTCTATTCATCTGGAGATAATTAAAAAAATTCCCTTCTCTTAAATACTATGGACGACATGAAGATGCAAGCTCCTGTATATATAGCTGTATATACGAAAATTGCACCAATATCTTTTAAGGGGATGTCTATGCCGTTCAAAAGAAATTTCAGGCTATCGAATTTTTTAAAATCCGGCAAAATAACCGAAAGCCACTCCAGAGGTTTCTTAATAAGATAATCTGTATAGATTAAAAAAACACCCGGTTTTTTAATCACAGATGGCAAATGTTCATGACCGTGACCCTGCTGAATCAGCAGTGAAAAATCTTTGATAAAATCCAGAATATGTCCGCAGAAAAAGATAGCCATAGCCGATACGATACTTACCAGTGCAGAAAGGTAAGTAGATCCCATTACAGCAATGACTATCGCCAACAGAAATTTCAAAAAGATTATGATAATAGCCTTTACATAATTAAAAACAAATCCCTTTTGTATTGAGAATATCCTGGCACTTTCTTGTGTCACACCGATATAATCTGATCCAAGTATAGGAAAAGCAGTAACATTTATTGTGCCGTTTTTTATAATCGCAGGGTCTATCTTTATTGTTAATGGTTCGTCTGCCTGCCCTGATAAAATCTCAGCTTTCTGTCTATTCCCGGAGGTATCCTCTATCCCGATGACCAATGGCACATAATTAACGTTCTTTCTGCTGCTTTCTATCTTTATATTAAGCTCTATTTCTAAAGGAGTTTTACTATCCAGTTCTTTCTCTAAATCAGAAAAACTCCATGAGGCAATTCCACTTCTTCCACCTTCAACCCATGCTATCCCTCCGCGTGCATGGTGCAATTTACCTTGAACAGAAAACTGTTTTGCTTTATATTCATTCCTTGCCTTTAATATACTTCTCTGCCCTTCGGGCAAACGTAATGCAGTCCACCAGACAGCAACCATATTTAAAAGGCTAAAGATTATTATTAAAACACCTGACAACAGGGCAAATCCCCCTATTTTGCCTACAATAATCTTTAATCTTGAAACCGGTTTCGATAAAATACCATAAATTGTCCTGTCTTCTATTTCATAAGGCAAAGATGTGGCAGAGAGAAGAATTACTCCCACCATACACAGAAGCATTACTACCTGGAAAAACACCACGAATAGTATTTTAACTTGGGCATCATGCTCGTCCATTGTAGGTATAACAGGCGAAACGGCCATAATGAATATACCCAGCCCAATCAATACATAGAGTATCTTCTTTCGAATTGCCTCTCGAAAGGTATGACTGGCAATAGTTAATATCATTATAGTAAACAGGCGAAAAGAACAATGTATCAGCGGCGCCGTATAATACTTACAAACAGTTCCTCTAAAGTGGAAGAGGGATGGCTGACAGACAGTACCTTGCCATTTTTCTCCTTAATAAAATCCTCCACGGCTTGAACGTCAGCACTTGAAAGGCTCTTTACCAGGATTTCAATAACATCTCTTTTAGAGAGTAAATCCTTGACACTTCCTGTAATTTGCAGGGTACCTCTGTTTAAGATGGCAATCCGGTCGCAGATATCCTGTACATCTGCCAATAAATGCGAGCAAAGGACAACTGTCTTCCCCCGCTTCTTGAAATCCAGAATAAGTTCCTTCATTTCATGACTGCCAATAGGGTCCAGCCCGCTTGTAGGTTCATCCAATATTACTAATTCCGGATCATTTATAATGGCCTGTGCCAATCCGATTCTCCGTAACATACCTTTTGAATATTGGCTTAGCAGGCGTTTACGATAATGGCCTAACCCAACATCTTGAATTAATTTATTTATCCGTTCTCTTCTTTCTTTTCTTGGAATATGAAAGAACTTTCCATAAAAATCCAAAATTTCTTCTGCATTAAGAAATTTATACAAATAGGATTCTTCCGGTAAAAAACCTATTTTACTCTTAACTTTTAAATCACCTGAAGGATGTCCCAGAAGCCATGATTTACCACTTGTGGGAAACAAAAGGCCCAGTAATAATTTTACGGTAGTTGTCTTGCCGGAACCATTAGGACCAAGTAACCCGAATATCTCTCCACGCTCAATGTTAAGATTAAGATTCGTCAGGGCCGGAATACTCTTTCTTCTCCAGAGATGCCGGTAAACTTTTGTGAGTCCTTCTATTCTAACTGCAGGATTATTCAAATATTTCTCGTCTTCCTATTATGAAAGCAGAGTAAATACAACAGGAAAATTTATGAAAAATAGGTCACAATACTTTAATCAAAATTATTTAACAAGTCAAACAATATTTGAGGGTTGAACAAGCGTTAAAATTATTACTGATAATACCTTCAGTCTTATTTATCTGTGATAATCACGCTTCTTTTTCTCTATGTATCGGGGTGATGATGTAAAAGGGTATGTTTAGCTATCCGTGTTTTTCACGATCTTTTGCACATTCGCTAACATTACCTTTGATGAGACCAATGGTGTGGGGGATAACAGGAAGGACAACGGCCAGATTTTCAGCAACACCCTTGGGGCTGCCGGGGAGGTTAATAATGAGCGTTTGCTTATAAATGCCGGCTACAGCTCTTGAGCCCATGGCCCTTGGAGTATGTTTAAGTCCCTCCATTCGCATGGCCTCGCTGAAACCCGGCAATTCCTTTTCTATAACTTCACGTGTTGCTTCAGGGGTAACATCTCTTGGTCCTACACCAGTACCGCCTGTAGTGATAATGAGATCGGCTTTTTCGGCAAATTCGAAAAGTTTTTTTGTAATAAGGGGCCTTTCATCGGGAATGATTTCGTAGGCTGTAATCGTGGCATCAATTTCCGCAAGCATATTACGAATAACTTCACCACTCTTGTCCTCACGTTCACCTCTCGATCCCTTATCACTTAGTGTCAAGACTGCTGCGCGAATCATATCTTTATAGCGGCATCCTCTTCAAGTATCGTAATCTCATCCCCTGCCTTAACGGTACCACCTTTTATAACTTCAGCAAAAATGCCCTCTCTCGGCATAATGCAGTCCCCTGCTTTGTAGTAAATAGCACAGCGTTCGTGGCATAACTTCCCGATCTGGGTTACCCGCATGATTATATCTTCACCAATTTTTAAAATAGTCCCAATAGGCAGGGATTTCAGTTCGATACCTTCAGTTACAATATTTTCCCCAAAATCACCGTCTTTAATAGGTAAGCCCTTTTCACGCATGATATCTGCGCTTTCCCTCGCCAGTAAACTAACCTGACGATGCCACTTTCCAGCATGGGCATCCCCTTCCAGACCAAAATCCTCAATCAGCCTGTGTATACGAACATCCCGTTTTTGAATGCCTTTTTTTTCACTAATGCAAACAGCAGTAATCTTTCCCATAATAAATCTGTAAAAACATAAATATTAAATTAGACTTTCGGCGGTTTATAACAGTAGGGTGGCACTGATAAACTTTGTTTGTCAGTATGGGATATTCTATACCCATGTATATATTCAAACAACACGGACAAACAGAGTTTGTCAGTGCCACCCTGAAAGCCAATTAAACAAAATGAAAATTCCCATATAATCTAGTTTAGTACTTGAAGTTTATCATTATGCATTTATAGTGTCAAGCAGGAAGCATATATCAATCGGTTATAAATTGCTTGTTTTTTTTCAGCAATATGATTAGAATTAACGAAATCTTCTCGATAAAAATCCATGCACTCGTTGTGTTTATTGTGGAGCCGGGTTTTTCAAACCTGCCTTTACATAACGCTATGATATATTGTTGTCATTGAAACTTTTAAAAACCAATACAATGATATTAAGTCAACCATAGTTTATAGCAAATTAGAGAAAGGTAAATTTTACATGACAAATGAGCATACCGATTTAGCGATTCTTAATCGTGCAAAAGAAGACAGGGTAAAACTTGTTCAATTACAATTTACAGATATAAATGGAAATATTAAAGCGGTTACTATACCGGTAGAAAAATTTCCGGAATCCATAGAAAAAGGCATCTGGTTTGATGGTTCATCAATTGAAGGCTTTACAAGAATTTGCGAAAGCGATATGTTCTTAAAACCTGATACAAGCACATATGCCCTGCTCCCATGGGAAACAGAAGAAGTAACAGCCAGGCTCTTTTGTGATGTCCATATGCCCGATGGTTCACCTTTCGAGGGTGATCCCCGCTATATATTAAAAAGGGCAATTAAAAATGCACAAGCAATGAACTTTGAATACAATGTGGGACCCGAGCTGGAATTTTTCTTATTCAAACCCAAGAACAACGGAGAGGTAGAACCAACACCTCACGACGTAGGAAGTTATTTTGATTTTTCGCCGAGAGATCTTGCGGGAAGTGTACGAAGAGACATCATTTTTACGCTGGAAAAAATGGGTTTGAATGTTGAGATGAGTCACCATGAGGTAGCACCGGGACAGCATGAGATCGATTTCAAATATGCCGAGGCATTAAGGACGGCAGAAAACGCACTGACCTTTAAACAGGTGGTAAAATCCATTGCACATAAACATGATCTGTATGCCACTTTTATGCCCAAGCCCATTTTTGGAGAATGTGGCAGTGGAATGCACTGCCACCAGAGTCTTTTTGATATTGAGACACGGAAAAATATCTTTTTCGACGAAAAGGATGAATATAAGTTAAGTAAAATAGCAAGACAATTTGTTGCAGGACAACTGCATCATGTACGAGCCATGAGTGCCATTCTATCTCCAACGGTAAATTCTTATAAAAGACTGGTACCCGGATACGAGGCTCCCGTATACGTTTGCTGGGGGCAAAAGAATCGTTCCGCCTTAATCCGTATACCAAGATATTCTCCGGGAAGAGAACAGGCTACACGGGCGGAATTGCGGTGTCCCGACCCCAGCAACAACCCATATCTTGCACTTGCGGTTATGCTGGAAAGCGGGCTCGACGGCATCAAAAAAGGTATGACCCCTCCTAATCCGGTAGAAGAAAATGTATATGAATTTAACAAGGATGAATTAGCATATCATAACATTGCCACCCTTCCTGGTTCTTTAGGGGAGGCAATAGAAGAACTAAAGAAGAATAAAATAATGGAAAAAGCATTGGGTTCGCATACCTATCATATATATATCCATGCAAAAATGGCTGAATGGGATGAATACAGGATCCAGGTGACTGAGTGGGAACACAAGAAATATTTCGAGACAACATAACCAAAACTAACGAAGCAGCATTTCAAATCGACTAAAGGGGTTTGTAAATTAATTGACAAAAAAGTAACTCGCATAACGGCATAGGTTACCTATGGATACTATTTGCAAAACAAATAAAAATCAGAGCAATATAACCTTTGCAAAAAGCGAATGTTCAGACGGAATGTGCTGTTTTACATGTGTGATCCCACCCAAAAGCGGTCACATCGGTTTCTTTAAATCCCTATGGAAAAATGGGACTGGTTATCCTTTTGTTAAACTTCTTGTAACCAGTGAAGGGTACAAGAATGAATTATACGATTCGTGCAAGTTTTTAGATTTTACAGTCTCCAGAAATACTCATGATTCCAATCTGACAATGGATTTACGCTGCAGCATTTATAAATATCGCCCAAAGCAATGCGCAGAATATCCCGATAAGGCAGGAGAATCGTTGTATTACAAAATTAGCGGTCCCTGTATATTTAATGAATATACTGCTCCTTCTGCATATCACAAACTTGTATACAAGCGTGAATGGCAAGCCTTTTATGCAGTTCTGGACCATAATAGAGCAATCATGAATATTTTTGCCCAACAGGATGCAGCCGCTGCAAGAGAGACATTATTAAAAACAGAAAACGTTCAATTAACAACACTTTCTATAGGAAAAGAGGAATTAAACTATATCTTGATCCCTCTTCCAAAACAAACACAAAATATCCTGTATTCGTCTGAAAAACATCAGCCAATTACCACAATAAAGTGCGCATATCATAGATGGGAAGAAAAAATACAAAAAAACCTGGAAAATCATTACGGGCCGGAATGGGAAATGAAGCTTAAAAGTGCAATAGAAACGGAGGAGACAGATGCTAGTAAAAGAACTGATGAAGACACAGGTGGTAACATTAAATGCTGACTCAAAACTCGGTTTTGCCAATGATATTATGTATCTAGGAAGGATAAGGCACTTACCTGTTGTAAGAGGAGAAGAAATCGTAGGTATTTTAACACAGAGAGATCTCTATCGTTCATCCCTAACCTCAATTCTTACAAGCTGGAAAGAGAATAAGGAGTTTCTGGATTCCATCAAGGTTTCAGAGGTAATGACAAAACACGTCATTACGATATCACCGGATGCAGCAGTCGAGGAAGCAGCACAACTTATGCTCGACAAAAAAGTCGGATGTCTGCCTGTAGTAAAAAATGGAAATAAATTAGTCGGCCTAATCACCGAGACCGATATACTACAATATTTTGTGGATGAATATAAAAAAAGGAAATGAATACTTTATAAAAGGAGATCAAATGTGTGATGTTGGCGGTCATATCAGTAGTGATATGATTACATGGCAGTGTGCATGTTGCGGTGCTGCAATAAAAGATTCTGATAATACAAATGAAGGACTTTGTGATCTTGGAATATGTTTATCCTGCCGGAATAACCCTGAGGATTGGATAAATTTTGTTCACGAAGAATGGGAAGAGGGAATCTGTATGGACTGCATAATACCATGCGGCCTTAAACGGTGAGGATATTTATTACTGTCGGCAGTAAACCTGGTTCATTTGTCAAGGTACATTTCAAAAAGTTTTGACAGGGCAGTAAAATATGATCTCAAGACGTGCATTCATACGGGGCGGCTGTAGTTATGTATTCGGGGTTCTTTCTCTGGGCAGTTACAGCCATCTCCTGGAACCTCGCTGGGTTGAAATAACAAATATCACCATAAAAATAAATGCCTTGCCTAAACAATTTGACGGACTAACAATTGCCCAGTTATCAGACATTCACCACTGTAAATATGTTCCGAAAGAATTTATCCGAAGGTGCGTTCAAAAGGTAAATGCATTGCATCCGGATATCATAGTGCTCACCGGAGATTATATTTACGGTTCCAATACATTTCTTTTATCTGTTACACAGGAACTTGCAAAATTAAAAGCAAAAGAGGGTGTTTTTGCCGTCCTGGGAAACCATGACAATAGAGAATATACTGCTGATTTATTTTTCAAAAAAGGTGTTAGGGTGTTTATTAATGAACATACTGCCATTTACAGGAAAAAGGACTATCTTTTTATTGGAGGTGTGGATGATTTATGGGAAGGAAAAACAAACTTAAAAGCCACCTTTAATGGTACAGATAACAAACCAAAAATCTTATTATCCCATAATCCTGATATTATCGAAATGGTTACGCATACAGATATTGATTTTGTCATGGCAGGCCATACCCACGGCGGGCAGGTAAATTTACCTTTTTTTGGCCCGCCTGTTGTATATTCTAAATTTGGCAACCGTTATGCTGCTGGATTATTCCAGGAAGGAAAGACAGTTATGTATGTAAACAAAGGAATCGGGACTTCTATTCTTCCTATAAGACTTTTTGCAAGACCGGAAATTACTCTATTCACGCTGAGAAGCAGCAGTCAAATCGTATAACCTATATTCAATTGTCTCTTCGTTATATCTATAAATATACCTTGAACTCTCACCGGCTTACCATCTTCGCTGCGTTCAAGATTACACATCTTTTCAGAGATAAAGCGCTCACCATTCCTTCTTTTGCAATATAGCATGAAATTTCGACATGTCCCTTCTTTTTCCAACTTATCAATTAGTTCTTTCATATCACCGGGATCCACATACATATCTTTTACCCGTGTCCCTACCACCTCTTCAGGAGAACTATAACCAAGTATCTCTGCCCCTGATTGATTTATCCAGGTAAACACCCCTTCTATACCCGGCTCAGACTGATATACACCTTCTTTTATGGAATTAAACAATTCCCTATATCGTTTTTCAGAACTGATAATTTCTTTTGTCTTCTCATCCAAAGATTTTGCCATGAAGTTAAAGGATTTTGCCAGCACACCGATCTCATCTTCTCTCTGTATATCCACCCGTTGGGTTAAATCCCCTGATGCCATTTTCTCAGTTATTTCAGTCAGTTTAATAATCGGAGCTGAAATCCTTCTTCCCAAAAAGTATGCTGCCATGATGAATGGAAATGCAAGTATTAACAATACAGAAGTTACCATATAATTTAGATTGTAGGCAGCACCATATCCTTCATTCCTGTCTATCTCTGCTACTATACCTAAATTAAACTCAGGCAGCCAGTACCATGCACCCAGTACCATTATTCCCCTATAATTTTCATAGCCCTCGTCGTCAAAACCATTATTCTCAAAAACGCACTGCCGGACGCCGTAGGTTAATTCATCACTTCCCTGCTTTGTTAATTTTAATTCAAGGGTACACCTTTTCTTCATTAGTCCCATTTCTTTTAAACGTTCAGCAAATCTTGACTCACTAATCATATATCCGTCTTTATTTACTAAATATGCCTCTCCCGTTTTCCCTATTTTTAGATTCGACATCAACTCATTCAACATCGACACATCGATCCTCAAAGTAACCACACCAATAATTACTCCATTCGTATTCTTTAACGGAGATGCAATAAACATTGTTGGCATACCGACTTCTTTTTCTCCATATTCGTTTATTAAAGGAATCTCGGAGGGAATAACACCTGATACAAACGTTTTTCCCTGCATTGCACCATGAAAATATTCTGTTTGTAAGACACCTCTTCTTGCCTCTTCCTCCAAAGTGGCAAGAGTAACCAATCCTTTATCATTACTGATTAATATACCGTTATAACCATATTCGTTATTTATCTCTTTCAGGTACTGCATTATATCTAAATAGTCCTTATCATCTTCTGTAATATTAACACTCTTAATCACAAAAGGATTGTTTGCAATCACACATGCGTCCATCACCCTCTCATGCATCCAGTTTATCACTAATTCGGCCTGTTTATGTGCAATACAGTCAATATTTCGTATCAGTGCCTCTCTAATATCCGCCTGTATTTGAGGATAAGCGGTAATTCTCAGCAAGAGAAAAGGCAGCAATGTAATTATCATGAATAAAAGAATAACACGGCTTTTCAGAGAGAAAGACATTAATCTCTTCTGCAATTTAACAAACTCGGGTTTAAACAGGACGCGTAACAGCAAGATAATAATAACAAAGGAAGTTATAGATATATTTGCTGTTATAATAATGGCGTCTTTTAAATGCAGCCCATAAATTAACCATAAACTGCTCCCCATCAGGGTAAGGACCATCATCACAGGTGAGACATCTCTCAATGACCTGGTTCTTATGCCGCGAATGATTTGTGGTATGAATCCTGCCGTAGAACAAATTGCAGCGATAATTCCAATTATGAACCACACCATATTTCTTCTCTCCAGGATTTTTCTTTGCCGGAATAATTGGATAGAAAACATTGACGTGATCTAAATGCATGTTATCATATACTTCTTTGAGTTTCATTTACAATCTGGATATTGAGGGATAACAGATGAGCATTATGGAAATTATTTTATTTGCAGTTTCACTTCTTATCATGTTTGTGGGAATGGCCGGGATTATTGTACCAATAATACCCAGTATCCCGCTCATCTGGTTTGGGGCATTTCTATATGCATTATTTACCCATTTTGAAAAGATTACATGGATGGTATTGCTATTATTTGCCTTGCTTACAATTCTTTCAATTGTACTTGAAAATCTTGGAAACGTATACGGTGCAAAAAAATTTGGGGCAACAAAATGGGGAATCATAGGTTCAATAATAGGTACAGGGATCGGACTTTATATAGGCGGCCCTGCAGGTTTAGTCTTAGGCCCTATTGTCGGTACCATAATTTTTGAGTTTATAGGTGGAAAGGGCTACAGGGCAGCGTTAAAGTCAGGATTTGGTAATTTTGTAGGTTTCCTGGGAGGCTCGTTGATAAAAATATTCGTCGGTCTGGCCATGATCTTTATATTCGTTTGGAATGTGTTCAGATAGCCGAATTACAGAAATGATAATAGCGCTCACTGTGGAGAGACGCAGGGAACCCAAGAATCAACAAAATATAAGCAATGCACACTAGACATTCCTTTCTCTTGCTTATAGAAAGCTGCAAAAGTTCAGTGGATTGTCTCTTTAATATGTAGTTTTTGTCTGTTTCTTTTAAAGAAAAAGCGCATGGATAAAATCGTAAGGACAAACGAAACGGTAAATCCATTAGCAAGCATAATGATAGAGTTTTTTAAATGAATACCATAAACCAACCACAAACTACATCCAACAACCAGGAGGGTCAGCATCGTTGGAGAAACATCTTTCAATTCCCTGGTTTTTATACCGCGAATAATTTGTGGTATAAATCCTACCGTAGTACAAATTGCTGCAATCGTTCCCAATATAGACCATAACATAATTTTTTCTCATTCTCTCCCAATAAACTCTTAAACGGCGATAATAACCAAGTGTTATATTTCATATCCAAGTATGCATTCAAACAGCATGGATAAACCAGTTTGTCCGTACCACCCGATCCAAATACTGTCCGGTCTCATCCCTTGCATACTATAATTCTATTCTTAATTATACTCTTGACTTTGGCTGCATCTGTTGTATTTTATCCCTAAGTTCAGCTGCCCGTTCAAACTCTAATGCCTCAGCCGCCCTGAGCATTTCTTCTTCCAGCTCCTTAACAAATTCCTGAGTAATGTATTCTTCTTCACTCTCAGCAACGGTTTCATAAACAATCTTCCGTGACGAGACCTCGTCTTCAATGCCCTTTTTTATCTCCTTCCGTACAGTCGTAGGCGTTATATTGTACTTTTTATTATATGCTATTTGGAGTGTTCGACGGCGGTTGGTTTCTTCAATAGCGCGTTTCATTGAATTTGTTACACCATCAGCGTACAGTATAACTTCAGCATTCACATTTCTTGCGGTTCGGCCAATAGTTTGTATTAAGGATGTTTCAGAACGCAGAAATCCCTCCTTATCTGCATCAAGGATCGCTACAAGTGATACTTCAGGCAAATCAAGCCCTTCCCTTAATAAGTTGACACCGATCAGCACATCAAACTTTCCCAGCCTTAAGTCCCTTAATATTGTCACTCTTTCTATCGCATTTATCTCGGAATGGAGATACATGCCCTTGAACCCTTCTTCTTTTATATATTCGCTTAGATCTTCAGCAAGCCGCTTTGTTAAAGTAGTAACCAGCACACGCTCCTTTTTCTGTATCCGTTTCTTAATTTGCTTCAATAAATCCTCTACCTGGGTCTTTGCCGGTTTTACATGGATCACAGGATCAACAAGACCCGTTGGGCGAATAATCTGTTCAACAACCTGTCCACAGCACTTTTTCAACTCATAAGGTCCTGGCGTTGCCGAAACAAACAGAACCTGATGTATCCTCTCCTCCCATTCATCAAATCTTAGAGGCCTGTTATCCAGCGCGGAAGGTAAACGAAAACCATATTCAACGAGGGTCTCCTTGCGTGCCCGGTCTCCATGGTACATACCTGAGATTTGTGGAACAGAAACATGTGATTCATCGATAATAAGAAAAAAATCTTCGGGAAAATAGTTGAAAAGTGTGTACGGAGTCTCTCCGGGTGCACGGCCGCTGAGATGCCTCGAATAATTCTCGATGCCGTGGCAATAACCAACCTCTAAAAGCATCTCCATATCGTAACGTGTGCGTGCCTCTAATCTCTGGGCTTCGAGAAATTTTTCTCCCGAACGAAGTTCTTTAAGCCGGTCATTTAATTCATACTCAATAGATCTGACCACTCCTTCAATCTTCCCCTCCGGCATTACAAAATGTTTGGCAGGATATATGGACGTCTCTTTTACTTCTTGCAACGAATTTCCGGTCATCGGATCAATTATGGAAATTCTGTCTACTTCGTCCCCAAACAGTTCTACACGAAGAGCGGTCTCTTCATAGGCTGGAAACACCTCTACCACATCTCCACGTACCCTTAATGAACCACGAACAAAGTTAATATCATTCCGCTCATATTGAATATTGATCAGCTTTCTCAATAACTTATTCCGTTCAATAAAATCACCTTTTTTGAGGTGGATGTACATTTCCTGATACTCCTCAGGCGAGCCAAGACCGTATATACAGGAAACGCTGGCAACAATAACAATATCCCTGCGTGACATGAGGGTACTTGTAGCAGCGAGGCGCAGGCGGTCGATTTCCTGATTAATTGTAGCCTCTTTCTCAATGTAAATATCACGCTGAGGTATATACGCCTCAGGCTGGTAATAATCATAATAACTCACAAAATAACCTACGGCATTTTCTGGAAAGAAACTCTTAAACTCACTGTAAAGCTGGGCGGCAAGCGTCTTGTTGTGTGTCATAACCAATGTAGGCTTTTCCAGAGATGCAATAACATTCGCCATAGTAAATGTCTTGCCTGAACCGGTAACACCCAGCAGGGTTTGATAAGAATTCTTTTTCTTATATCTGTCAACTAGTTGTTTTATTGCCTGAGGCTGGTCGCCTTGTGGAGTAAAAGATGAAACTAATTTAAAAATAGACATACTTTAATCTGTATAATATTTTGAGGATTTATACCTTGAAATAAATTCATCAATAAAAACTTTTAGTGTTGCAGCAATTGGCACGGCCAGTAATAATCCCAAAAATCCCCATAGTTGCCCAAATATCAGGATAGACAAAATCACGATGGCAGGATGCATCGATAATTCTTTTCCTACAACCCTGGGAGTTATTACCGTTGCCTCGAGTGACTGTCCGATAATAAATGTTATAATGACATAAAAAAGATGTTCGAAATCACGATATTCGAAAAGAGCAAGGAGAGAGGCCAAAATAATTCCAATACCGGTACCTACATAAGGAATTAGATTTCCAAAACCACCAATAAAACCGATAAAAATTGATAAATCAATCCCGGCAATCGATAGGCCTATACTATAGATAACAGAAAGTGCAAAACAGACGATAAGCTGACCCCGAAGATAGTACCGAAGGTTATGATTTACTTTCAGTAAAAGATTTATAGTATACTCTCTTTTTGGTAAAGGAATAAGATTTTTTAACTTTTGAATAATGATATGAAAATCTTTCAGTAAATAAATAGATACAACGCTAAATATGATAAAATTTGCGATAAAGCTGAAGAATCCAAAGGTACCATAAAAGATATTTTTTACCGCCCTCATCAAGAAATCCATCGCCTGTGGAAGATATTTTTTTAGATTCCATATCTCTTCAGCTATATGTTTTTGCAACTGAACTTCTACCTTCGGTTTCTCTTTTTGAGCAGGGGTAGGAGCAGGTTTTTGCTCTTTATACTGCTTTATGTCTTTTGGCTCCGCCTTCTCAAAGAGTTCCTGTTTACTTAAATCTTCTATATCTGTTTGCTCTGTCTTTTCGATTTGTTCTTCCAAAACTGGTTCTATCAATCTGGCAACGTCTCTATTACCATATTTTTCAATCCATTTTTCGATAACACTGAGATACCCCGGATATTGTTCTTTAATTATAGTTCCCACACGATAAATTCCATCAGCAGTCCTGGGAACAGCATATGCGAGAAACCCGGCAGTAATCATAAGGATGCCAATAATGAGGACAAAAATCATAAGTATGCGCCGTATACGTTTATGGAGAAACCGACATGTTTTATGCTCAAGAAAATCGACGACAGGGTCAAAAATATAAGCGACAATAAAGGCCAGCAATAGTGAAACTAATGGTCCTCTCAATACATAACACAAAAGGAGAAAAATAATGATTGAGATACCTATCAGTATTAGACGTACCCATATATTGTCCAGAATCTTTTGCCGTTCGTTATTCATGGTCATTCTGATTTAAACAGAGATTTTGTTATAGTTTCAAGCCAGGAAACCAGAACTATAAAAAAGTGCATATAATATGTCCCGACAGAAATGATTTAAATCTCAAAACATGATAACTTACTTTTGGTGTTCATCACTGTTACTTTCAGATCCAACCTTTATATGGTCCTTTATAGCACCAATAATGGATGGCCCTATACCCTTTACCATGTACAAATCATCCAAAGACTTAAAATTACCGTGCTTTTCCCGATATTTGACAATAGCCTTTGCTTTCACTTCCCCTAATTTTGGCAGCAGTACTAATTCATACCAGGGGGCTTCATTGATATCCAATTTTACTTTTATATCTTCTGGACTAAGACTGCTGGCGATTTCTGTGTGTGGCAACCACCAGTGGTAATCCATGCCCATTTTTATTATAGTACCAATCAATAATGTTGTAGCCAAAAAGAAAACAACGATGATTTGCTTTTGAGTCGAAGGGTTTTTGCCAGGAGATTTTGGCGATATTAGCATAATACCCCCATGTAAGGGGAAAAGGATATGTACCTAACAAGATAAATGTTAAGTTGAATTGATTCGGGTGTCAAGAGAATTATTTCAACCAAAGTAACAATTAAAGTAGAAACTACTTTTTGTCTTGAAATAGTTATCTGTATTCAGTTAGAATCCCTTTATAATACTAAAAACGTCAAAATATACAGCCAACAAAAAATAAATCATCCTATCGCAGCAAATCCATAAGCAAATTCCTTTTCGAAGAACAATATATGGTAAAAACAATATGGATCCCGAAGTAATGGCAAAAACCCTATCTAAGAAAGACAGATTTTTTTCTCTGAAGTACCACGGTTGGATTGGTATTGGATTAATATGTTTTGTAGAATTCTGCCTGCTTATCCAACATAATTTTTACTTTGCTTATAAAATAAGCATTTGGACAACCCCTCTATGTTGGTTAGGCTATGTAATGTTTTTAGATGCCGTTATTTTTAGGCTCAAAGGAAATTCACTTTTATGTAACCGAAGGTATGAGTTCTACATCCAAATGCCCCTGTCTATTGCCTTCTGGCTTTTGTTTGAACTTTATAATCTCCACCTGTCAAACTGGGAATATCACGGCTTACCCAAGAACAAGATAGAACTTAGCATAGGAATGGGATTAGCATTTGCAATGATCATGCCTGGAATATTTCAAACAACGGAGCTTATTGAAACCCTGCACTTCTTTGATCGATTCCGGATCAGCAATCTGCGAACTTCAAACAGGATTATTTACAGCAGTATCGTCCTTGGATTTTTTTTCATAATGACGCCATTACTTCTCAACAGAGATTATGCCAGTTATCTCTTCGGCCTGGTATGGACAGGATATGTAATGATATTTGATCCAATTGTATATTGCAGCAAAGGCGACTCCTTATTAAAGGATTTGGAGGAGGGGACGCTCTCGCGAATATTAAGCCTCTTTACAGCCGGTTATATTTGCGGCTTTCTATGGGAATTCTGGAATTACTGGGCCGCATCAAAATGGGTATATACTGCCCCTTTTATG
>CAZPUD010000030.1:0-21565 GCA_964589115.1 uncultured candidatus Brocadiaceae bacterium | reverse complement strand
AAAACGTTTATATATCTGAATTTCATTTTTACAAACATGAAGTATTTACATGGTAATACTGTATGGTAGAAAGTCCTTTTGATCCTGTAACATTATCAAAAATTGCCAATATGGAGTTACGGGCAAGACTCGTAGTAGACGGGGCATTGTCCGGCATTCATAAAAGCCCTTATAAGGGATCCAGCATAGAGTTCCTGGAACATAAAGAATATTCAATCGGAGATGAGACAAAACATATCGATTGGAGAGTACATGCAAAGACAGATAAATATTACATCAAACAATTTGAGGAAGAAACAAATCTCAAATGTTACATATTTCTTGATACAAGTGGATCAATGGGTTATAAATCCACCGGTGTCAGTAAATTTGAATATGCCTCTACCCTTGCAGCTTCACTAGCCTATTTATTGTTAAAACAAGCTGACCTTGTCGGGCTGATCAGCTTTAGCGATAAAGTACAGCAGTATATACCCCCTAAATCCCGCATTACTCACCTCCATGTGATCATCAGTGCCTTAGCAGAATTAAAGACTGCCGGTAAATCAAATATCAGTTCTATACTAAACGAATTTGTCGAGAAGATCAGCCGCCGTTCTTTAATAATTATGATATCCGACTTTTTTGATGATACCAACAAGATCATACATCAGCTAAAATACTTTCAATTTAAGAAAAGTGATATTATCTTATTTCATATACTAGATCCGTACGAGCTTACCTTCCCTTTCGAAACAGTTACTTTTTTTGAATCCATGGAAGACGACAGGCGCATCCTGGCGGATCCTAAGTCTATTAAAGACCGATACCTTTCCGAAATTAACCGATTTCTTGAACAATTCAAAGAGTCCTGCTACGAGAATCAAATAGATTATTTGCTTATCGACTCCTCAACGCCGCTTGATCAAGCATTGATAAAATTCCTGGCAAGGAGGGAGGGTACCATGCGCTCATATCAAAAAATGTGATTATTCAAAATTCACTAAAAATCTTATAAAGTTATTTTTATGATTTCTTTCCTTAACCCTATTTTATTGTTTGGCATTCTGGGTGCAAGCATCCCGGTCATTATTCACCTTATCAACAAGAAGAAGGCAATTTCTCATAAGTTTGCAGCCATAGATTTTCTCTTTCAGACCAGCAAACGCATCTCGGTAAAATTCAAGCTCCGGCAACTTATCCTTTTGATCCTCAGGGCATCTTTGATTGTATTCCTGGCCTTTGCCCTTGCAAAACCGTTTATAAAAAATCTTGGCGGTGGAGTCTCCGGGGAAAATGTTCCGACCAGCAATGTCATTATAATAGATGATTCATACAGTATGCTGTATTCCAGTAACCGTAATTCTTTTTTCCTGTCTGCTAAAGGCCTGGCAAAGGAAATTGTTAATACTTTGACAAAAAACGACGATGCCGCTGTAATTACATGTTCAGAGGTTGAATTGCAAACTCTGCCCGAACTTGACTATGATAAAAAAAATCTTCTAAACTCCATAGAAAACCTGCAACCTACTTTTAAGACTACTCACATTACCTCTGCGTTAAATTCGGCAGTTGAAATACTAACAACCGCCGAGGCCCCTGTAAAACGGATATTTCTCCTTACCGATATGACCCGAAACGGGTGGGATATTGGCTGGTTCAAAAGCGGTTATGAGAAGCTTCGCAACTATGTATCAAATGTTCATATTCTGGATTTATCAGAGAACAGGGAACTTAAAAATATAGCTATTACTAATGCCGAACCACGGCTTGACATATCAGAAAGAAACGGAGAAGGTCATATCAGGGTAACCATATCCAACTTCACACCTTCAAGGGTTAAAAACCTGGTAGCACAGGTGTTCATAGATCAAAAAAAAGTAACCCAGGGATTTTTTAACATCGAAGCCAATACATCAGAAACTAAAGAATTTTATTTCAGCGTGGAAAAGGGAAAAGGACATACAGGTTGGGTCGAAATTCCAGATGATGATCTTTCTGTAGATAACAAACGGTACTTTACAATAAGTACTCCATATACACTGGATACCTTACTTATTGATGGAGATCCAAAAACAAATATCTATGAGAGTGAAACTTTTTATTTAGAAAAGGCGCTAAATCCCGGAAGAGAACACGCATCTCCTATCAAACCAGCTATATGTTCTATATATGAAGTTGATAATGTTACTTTTACTGATTTTGATATAGTCTTTTTATGTAATGTCGAGACACTTCCTTTAGAGAAAACAAGAGAGCTTGAAAAGTTCGTAAAGGAAGGCGGGGCAGTTGTTTTTTCACTTGGCAATAAAATAGATCCCCAATATTACAACAACTCATTTGGGACACTATTACCCCACAGGCTCCATACCATAAGAACATTTTCCATTGACAGTCCGCTTTCTGAAGATCAACCTCTCCACCTCAAGACTACGCAGCCCCTGCATTCCGTCCTGCGTTTCTTTTCCGAGGCAAATATCAGCACTTTATCTTCTGCAAAGTTTTACAGGATATTTTATGTTGATCCATCACATTTGGGGGATTGTAAAACCATACTTACATTTTCTGATGATACCCCCGCCGTTATTGAAAGACAGGTCGAACGGGGGAAGGTTATCCTTTTTACGTCAACTCTTGACAGAGACTGGACAGATCTGCCGGTAAAGCCCTTTTTCCTTCCGTTAATGCAGCAACTATGCAGATATGTTTCCGGAAGCGTATCAGATGATGTACAGAAAGAAGTTTTGGTTAAACATCCCTGGCAATTCCCGTATTCTTATGATATAGAAAATATAGAAATAACCAATCCTGAGGGAACAACAACCAGCTTGCAACCACAACTCATTAACAATGAGAAGTCCTTTTTTTATAATGAGACAAATATTCCCGGGGTTTATGCCTTAACCGTTGACGGAAAACCACACCCACGATTTCCCCACAATTTCACCGTAAATTTAGATACCGGCGAATCTAATCTTGAGAAAATAAGCCAAAAAGAGATTACGGCCCTTATGGGAGGAACCAATCTTACAGTTACTACTTCTCCCTCAAGAGGAGGAAGCGAGGTGCTTATGGGAGAGGCAAAAAGGACCCTCTGGGGAACGATCTTGCTAGCCACTCTTTGTATTTTCTTTATCGAATCATTTATTTCCAGAAAGTAGTTCCACCTTGAAAATAAACGGAAAGTTCGTAACACTTTGGTTTTTTGAAAAATAATCCCGTAGGGGTGAAATATAAATAGCATCCAATAGATGAAGCCAAATAGAATATGACGAAAGCAGAGTATTTGGTTGAATGCAGGTGTATGGAACATACAGAAAACCTTAAAAAAGTCGTTGTGAGTGTTCTTTATAATGCATTGCGAGAATTCTTTATAATGTCATTGCGAGGGTCTTTTCCGAAGCAATCCCAAAGGCAGAGATTGCTTCGGAAAAGACCCTCGCAATGACCGTTGGGGTAGTCTTTCGTCAGTTGAAGATATGTTCGGTTTCATACTTTGGATACTATAAAACGAAACGTGAGAATAAAGCTACAGAGGAGTGATATAGTGTTTAGGTGTCTATATACTGCTCATCAGGAGCTTAATATGGTGCTGATTCTTATTCTATTAATATGCCGCTCCTAACGGAGCTTTTCATGGTTTCTCAAAAAAACTAAAGTATTACAAGTGTTTTAAATAGCGGCAAGGCTCACCTTGTCGCTACGGCCTTTTCCGACTCGTTAGAACCAGAATAATATTCTATGAATAATAAAAACAAACTATTTCTGGTATTCTTAATCTGCATATTATTTTCAAATTTTAAAGGTATTGCCTTCCCTGAAGAATACCAATTAGTCCCCTCTGTTATTCATTTGGATTCTACCATTAGCGGGGGGAAATTACCACCTGAAGAGGTGGCAAAGATTGCTCACGATGCCGGCGTAGAGATCGCCATTTTTACCGATCATGACACCATGCGATGGGAGTACGGAATACCTCCGTTAAGAAAATTCATAAGAAAAGTGGTGGAAAAAAATTCCATACACACTTACGGCGAAGCCCGCTATATAAAGACCATTCACGAACTCAACCAAAAGTATCCAGACATGCTCATTATGCATGGAGCAGAAGCAATTCCCTTTTACTGGTGGAAAGGCAGTTACTTTACTAACGATCTGGCTATGATGGACGGTCACAAACATATTCTTGTGATTGGACTAAATGATGCGGAAGACTATGAGAATCTACCTTCAATTGGAAAAGGCTATCCAGGAAGCATCACGGCTGAAACGTTTATGGGTTTTTGGCCAGTTTGTTTCTTTATTTTTAGCTGGTTTTTGTATTCAATATCTAAAGAGAGCATTGTTACCCTTCCCCTAAAAATCTCAAGCGCAATTTGTCTTATAACAGGCATAGTTTTTACCGCAAATAATTTTCCCTTTACCTCGCCGCAATACGACCAATACCATGGCGATCGCGGTGTAGCCCCATATCAGACAGTCATTGATTACGTTAATTCGCGCGGCGGTGTAACCTTCTGGGCACATCCCGAAATCGAGAATATTGACAAAGAAGTAAACGGGGTTAAACTTATGACAGAACCTTATCATGA
This sequence comes from uncultured candidatus Brocadiaceae bacterium, assembly GCA_964589115.1. GTDB lineage: Bacteria > Planctomycetota > Brocadiia > Brocadiales > Brocadiaceae > JBDIVL01. The sequence goes on along the minus strand of CAZPUD010000030.1, from coordinate 16,994 downwards.
GGACTTGCTAAAAGCACAGGATTATACTGGCTTTGCCGCATTTGCAGAAGGGATTAAGTTTATGATACCTCCGGGCGGGGTGTGGGATCAAATCCTTACTCAGTACTGCAAAGAGAAACGCTCGCAGCCTGTTTGGGCAATAGGAGAGGTGGATTTCGGGGACGAGAGTACATTTTCCATTAAAGATTCACAGACGATATTTCTCTTAAAAGAAAAGAATGAAAAAGCTGTTGTTGAAGCACTTAAGGCAGGACGCATGTATGCCCTGCATTTATATAGCGAAAAGGCCCCTACAATGGTACTGAATACATTTACCATTGAAGATACAACACAATCTATGAAGGCACATATAGGCGAGGAATTGAAACTTGACAAGAATCCACAGTTAAATATCCGTGTATCTGTCAAAGAAGAAATAGCAAAGGATACAAAATATAAATTAGATATTATTCGAAATGGAGAGGTAATACACCGGTTTGTATCTCAGGGTGATACGGAGATGACCTATATAGATAACTATATGAAACCGGGGGAAAAGGTTTATTACAGACTCGACATCGATGGACCCTCACGCATACTCTCCAACCCCATATTTGTGAAATTTAATGCACCTTCCGGGGATTAAGAATAAAATACAATTATTGTACTTTTCAGGAATACTATCATGGCTGGTACAGTTGGTTCAATCGTCCACGATTGAACCGAAACGTTTGGTACGTTTACCTATGTCTGGCATAAATCAAAAGCCATATATCAATTCCAAATGTATGGTTCAATCTACAAGATTGAACCAACCATGGGAAAATCAAGGATACAAACATTTATGTACCGGCATTATTTGTTATCTTTTGTTTTATCCTCTACTTCTTTCATTTTTCCCAATACAATTTCAACCTCTTTTTCCTCCCCCTCTTTTAACTTTGCTGTGTAGTTTGTAGTTTTAAAATCCTCTTTTGCTGCGGAGACATCATACATATCTGCATCCAGATTCAAAAATTTAAAAAATCCATTTTCATCAGAAAATGCTACCTTAAAGGATTTTTTCCTTGCCTGTGTTCCCTTAAGCCGCACCCGGGCCGACCCGACAGGTTGACCTCTAAAATCCATTACATAACCCAAAATCCTTCCTTTAGGCAATGCTGTATTAAAAGTCACCTCATTTCCATATGTAGTACCTGCACTATTTTGCGCTGTAAGCCTGTAATAATATGTTGTCCCCGGTAATAATCCACCTACCCTGTTACTTAATGGAACGTCTCCAGCGCTGTCATCTATATTCTGTATTGCCGATGTTCCGATGTAATGCCCGCTGCTTGTTCCATATTGGAACCATGCCTTTGCCGGTAATCCCTTTGCATCTACAGTTCCATGCAGGGTGGCTAAATTAGCCGTTATACCCGATGCAGGCTCTGTTACCACTACGGGAGCTTTATCTTCTTCAGCAACATAAATTATGGTTATTGTAGTAATTCCCACATTACCGGCACTATCCATAACCTTCACCGTTATTACATTATCGCCTTCCAATAAGTTTATATCCGGAATAATCCAGTCAGCAGTCTTCCTTTCTGTTTCACTTACTGCCCTGCTGTTACTCCATACTATACCCTGTATTTCACTCGTGTTATCCGAAGCATTGCCGCCGATACTTATTGTACTGTTTGTAGTTGTGTAGGTGGAATCAGATGTAGGATCGGTAATTGCTATCGTTGGAGGTGTTTCATCTACAATAATAGAGTCATATGCTTTATCCGATATATTTCCGGCGGCATCCTTGTACCACACATATACCATATTGCTGCCGTCGGCATTACTCACAACAAAGGAAACATCTTGCTGATAATTAAGAACAGGTGCTGCAGATATCCATCCCGGATCATATGCAGAAGGTGGTACAGGATTTGAAGAAAGATAATAACCTGTAATACCTACATTATCTTTAGCCAAAAGGTTTAAAGTAACGGTTGTAGAATTTGTAAAATTATCGCCATTATTGATAATGATGGAACCAACAGGTGAAGTTATATCTGTCGAAATGAAGGGTTTAATATCTACTGTAGTAAATGCCACCTCATCTCCATACGACGTGCCTGCACTGTTTTCTGCTACAATCCTGTAATAATATGTCGTTCCCGGAATTAGCTGAATTACCCTCATACTTACCTCTGTATCGCTTGTCCCAACTATGGTCTTGGTTGAAAAGGTAGTTTTACCTGGTCCATCAACAATCCTGTATTGAAACCATATGGTCGTCGATAATCCGTGAGCATTCACTTTTCCGCGTAATGTCGCCTCGTTATATGTTATGTTTGAAGCCGGCTCAGTCACTACCGAAGGAGCCGTACCGATGTATTGCGGACTATAGTTTATCGAATGTAGATATGAACCATGCACATGTTGACCGGGAATGGATACAAGAATAAACGAGGACAAAGATGCTATAAGACAGAATAAATACGGCATAAATACCCGCACGGCATATGGAACAAAGCAAAATGGCATATTCTTCATAACGATCCTATCTAAAATATAAAATGGAAAAGGGGATAAGCATCATGGAATATAAACTATTATCTCAAATCAATGACCAATTTTCTTGTACATTCTTGATTAAATGTATCAATTCTGTTACATTTTAGACATTTATCTATGGATACATATAAACCTGCAGGAAAGATTAAAATACTGCACATAATTACGCGCCTTGAGAGGGGCGGCGCACCTTCTGTCCTCCTTGAAGTATTACGCCAATGTAACAGAAAACAATTCGAACACCATATTGCAACAGGGATTTCGCAGGAATGTGAGAATGATATGATTTCATATGCGAATGATATTGGTATTCAAACATTTATTATCCCTTCTCTTGTTAGGGACATTAAAATATTTTCAGATCTGAAGTCCCTGGCAAAACTTTACTTTCTCATTTTGAAAGGTAAATATAATATTATCCACTGCCATACATCAAAAGGTGGCTTTATTGGCAGGTTAGCAGCAAGGCTTGCAAATGCAGAAGTTATCGTATACTCTCCGCATGGGGATATCTTTGAAGGCTATTTTGGGAGGATGAAAACTTACGTTTTTACAGGACTTGAAAAGTTTGCCGCACTGTTTACTGATAAAATCATTACATTAACGAAAAAAGGAATCGAACCTTATATAAAAGCCGGCATCGGCAGCAGGAAACAATTTGACTATGTTTACAACGGAATTGATATAGAAGCACTTGAGAAAAGAAGGGTATCCAGAATACAAAAGCGGCAAGAACTCGGGATAGAAAATGACCACTTCCTACTAATTACCGCGGGAAGGCTGGTACCGGTAAAAGGCCATACCTACCTTATCGATGCCCTTGCACAGGTAGTAAAGTACATTTCAAATGTACGATTGATATTTCTCGGAGATGGTGAGTTAAGACAAGATCTTTTTAGCAAAGTAAAGATGTTAAAGCTGGGAGACCATGTATCATTTTTAGGAATGCGCAAAGACGTTCCTGAAATTCTTTCCTGTAGCGATCTGTTTGTCTTGCCATCTATCAATGAAGGATTTGGTGTCGTATTATTAGAGGCTATGGCGATGAGATGCCCTGTTATTGCAACGGATGTGGGGGGTATACCTGAGGTCGTCCTCGATGGAAAGACAGGAATATTAGTCCCTCCCAGGGATTCTACACAATTAGCCAGGGCCATTATGAGACTTTTATACGATCAACACACGGCACTGCGGATGGCTGAGCATGGATACCAACGGCTGAAGACTTGTTTTGATATTAAAGAAACTGTATCAAAGACTGAAAACTTGTATAAGGAATTACTGGGAATAAAAGACTAACATTGCCGGGAATAGGAGATAATATGTCAATTAAAGAAAACCTCGAACGAGTAAGGCAAAACATTGCACATGCAGCAGCAAAGGTTGGTAAAAAACCAGAGGACATTACCCTGGTTATGGCAACAAAGACGGTCGAGCCTGAACGCATACGTGAAGCTATCCGGGAGGGCGAGCGTATTATCGGAGAAAACAGAATTCAGGAGGCGTTGAAAAAATTTAACATATTAAAAGACGAGAATGTGGACTGGCATTTTATCGGACATCTTCAGACAAACAAGGTTAAGGACGTTCTGAAATTTGCAAATATGATCCATTCCGTAGACCGGTTATCACTGGTGGAAAAATTGGATCAGCGGCTCCAGCATGAAGGCCGCTCAATGAGTATCTTAATTCAGATTAATACCTCTCATGAAGAAAGTAAATATGGTGTTGCACCGGAAGAGGCAATATCATTAGTAAGACAAACTGCCAAATATGATACATTAAAAATATATGGACTTATGACCATTGGCCTATTTACTAAGGATGAAATAAAAATCCGTAAATGTTTTAAGACGCTAAAAGATGTATACAATGCTATCATGAAGGAGGGTATTGATAGGGTAGATATGAAATATCTTTCTATGGGTATGTCAGGAGATTATACAATAGCGATTGAGGAAGGTGCGAATATGGTCCGCATTGGTACTGCTATTTTTGGAGCACGCAATACCCCCGATGCCTATTACTGGCCTTCTGAAAAAACGGATGCAGACAGGGCTAAATCCTTATAGTTATAAACATATTTGGAAATTTTAAAATATATGGAAAAAATAATATGGGGTGAAAACTTCAGTGTTGGTGTTCGGGACCTGGATGAACAACACAAGCAAATCGTCACGATGGTAAATACATTGATAGAGATGAATGATGCAGAAGTCGATTCAGAGATTATATCAGATACATTGACAAAAATGACCCAGTATGCCCTTGATCATTTCGAGAGAGAAGAACAATATATGCTCGACTACAAATATCCGGAATATCCATCCCAAAGAAGACAACACCAGGAATTCAAGAAAAAGACCGTTGAGTTTTGCATGGAAACTATGGTCCATGAGGTAACTGTACCGAAAGAAATATTTACATATTTAAGATTATGGTGGACGAATCATATTCTACAAGAGGACATGAAGTACAAGAAATTTTTTAACGAAAGGGGACTAAAGTAGAAGAGAATCTGCATTTTTTAACACCACGAAGCACCTGGCGCTGCCTTTGACCGCAACCAAATTCGAAACACGAATATCGAAATACGAAACAAATTCAAATGACAAAAAACCCAATACCCCAAACCCTGGGCGGGTTCAAGTTTGTAACTTGAACCCTATGTTTTATGTTGCCGATCACGCCTTCGATTACACATAGCGCCTTTATCCACATAAACTCATGGGTTCAGGTTGTAAACCTGAACCCGCAGGAGAATCAAAAAATTTATTTATAATTTTTCTGGTTGGTTCAATCTTGCAGATTGAACCATGCGTTTAGCATTTGCCTGTACGTTTTGGTTTATTCCAGGCATATGAAACATGCTAAACGTTTCGGTTCAATCGTGGACGATTGAACCAACACGGAATTTTTTATCTGTGAAATCTGTAATACAAATTTGTAAAACCATGCTTTTCTAGCAAAGTTTTTCTTCGTGTCCTTCGCGGTTAAAATCTTTTTGTCTGCAAGTTACACCACGCTGTGTAACCTATGATTCCTGTGTGCCTTGAGCATTCGAACATTAGAATTTTTGTATTTGTTTCGGATTTCGATGTTCGAATTTCTTTAAATTTCTATCATACTAATGCCAGTATTTTATGTGTTGAGTATGGGTACGCAGATATGCACCCGGTTTAAAGTGGTGGTTATAAAATTCAAGGTCCAGGTGATGGGCCTGAAGATATGTAAAGACTAAAATAGTGGGCACTGTACCAGGGAATTTACCAAAATGGTCAAGGATATGTTGAGCTTGAAGAGCAACACACTCCTTAAATTCCTCGCTGTGAACCTGAGCATTTCCCCTTACTGCGGCACTGTCTTTCCAGGGCCCCGGAGTTTCAGGATGAAAAGGACCTCCCGGGCTAAACTTTCGATGAACAAAAGCTTCAACAGCGGCACGCATATCAGGATAATATGGAGGACAGAAACCTTCAAATACTCCCGGCAAGCCCGTTGGATTGGGAAGCGGCCAGAGATCATTCGTATCATAGCGAAAACCTAACCCGGGTACAGCCGGGTCACCACTTGCACCAAGCACTGAATAAGGATTTATCCCATCAAACATCCACCCGCCCAGGCCTATAGCCTGGAGCATCAGGGCACCTGCATAGCAGGAAATTGAGAGTTCTGTTGTACATTCCATAAGTGAGTATCTCTCAATGAAGCTTAGAGGCAGGGGATTGTCGGGATCATACAGATGTCGGTAACGCTCTAATCCCTTAATTGGTTCTTTATTAATATCGTCATAGATACAATAACCATTTTGAAGGTAATAACAGAGAGATGCTATGTTATGCTGGGCAACATCAGCTACAGGAATAATCAGGAGACTGCCCGGACAATTCGCAACCCAATGATTGTGGCTCTCAATATGTGGATCAGCGGCAGGCAGATAAAGACGGCTATTTGCAATTTTTCGAATCCGTGAACGATGAACCTCCAAAAAGGCTTCAAGATCAGGCAGTTCATCGTTTCTTTTTTCTATCAGAGCGGGTGCATCTCGCGTTGCAAAAAAGTACACGCCATCATCGTCCGTAAAAAATATCTCACTCGTATGAAATCCGGCAGCTGAAGGAAAAATACGGCCTCCGGCTGCACCTGCATAATTTGGCAAGTTTGGAGCATAGCGGTCATTATATGGAATCATATAATGCCAATCCGTGTTTCCAGATACTGCAGTAAGAACTAAAATCTTTTCTACTTCAGTTAATGGTAAGGGGTCGCTCTGTGATGTAAATGCTAAGGGGCCTTCTGGGATAACTGCACCAAGAAAAAAGCGGCGTGATCGGCGGCCATATAATGCCTCAATCATGGGAAAAGTTATAACTTCTTTGAGACCGGGCGGAGGAAATTTTGGATCCATAGCTAACCTCCTGTCCTTTACATAAAATTTAGCGCTCAATTTAACATATGCAATATTTACCTGTTTTGAATATATCAGAATTTGGAAGTTTTTCGAGTGAAATAATCGCCATCAACTAAAATTTACATAATTTTTTTCTTCAAGATAACCCAATATTGCCTTCGTCGATTCTTCAACGGACATTTTAGATGTATCCACCGTTAATTCAGGATGTAAAGGTTCTTCATAAGGCGCAGATATACCGGTAAATTCCTTAACCACTCCTTCCCTGGCTTTCTTATAGAGGCCTTTTGTATCGCGATGTTCACAAACCTCGATGGGACATTTAATATAAACCTCTATAAATTCCCCGTCTTTTAGGAGCTTTCTGACATTATCCCTATCCTGCCTGTATGGCGATATAAACGCTGTTATTGTTATTATATTTGCATCGGTAAATAATTTTGCAACCTCACCGATGCGGCGGATGTTCTCAGAACGGTCTTCCGGTGAAAATCCGAGATTTTTATTCAAACCGTGACGCACATTGTCACCATCGAGTATATATGCCAGATGCTTGTTCTCAAGAAGGGCGTGTTCAAGCTCAACGGCAATAGTCGATTTCCCTGCCCCCGACAGGCCCGTTAACCATATAGTTACACCCTTTTGATTCATCAGTTCAATACGGTTTTCTTTTGTAATCTTGCCATGATGCCATTTGATATTAGTTGCACGCTGCTCAGCCATAATATCTCCTTAATTTTAAGTACCGATGGTAAAAATCATATTTAAAATCCTTATATTATAAGAATTGATCCCAAAATACAAATTTTTTCTCTAGGAAGCATATTTTTGGTAACAATATTTCTCTTGCTATTAGCTCGATATCCCGAAAAAAGCTCCGTTATTTTTACCTTTACCTATGAATGTATTTTGTTTATAATTTCCAGCTATGACTACTATGATTACCGAATTGTATGATGCACTAAAAGAAGCCGGCGCTTCGGATGAAAAGGCAAAGGCCGCAGCCGAGGCTATTGCTGATTACGAAAAACACTTTACCCGCATTGAAAGTGACTTAACAGACCTAAAAGCGGAAATTAAGGTCTTGAAAATTGAAATAAATCTTGTAAAGTGGATGTTAGGTTTTATTATCGCTGGAATCATATCAATGATCATCAAGCTGTTCATTTAATCACTCTCATACACTCCGAGAATTCAGAGTTCGCAATCCATCCTGGATGGCTGCTTTCTAACATTGCGTTCCAACATTGCAGCATAAACAATAAAATCAAAGAATGTCAAAATACATAAGAATTAAGTAAAATAACTAAAAACGACCTGAGTATTTTCTTGATAAATACTCTATATACTCTTATACTTATTACGTTAAACAAAAACATTCGATATATATTTAAAGACTAATGTATCAGCATCTTAGAATAATTATTTTCTGTATTTGTATAATGCCGTGGTCGAATTTTTGATAATGCCATTTTAGTTAAAGGGATAGCGCATGAGATTAAAGTTTAGATCCAAAAATATATTAGTTACAGGTATCTCGCTATTTTTCATCTTCTGTCTTTTTACCACCCTTTTCGTTACTCTGAATAATACATTTGGTCTGGAACCTTATTTTGAGAAACGGGAGGAAAGAGAAGACTCAAATTATAAGTTTCGTCTTCCGGGAATTGTTACATCTTATGTCAACAGGTTATACGTAGATCCCGAACGCATCAAACCTTTAGAAATGCTTAAAGAAGCCCTCTCATGGGAAGAAAGGATTATCCCTGAGGTATTAACCGATTTTATTGCTGAGAAGAATGTCGAAATCGTTACCGTGGATGATGTATCAAAAACATTTGATCTATCGAAGATCCATCGTTCAAAAGATATGGTAGAAATCATGAGAGATGCCCTCAATTTTATCAATAAACATCGCAAGACGAACGAAAATCTTACCGCCAGCGATATTGAGTATAATGCAATCAACGGAATGCTTACACAATTAGATCCCCACTCTATTATATTTCCCCCAAAAGAATTTAATGAATTTAAGATTGGTACTACAGGTAAATTTGGTGGACTTGGCATGGTTGTAGGTCAGAGAGACGGCCAGCTAACGGTTATATCTCCTATCGAGGGTACGCCGGCGGCAAGGGCTAATATAAAGGCCGGAGACAAGATTATTGAAATCGATGGAGAATCCACGGTTAATATGAGCCTTACAGAGTCTGTTGGAAAATTACGTGGAGATCCTGGAACTACGGTGATACTTTCAACCTTAACGGAGAAGTCACCCCAACCTAAAGTAATTACCCTAAAAAGGGAAATTATTGCAATCCCCACCGTAGAATCTGCATCATTAGACAATGGACTCGGTTACATCAAAATAAGAAACTTCCAGGATGACACTTCTCAAGCACTTAATGAACATTTGAAACGTTTAAGGGATTCCAATAAAAAAATACGCGGGTTAATTGTTGATTTACGAAACAACTCGGGCGGACTTCTGGATCAGGCAATAGAGGTGGCAGATAAATTCCTTGATCAAGGCGTTATTGTTGTTACAGTAGGTCCCAGCGGTCACCCAAGAGAGGCCCAGGATGCCAGGAAAACCGAGACAGATGAAAACAACTATCCTATCGTAGTACTTGTTGATGCCGGAAGCGCTTCCGGGGCGGAAATTGTCGCAGGTGCACTTAAAGAAAATAATCGTGCTATAATTGTCGGAGACAAGACGTTTGGCAAGGGTTCTGTTCAACAACTTATAGAACTTATGGATGGTTCTGCCTTAAAACTGACCATAGCAAAATATCTTACACCTGAGCTCACCGATATCCAATCGGTCGGTATCATGCCAGACATCCAACTTACCCCTGTAACTATTTCTAAAGATAGCATTAATATGTTTCGAGGACCTATCGCACTTCGCGAAGTAGACCTTAAACAACATCTTGATGAACATCCAAAAGATGAGACTCCCTATGCTACTCTTAAATATTTCTTAGAGATAAAGGAAACGGACAAAAAAGAACATCCGGAAGAGGAAGTCGAAGATCCATATAAATTACCTGATTTTAATACAGACTTTCACGTTATCTTTGCCAAAAAATTACTTGCCGCGGATGCTGCGTGGCAGCGGGGAGCCTTCCTGGAAAATTCCTCTCCTATTATAGAAGAAGCGGCTAAGATGGAGGAAGAAAAGATCGCCCAGGCACTTCAAAAATTAGATATCGATTGGTCTAAAGGATCAGAAACAGGGAATACAAAAACAAATGCTTCTTTCTCTACAGCACCGGTAAACGGGCAAGTTAAGGCAGGCGATAAGATCATACTAACGGTAAATGTATCAAATCTTGGCGAAGTTCCACTTTATCAATTACGGGGTATTTCATCTAGTAAAAATCCAATTTTCGATAAACTTGAATTTATCCTTGGCAAGATAGATAAAGGAGCTACAAAAACGTATTCAACAACAATAGAAATCCCAAAAAATTCCCTTGATAGAAAAGATGAAGTTGTTATCAAATTTGAGGAATTACATCACCGCAACCCTCCGGAAATTAAACTCAATATCGTTACAGAGGCATTACCCAGACCACTTTTTGCATACTCCTATCAGATTCTGGATAATACAAAAACGATCTCTATAAACAACGGAGACGGGTTACTTCAGGCAGGAGAGGACGTCGAACTTCTGGTGTTAGTAAGCAATATAGGCGAAGGTGCTTCTGAAAAAAATGTAGTTACTTTAAGAAATTTGAGCAACAAAGATGTTCTTATCAAGAATGGACGGGCAGAAATTGGAACATTAAATCCCGGAGAAACGAAAGAGGTAAAGCTATCTTTCTTTGTAAAAGAAACAGTTTCACCTTGTAATTTCAACGTAGACCTTGTTATTTCCGATACGATTTTCGGAACACTCTTATCAGACAAGCTTGGACTTTCTATCGTTACAACGAAATCAAATATAGCACAGGGCACTTCTTTTCTAAAAATAAACAGAAACCATACCCCCCTTTACGGAGGGATGTCATTTGATTCATCAGTATTGTCTATGATGAAGGAGGGTACGGTATTATTATCTGATGCAAAGAATGCTGATTGGTTCCGTGTACAACTGCCAGATAATAAGTCAGGTTGGGTTTCAGCAAAAGATATTATAGAATTGAATGGAGCCGGAAATAAACCAAGTACTATAGAACTCTTTATACAGCAAAAACCCCCGGTAATTAACTTAGGTAAACCTTTAGCAAACGTATTATCAGGGAATAACCAATTATCGCTGTCCGCTATTGTAGAAGATGATGCACATGTGAAGCATGTCTATATCCTTGTAAACAATGACAAGGTCTTCTTCAAGTCCAATAAGGGTACAAGCTTAAAAGAACGCGGACGACTTGAAATAAACACCAGCCTTCCGCTAAAAGAAGGTCCTAATGTTATAACAATAGTCGCACGAGATGATCATGATCTCGTTTCCATCAAATCCTTCGTAGCGACAAGCGATATTAGTGTTGCAAAAGGGATGTAAGTTTACTTGCAATAATTTAGTTTTTTGAAAACACGGCGCGGATGTTATTCATTGTAGGGGCAGGTTTGAAACCTGCCCCTACGCGGTATGTAATAAATTATTATTTCAGGAAATTTCTCAAAAAAACTAAATTGTTACGTTTACTTTAGTTTTTGGTAATATTCACTCAATACTTTTGCAACTTCCGGCCTTGTGAATGTAGGTGGCGGAGCTTCTCCCGCACTTAACATCCTGCGGACTTCCGTCCCGCTTAAAATCACATGGTTAGACGAATCATGAGGACATGTCTTGTAAGATGCCATGCCATTGCAGGATTTGCAATAAAATGTATGATCAAAAAATAACGGCGTAATCCCTATTTCATGCGGATCAAATTCATCAAAGATATAATGGGCATCAAACGTTCCATAATAGTTGCCTACACCTGCATGGTCCCGGCCCACAATAAAATGTGTACAGCCGTAATTTTTTCTCACAAGGGCATGGAAGATAGCCTCCCTGGGGCCGGCATACCGCATGGCAGCAGGGAAGACAGCAAGCATTGCCCTATCTTTCGGATAATATTTTTCTAACAGTACCTCGTAACTCTTAATCCTCACATCCGCCGGAATGTCATCACTTTTTGTTTCACCTACCAGGGGATGTAAAAGGATAGCATCTACAATCTCCAGGGCGGATTTTTGGATATACTCATGGGCGCGGTGTACAGGATTACGGGTTTGAAATCCAACTATCCGCTTCCAGCCCTTCTTGGTAAAAACGTCTCTCGTTTCCGCCGGATCCAGTCTGTATGACAAAAAATCACTGGGCTTTGTCCTGTTGATAACACTAATCTTGCCGCCGAGAAGATAGTCACCCATTTTATAAACATAATCCACACCGGGATGCTTTCTATCATCCACACCATAGACCTCTAATGCTTCCTTACGCTTATCATGGTGAAAAATTTCTTCCAGATGTAAAACAGCAACCACTTCATTCGCCTGATCTACAAGGGCAACATCCTTGCCCGGCTTGAGTCCCTCAATCTTGTCCTTTGTCGCAGAAAGGACAATCGGGATGGACCATGGCAACCCGGAAAACAATCGCATATTATCCAGTACATTATCATAATCCGCCTTGCTCATAAACCCTTCCAGAGGGCTCATCGCCCCGACGGCTATCATATCAAGATCGGACATTTCCCGTGAATTAAGCTGTATTTTCTTCATATCATAATTTGTGGCCTTATCCAGGAGTAATTCCCGTTCTTCCATAGATACGATCCTATTTACAAGCTTGCCCCCATGCGGGGCAATATTCCTAACCATTTGATATTAATCTCCTTTCAAACGCTTTGCCTGAATAATAAATTCTTCCTGATGTCCATCGGCATGCCAGATTCTCCAGATTGTCTTATCACGCTTCAATCTCGCCTTTAAAGAGGCACCATTGCTGCATACCTGGAAAGGTAACCTCAGCTCAATTGCCTGTACCGGACACTCCTTTACACAGCAGGCACAGGTCCAGCAAGCCGACTGGTCACGTATCGCCGCTTTCGTATTTTCTTTACGGTAGCACAAATTCCCGGGACATATGCGCTCGCACCGTGCTTCAGGCAACCCCTTGCACCCGTTACAAATATTCTCATCAATAAAGATACTCATTGGTGTAAGGGTCTTTCCACTACCTCTATTTCATCAGTATCCGGGTGATAAATAGAATTAACAAAAGTGAGCCACCGGCTGTTATCTTTCTCAGGATAATCCAGCCGGGCTTGATAGCATGACCATCGTGTCTCTTTGCGATGGATTAAATGTTCTACAACTATCCTTGCAACATCAACCCTGTCAATACATTCCAATGCCTCAACCAGATGATAATTGTCAATCGCCGTTATATCTTTTATACGGTCTTTTAAGTATTTTAAAAACCGCCTCGCCTCCAATAATCTTTCTTCCTGGAGTGTGTAATTTGTGGAAATGCCGCCGGCATATTCATCCATGATTTTTTGAAGCCGTTCCCTTGCTTGCGATGGAGATATCCCTGATTTTTTAATCAAAGGGGCCGAAACTCTTGTTTTTTCTCTCTGAATTAACGCATCATCTATTTTTTCTAATGATATACTATGTATCTCTTCCAGAGCTGTCTTTGCAGCGATACGGGCTTCAACCCAGCTCCCGCTTACATATTTTTTTGGTGCACCGCCAGCCACTTCTCCAGCCGCATAGAGGCCCTCTATGGTCGTTCTTCTCTCTTTATCAATCCAGTACCCGGCCTGACAATGCCCACCCACGATAAAAGGCTCGGTACCCTGAATTTCTACAGGTTTCACCCTTGGATTCATGCCATTGCTCGCCCAAAGGAGAACCACTTGAGGATTCATATTCAAGAAATCTTCCTTTAACCTTCTTTCACCTGCTTCGTCCAATGTGGTTGTATCTAAATAACACGGGCCCCGTCCCGCCTTTGTTTCTTCCACTGTAGCAAAAAGCCTGTGATGCGTTAGGCATTTGTTTCCCCCCAAGTCCTTGTAGTAACGCTCCAGGTAGTCTTCTCCGCGCGCGTTAATTTGTTTTGAGCGAACTCCCACGGCAATTGTGCCTGTTGGTGCATGTACATCCTTTACACGCAATGCAACAAACCTATTCTCGAAGCTTGTCATTTCCGCCCCAATGCGTATACCCATCGCATATCCGGTTCCTGCATTCCAGGGACAATACCACGTCAGGTTTCTGGCCTCACCGTTATTGTGAGGCTTATAGATTCCAGAAGCCCCTCCGGTAGCAACAATAATGGCTTTTGCCCTGATAACATAGAACATATTATTTCTCACTCCATACCCAAATGCCCCTCTGACCCGTTTGCCATCAAAAATAAAATTTGTTGCTGCAACACGGTTCAATATTTGAGCGGAAGTTTTTTTCACAGCATCGGCAAGAATAGGTTTCAATCGCTCGCCAAAAATACGAATACTGCGCTTACCTCGTTTCTTATAAGTTCCATCCCCTTCCTTCTCGATGGGAAGACCCATCCCTTCTACTTCACTGACAACCTCATTAAGACCCTGTGCAATAGTATAAACAAGATCTTTTCTCACTATACCCTCAAATTCACGCTCTATATAAGAAACATAAGATTCCGGAGTCTGACCCGGATTTAGATAAGCGTTAATGGCGTTCAAACCCATAGCAAGGCAGCCGCTGCGCTCAATATGAGCCTTTTCCATAATTACCACCTTACATTCAGGAGACCTCTTGTAAATCTCCACGGCTGCGAAACATCCTGCTGCTCCGGCTCCAATGATCAATATATCGGTATCTATGTATATAATTTCCATGTATTTCTATGAAATATCAAAGTAGCGTATGCTATACATCACTACATATCAAAATTTTCTAAAACCATAAGCACTAAATATTACTTATATTTCATTGTTATGTCAATTATTTTCAACTGAAAAGAATTTGACTTATATTTCTAAATTTAATAAAGTTAACTTCCTTAAAATTTCAGTAATGTACCGGGAATTTCAGCTTATTAACGCTTATTTATAAGAAAATTATATTAAATCAGATATTCTAGACAAACAGCAGGAAAGCCTTAGAATGTTTATCTAAGCAAGTTGTGCAAAAAGTCTTGTTAGATAGAAAACTTTATGAATGTAAAAATATTTACCGATGCAGAAGCATCCGGATTAGTCGATACAATGAGTCGGCTTATAGGTAAAGAAAATGTACTTTACAAGATCGAAGACCGTATATGTTACTCTTCCGACGGTTCCAGACAGAAATGCCTGCCGGACATTGTATTACAGCCATGCTCTGTTCAACATGTATCCAACATATTAATATATGCAAATGAGCATGAAATACCCGTTTATCCACGAGGCGCAGGTACAGGGCTTACCGGTGGAGCAGTACCGGTAAAGGGCGGAATTGTACTAGATTTCATGCACATGAACAAAATAATAGAAATCATTCCTGAAGACCTCACTGCAACGGTTGAGCCTGGGGTAATTACACAAACATTACAAATCGAGACAGCGAAATATAAACTTTTCTATCCGCCTGACCCTGCCAGTGCAGCGTTTTCAACTATTGGCGGTAATGTAGCCGAATGTTCCGGAGGAATTACTGGTCTAAAATATGGGGTTACAAGGGATTATATACTATCTCTCGAAGTCGTCCTTGCAGATGGAAGTGTGATTCATACAGGCCGTAAGACTATAAAAAGTGTCACCGGTTATGATATTACCCGCCTCCTTGTTGGTTCGGAGGGTACCCTGGGTGTTTTTACAAAAATTACGGTAAAACTACTCCCCCTTCCCGAAAAGACCGAAACACTTCTGGTCTTTTTTGACAACCCTCAAGATGCTGTAAGGTCTGCTAATCAAATTATCTCAAATAATATCTTGCCACGGGCACTTGAGTTTATAGATAAATCCAGCATAGCCTGCGTAAAAGGATATAAGCGGGAGATTCAAATACCATCGGATGTAAAAGCAATCCTGCTTATCGATATCGATGGAAGAGAACAGAGTGTTAAAACGGAAGTATCTCTTGTTGAAAAAATTGTTATGCAAAATCATGCGCTCAATGTCATTCCTGCCAGGAACGCAGAAGAACGTGATACACTTTGGGAGGTAAGGCGTGCTATATCTCCTGCACTCTACAACATTGCCCGCTTTAAAATTAATGAAGATATTTGTGTACCACGCAGCCGGATATTAGAAATACTGGAGAGAATAGATGATATATCCGCGAAATATCCATATTTGAAAGTTGCTAATTTCGGACATATCGGGGACGGCAATATACATGTCAATATTATGTATGAAAAGGAGGACAAACAAACATTGGCGGAGAAAATGGTAGAGGAAATACTTTGCAGTACCATCAGACTTGGTGGAACAATTTCCGGAGAACACGGTATTGGAAATGTGAAATCTGCATATTTACCTCTTGAGATTCCGCCGCTAGAACAGCGAATCATGAAGGGCATTAAACATTTATTAGATCCCAAGGGTATATTAAATCCCGGAAAATTATTTTTGTAAAAAATATTAAAAAGGAGTTTTCTATATGATGTTATCCAGAATTGCCAGAGAGGTAAAGACATCTGCAACTCTTGCAATTACAGCCAAGGCAAAACAATTAGCTGCAAAAGGTATCGATGTAATAAACTTTGGTGCGGGAGAACCAGATTTTGACACCCCGGAGAATATAAAGAATGCAGCTATTAAGGCCATCAAAGATGGCTATACCAAATATACTCCTACTTCCGGTGCACCGGCATTAAAAGAGGCTATCTGTGAGAAACTTTACAGAGATAATAACCTAAGATACAACCCTTCACAAATCATGGTATCGGCTGGGGCAAAACAGGCCATTCTTAATATTGTCTTAGTTCTGTGCGACACTGGAGATGAGGCCATTATTCCAGTCCCTTATTGGGTAAGTTACCCGGAAATGGTAATAATGGCGGGCGCTACTCCAGTATTTCTCAAAACTACTGATAAGGATAATTTCAAGATTACCAAAGAATCTCTTTCTCAAG
>CAZPUD010000029.1:0-21847 GCA_964589115.1 uncultured candidatus Brocadiaceae bacterium | reverse complement strand
GTTGTTTAAGCAAGAACAGTAAAAGAACTATAACGAGAATCTTTGCATGTAGAATCCAAAAATTCAACTTACATAGGAGAAGTTTATTACAAGATATGAGATATCATCAGCCAAAACAAATAGTATTATTCGTGGGAATTATTTCTATTACATTCTTTTGTCGTTTATTGATTATCAATGCCGATACGTATGGAGATGGCAAGGTTACTGTTAAACATAAGGAATTGCCTGTTAAAAAGAATAATCGGCAAAGCCAATTAAATCATCCATATGAAATGTTAGGAAATGTATTAACGAATGCATTATCTTATATTTATTATGAAGAAAAAGGATTATTAGGGAAGAAAGAGATACTAAGGGTCTTTCAAGATGACGAGATAAAGAAGCTCGTTCCACTGATTGTACAAGCATTTTCAGTTGCAACGCCTACACAAGTTGTTACTATTTCGTCATATTCTGAACGTATGGTTTTAAATGACCAACAAAATTATTGTATCATGTTTATTTTGGATGGTAATTTAAACGTTGTTTTTAGCCGTATTCATACGTTTAAAACATTTAATGACATGATGTCCAACAAGAAAAAACATACGATGCCAACAGAAAATCCTTTGGAAATAAAGCACAGCCGTTTTTGGAAAATCATTCCATCGTCGGGTCAACAGTTAGAACCTACACATGAAAACTGGCTTATTATAGATCTGTCGAACGACATATATCAACAACCAGTAACCAAAAGGGTAGGAACGGTCGACGAAAGGATTCAAGTGGGTACATCGGCACTGGATACCCGGATTAAGAAATTAGAAGAAAGAATGAATAATGCTGGCATCCCAAATCAACCTGTATTACCAACTCCTGCCCAGGAAATACACTGTGAAAGCAGGGTTAAAAGCAGGCTTCTTCTCCTGCGCGAATTGGTAAACGATGGAGTTATTACAGAAGACGACTATAATTACAAAAAAACTAAAATTCTCAACGAAGCTATGAGTGATATGGGCATTAAGGAACGGTTACGAGAAATAAAAGAACTCAGATCTGAAGGATTGATTACGGAAGACGATTATAATGCGGAAAAAAAGGAGTTAATAGATCAATTTTAAAAAACATGAAAGACAATAAAGTAAATACTTATAAACTCGTTGTTGCGATTTTTTATCATTAGCCTTCCCGATGATTGTAGTGGCTTTTGAAAAGGCATCTCCCTTTAAGTAAGGAGAACCTACCATGGAAACTTAAAAGATCAATTAACCCTCTGACGAACAGATAAATTCCTTGCCTTCCTACCATTCTTTTTAACAAAATCGTCCCTAATCAGGGTACGTATAGCTTCCGACTTAATTGAATTTCATGCAGTATTCCTCGATTATTTAAACATTGAGATATCATAGGTAGTTCTAACATCTCTTCAAGAAAACAGTAGCAGAGCAGATCTCTCCAAATGAAGCTGCCAGGATTACAAAAAATTAATTTTGCATTCATCTCACGTTCATATACTGCATGATAAAATTAACGCATTGATACTAATGAATGTGTGAAATCCATTTAATCTTTTATCAATTGTACTGCTATGTGATAGTTGAAAAGGTGGATAATTCATGGAATTACAGAAGACAAAAATGAAAGGAACTTGCTTATGTGCTGCAATAGTTTTTTGGCTGTTACATGGTTTACTCATGAACACCGTGTATTTGGATTGGATTGGAGCTACCTCAGTATCCTTGGGTTCATTGGGAATGCAATATTCTCTACCCGTTTTTTAATTCAATGGATTGCCTCGGAAAAGAAAGGAGAGAGTGTAATTCCGGTCTCATTTTGGTATTGGAGCATTGCAGGAAGCATAATCATGTGTATCTACTGGATTATGGAACGCAATCCAGTGGGAATTCTTGCCTATCTGCCGAACTCTTTCATCTATATGCGTAATTTACATTTGATTCGAAAAAGCAAATTTACAGGAACAACTTCACAAAAGCAAACTTTCCATGAGGAAAATTAAAATAATGAATTTTTTGTGTTATCAAAAAGAATTGAAATTTTCCAACAAAAGTCTTGAGTTTTATCAATGAGAATAAATTGGTTACACTCTATCTCAAAGAAGCATTATCTGTTCTACATCCTCCTGGGCATAAGTCTCTTTCTTTTCTTTTTTGAGTTGGGTAGCCGCAGTTTCGAGATCAGGGACGTGCCACGATATGCCGAAATGGCTCGCCAGATGATTCAAACCGGGGATTGGATAACAATCCGTTACGGAGATGCAGTTTATTTAAAAAAACCGCCAATGCTAATGTGGTTGATTGCCCTTTTTTCTTCAATAGGACATCAGGTTACTCCGTTCACCGCCAGATTACCTAATGCGCTGGCTGGTATCGTAGGGACTCTCATGACTTATTACTTTGTACAAAGATTTTTTGACCAGAGTACCGCTTTTATAGCTTCTCTTATTCTTGCTACAACCCAAAAGTATTTTTGGCATAGTAGAGATATACGTACCGACATACTTTTTACCGTATTTGTAACACTAGCCTTCTATTTTTTCTATCTTGGATACAAACACAATAAGGTATTTTATATTGGATTTTATTTCTCTCTGATCTTTGCCACTTTAGCTAAAGGACCGCTTGGAATTCTCTTTGTCCTAGTTACCATTACTGTTTTTTTGGTATTCAAAAAAGATTTGAAAGCCATGCAAGGAATGAAATGGCAATGGGGAGTCATTCTCTTTCTATTGTTCATAGGCCCATGGTGCCTGATACTTTGCTTAAAAGTGGGATATGAACCATTAATAGCTACTATAAAGAGTGAATTTCTTACCCGTATTAACAAACCCATTAGCCACAGTGAGCCCTTCTATTATTATTTTATCAAGATATGGGTAGACTTTCTACCCTGGTCGCTATTCATTCCCTTCACAGGCATATACGCCTATAAAAAATGGAGAGAGGGAGATGAACGGGTAACATTCATTTTTTGCTGGACCATAGTCATCTTCGTATTCCTCTGTGCAGCCAAGGCAAAATCTTCAAGGTATATGCTTCCTCTCTATCCTGCCATCTCAATAATAATAGCTAGCCTCATTAATGATGTCGGAAAAGGAACAGTCATAAAACCTTTGTGGTTGGGTTTTCCAACAAAGTGGATAATCATAATCATGGCTGTATTAGCAGCAATGCTGTTTGTTATTTTTCCCCCGTACCTCTTAAAGTATTCAACGATTGGAATAGGCATCTCCTTAATTCTGATTCACATATGGATCAAGATATTTTTACTTCTTCGACAGAAAAATAAACTCATCTACGGATGTTTTGTCATTTCTATTACAGCAATTGTTACTGGATGGGGAGTCTTTATTCATAATCTTTCTATTTATTCAAAAAACGAAACTTTCGGAACAAAGTTAGTTTCTGCACTAGAAAAGAATATTGGGAACCGGGAAATCTATGACATACGCGGATTTAAGTTAGAACAATCTCTTCGGAATATTGTAAACCTAAATCTTAATGTGAATGTCCCTATGATTAAAAGTTTAGACGAATTAAAGGTCTTCCTGAATACCTCTTCTGAGCACCACTCACTCTGTATTATTGAAAGAAATATTTTTGAACGAATAAAAGATGAAATACTTAACAACACACTGAGTACAGTAAACGTTAACTCTAAAAAATACCAGGTAATACTTGTATTTAAATAGAGAAACATCTCATGCAAGAGGCAGAATGTTGAGTGTTCTCCTCATCAGTTACTATACCAACCGTATACAAGCATTGTGTGAGACGAATTCTTTTAGATATGCTGCCAAAAGTTAATATGAACAAACTAATGACTATATTTTTTGCATGTATTGCTGCTGGAATAATGGTTGGGTGTGTAAGCTTCCACCCTAAACCCATATCACCGTCCCAAGCATCGTCAGCCTTTGAGTCCCGCACACTAGATAATCCTGATCTCAAAAAATATCTTGAAGAAACCCTGCTTCATAAAATAGACCAATGGCCACTAAAGTTGTGGAATCTTACCACACTCACCCTTGTGGCTCTTTATTACCATCCTGATCTCGATGTAGCACGTGCACAATGGGAAGTTACTAAAGCAGGTGTGATTACAGCAGGAGCAAGACATAATCCCGATATATCACTTGTTCCTTATGAGGCGAATACTTTGCCTATTCCAATTGAAACGGCTGGGAAACGGGGTTACCGTATTACCCAGGCTCAATATCTTTCCGAAGCAGCCAGAATGAATCTTGCAACCGTGTCATGGCAGGTGCGAGATCGTCTGCGCACAAGTCTGCTTAACCTCTACGGAGCAATGAAAACAAAAGACATCCTGAGCAAACAGCTTGAGGCACAAGAAGAAATAGTTCAGCTATTGAAACAACGCCTCCTTGTTGGAGAGTCATCCCAGTTCGACCTAACCCAGGCACATATCGCCCTGGATAATACGCGTTTATCCCTATATGAAGTGCAAAAACAGATAGCAGAGAGGCGCGTGCAGCTTTCAGATGCCCTTGGTCTGAGAGTCCGTGCACTTGAGGGTATTGATATTTCCTTCGATTTTTTGGAACAACCCATTCCCAATCTAATCTATGAGGACATTCGGAGTCAGGCGTTGCTTAACCGGTCGGATATTTTGGAGTCCGTTGCTAAGTACGAGGCAAGCCAGGCTGCCCTCCAGCTTGAAATCGCCAAACAGTATCCGAACTTTAATATAGGACCGGGTCTTCTCTGGAATGGTGAAACGATTCGGTGGACACTTGTGTTTGCCACTTCATTACCCATCTTCAACCAAAATCAAGGGCCGATTGCCGAGGCAGAGGCACGTCGTAGAGAAATGGCTGAGCGGTTTACCGCACTTCAAGCACAAATTATAGGAGAGATAGACCAGGCACTAGCGGGTTACCGTGCCGCCCATCAAAAATTGGAAATAGCGGATTCTTTAGTATCGAATCAGAAAAAACAGTTACAAACCATGGAAAAAATGTTGAAGATCGGAGGAATTGACCGAATGGCCCTCCTTGGTACACGACTGGAAGTGTATTTAGCCGAACAATCTTATTTGGATGCACTCCTCAAAACACAGCAGTCTTTAGGATTGCTTGAAATTGCCACCCAAAAATCAATCAATCCTTCAGAGCCACTTCCAATGAGACAAGAAGTAAGTCCCAGAGCAAATAAGGATAATAACAAGTGAAGAAATCCATCCTGATAATAATCACTCTTGCAGGAATAGCCAGCCTCCTGATTTGGGCATTCTTAGAGAGGCGCGGAGAACGCACAATAGAACAAGAGAGGGAGCAACCCATCAAGGCTCCTTCACGTGTGATTATACAGGATGGCGAGACGGTTATTCACATCGATAAAGCTACTCAAGCCAGGAGCGGTATTGTTTTAGGATTTCCAACTTTAACCTCCTATCAGGAAGAAATAAAGGCTTATGGGACTGTTCTTCATCTTCAGGAATTTTTTGATTTACGCAACCAATATGTTGAAGCGAAGGCACACCTGAAAAAGTTACAGGTAAGCCATGCTGCTACCAGCAGGGAATATGAACGTCTGAAGATATTAAACGAGGAAAACAAAAATGCCTCTGATAAGGCCCTTCAAGCTGCCGAAACAGCCTGGCGTTCTGATGGGGCAGAGATTCGTGTTGCACAGGAAGCCATTCGTATTCTGAAGGTGAAAGCACGCCAACAATGGGGCGATGTATTGGCCCGCTGGCTGTTTGGCGGAAATCCTTCACTGAATCGCCTGATTCAATGCAAAGACGTTCTTATTCAAATCACATTACCTGCCGATACACGTATTCCATTAATTCCCGAAACGGTTAAGATTCAGGTTCAGGATACAATATTTGTTACGGCAAAACTTGTGTCTCCTTCTCCACGCACAGACACACGGATTCAAGGAGCAAGTTTTTTTTATATTGCTCCGGCAAAGGCAATGCATATCCTTCCCGGTATGAACGTCCTTGCGTATTTACCTCTCGGCCCACAAGTCCAGGGCGTTATTATACCCTCATCTGCTGTTGTCTGGTGGCAAGGCAAGGCATGGGTCTACATGCAAAAAGACCCAGAACACTTTATTCACCATGAGATTACTACGGAAAACCCTGTTGAAAATGGCTGGTTTCTCACAACGGGATTTACTCCGGAAGACCAAATTATCGTAAGCGGTGCACAATTACTTTTATCTGAAGAATTCCGTGCCCACATTGAGGTTGGGGAAGAAGGATGGCGGAAGTAAAAATGAGAGATAAAAGTACTAACATACTAGCTTCAATAGTCCAATTTTCGCTTAGCTTTCGAATTATCACCGTTGCCCTGGCCGCTGCCTTTATCGGATATGGCATGTACAATCTTTCACGAACCAGATACGATGTCTTTCCTGAATTTGCTCCGCCACAAGTCATTATTCAAACTGAAGCACCTGGACTTTCACCGGAGCAGGTAGAAGTACTCGTTACCCAACCCATTGAAAATGCTGTTAATGGAGTACCAGAACTCGAGTTGCTTCGTTCGAATTCACTCCAGGGATTATCGGTTATTACTATGACATTTCATGCAAGAAGCGATATTTACCGTGCCCGGCAGACGGTGGCCGAACGCCTAACGGTAATAGCCGAACAATTACCGGAGGGGGCAAAGTCACCCGTTATGGCGCCGTTAACATCCTCCACCAGTGATGTACTTGTGCTGGGATTAACATCCGATAAGCTCTCATTGATGGACCTGAGGACCGCTGCCGATTGGACGATCAAGCAACGCCTTTTATCTGTACCTGGCGTTGCTAATGTGGCTGTGTTCAGCAGTGAGATCAGGGAACTTCAGATCCAGGTACAACCGGAACGGCTCATCAAGTTCAACCTGGCGCTGAAAGACATATTTACAGCGGCGCGTCAGGCTACAGCCGTTCGGGGAGCAGGATTCATTGACAACGAAAACCAGCGTATAGTCCTTCGAACCGAGGGGCAATCACTCATCCCCGATCAATTGGTAAAGACCGTAATTTTTTACCAAAATGGTATAAGTATAAAACTCGGGGATGTGGCGAAAGTCGTTGAGGCTCCAACCCCTGCCATTGGTGCTGCCTCAATTAACGGTCAACCTGGTGTAATTCTTGTGGTCTCTGCTCAATATGGAACAAATACCCTTGAGGTAACCCGGAAGATAGAACAGGCATTGGAAGAACTCCACTCGACACTGAATGCACAAGGAGTTATCCTTCATCCCCAACTTTTCCGCCCTGCAAACTTTATCCAAACTGCTATACACAATATGAGATCAAACCTCCTTATCGGGGCTATTCTGGTCATTATTGTGCCATTTTTATTCTTATTCAATTTCCGGGTAGCAGCCATTTCCTGCACAGCGATTCCTCTATCATTACTTGTTGCAGTAACGATCTTAGATCGCTTAGGCTTCAGTCTCAATACCATGACCTTAGGCGGGTTGGCCATTGCAATTGGTGATGTTACCGATGATGCCATTATCGATGTAGAGAATATTTTTCGTCGTCTCCGGGAAAACCGTCAATCGAGGAATCCACGGTCAATTTTTCAGGTGATACTCGATGCATCGAAGGAGGTAAGGGGCGCTATTGTATATGCAACATTTACCGTACTGATGGTATTTCTCCCCATATTGACCATTTCCGGGGTAGAAGGTCGGCTTTTTGCACCGCTTGGCATTGCTTACATTGCAGCCTTCCTTGCATCCATGCTTGTCGCTCTTACCGTAACCCCTGCTTTATGTATGCTGTTTCTTACCCGCAAAGATTTACCTGAAAAGGAGCCACCTGTGATGCGATGGCTGAAAGAGCGATACCGGAAGATTTTGCTTTGGGTTATGCAGCACCAACGAATCGTAATAGGAAGCGTAATAATTTTTGTAGTTGCAGGATTATCAACGCTTCCGTTCATGGGTGGAGGGTTACTACCCGAACTTCGTGAAGGACACTTTATTATTCATATGTCAGCCGTCCCCGGAACGTCAATACAGGAGTCGCTGCGATTGGGGAACCAAGTAGCTCAAGAACTTCTGAAAATTCCTTACATTCGCTCTGTAGCCCAACGGGTAGGAAGGGCAGAACTGAGTGGGGACGTATTTGGAACCCACTACAGCGAGTTCAACGTTGATTTAAAACCTCTGAAAGACGGAGAAGAGTTCGAGATTGCTTTTCTGGAGATAAGGGAATGTCTCTCACAGTATCCCGGAGTAAACTTCGCCGTTAAGACCTTCTTAACGGAACGAATCGAAGAGACGCTTTCCGGTTACCGTGCTTCGGTGGTTGTCAATATTTTTGGCAATGACCTTGATACCTTAGATCAAAAGGCGCAAGAAGTCGCCAGGGTATTAAACCGAATTCCTGGGGCTACCGACGTTTATATCCAATCTCCATCGGGTACGCCTCAATTGATTATAAAACTGAGAAAGGATGACCTTATACGCTGGGGTCTTGATCCTGTTGAGGTTCTTGGAGCCATTCGCACTGCTTACGAGGGTGAGGTTGCCAGCCAAATTTACGATGGAAACCGTATCTTTGACGTTTCGGTAATCCTTGACCCTGCAGCACGAAAAGACATTACGAACGTTAAATTGCTGCCGATGCGGAATTCGGCAGGAACCTATGTTTATCTACGTCAACTCGCCAACATCTATGAAACCTCGGGACGTTTCGCAGTACTTCACGAGGGAGCACGGCGGGTTCAGGCAGTAACTTGTAATGTGACCGGACAGGATCTGAATTCATTTACCAGCGAGGCAAAAAAACAAATTCATACTACAATTTCTTTCCCTCATGGAACATATGTTGAATTCACCGGGATGGCCGAAGCTCAAGCTCAATCGAGAAGGGATTTTCTTGTACACTCCTTACTGGCAGGTTTCGGCATTATATTTCTCCTGTCGATTGCCACAAACCACTATCGCAACATGTTGCTGATTTTGATCAATCTGCCTTTTGCACTTGTGGGCGGTGTGCTCGTAGTCTTTGCCAACGGAGGATGGCTTTCGCTTGGTTCTCTTGTAGGCTTTGTTACGCTTTATGCAACCACTATGCGCAGTTCCATTATGATGATTTCTCATTACGAACATTTGGTTACCACTGAGGGTATGGCGTGGGAGCCAAAAACAGCAATTCAGGGTGCATCAGAACGTCTCACCCCTATCCTAATGACTGCCCTGACTACTCTATTAGGTTTATTGCCATTAGCAATCAGCAGTAGAGCTCCTGGTATGGAGATTGAAGGCCCCATGTCGCAGGTGATTCTCGGAGGACTCGTGACCTCAACCACACTTGTTCTCCTTGTGCTCCCGATTCTATCAATCCATTACGGCCGTTTCGGGAGGAAAAGATGAGAACTAAGATACCATTCATGTATTCTCTAAATAAGATAATACGCACCATTACCATGAGAGCAATTTCTTTTGTCAGTGGTAGAGTAAAAGGAGAAAATCAGATCTTCGTAAAAATGAATAAAAATGAAATTGAAAAGATTTTGCTCGTACGCATTACCAGACGTATGGGTAGTTCCATACTTGCAACACCAGCAACATTCTTATTCCGGAAAAATTTCCCACATGCAAGGATTGACTTTATTGGCAATCCTACATCCAGGGAGCTTTTTAAAAATCTTCCTATCAATAATCATATTAGCGTTAACAGCTACTTCCCTAGTTTTCTGAGTAATTGCTTTCCACTCCTTAAAGAAATCAGATCTGTAAATTATGACCTTGCGGTTGACGTGAGTTGTTCAGAATCAACCATGGGCTCATTTATTGTTGGATTTTCTGGCGCGCGTTTCAAAATTGGAGTTCAAGGGAAATGGGATCATTGGTTTAATGTTCGTGTACCAAGACCAGCCGAAATTAATAAATATCGGGTATTACCAGCATTTCTTAAAACTATTGGTATGGAAACGCAGGAGATTTTTCCCCAATTAATACTTTCACCCTTAGAAAAAGCAGAAGGGAAGAGAAAAATAGAAACTATAATGGGTGGAAAGCATATTTCTATTGTTGGGGTTTTTGTTGGTGGAAGGAAAATAAAGGGAAAAAGATGGCCCACAGAGAATTTCCTACGCCTGATTAAAACGCTTCATACGCAAGGAATTAAAGTTATTGTTTTTTTTGGACCAGAAGAAAAAAAGCCGCTAAAGTACTTTAGGGGGGCATTAGGAAAAGACATCCCTCTAGTCTTTGAACCTTCAGTTATAAATTTTGCTTCTATGGTTTCTCATTGCTCCTTATTTATTTCTTGCGATAGTGGCCCAATGCATCTTGCGTGCGCATTAGGCGTCCGTACAATAACACTATTTCAAAATCCAGATTTTAACCGGTGGGGACCTCCAGATGAAATAGCTAGAATTATTTACAAACCAGAAGGCATCTCCGTCAAAGAAGTTTTGAATGCTTCCCTTGAAGAGTTACAGAAAAAAGAAGGCAATTAAACGTACCGAGACTTCATATTTAGAATTTTACACAAAGCATAGAAGATGAAAAATCCGGATATCTCTATTGTTATTCCATTATACAACGAGGTAGATAATATTGAACCTCTTGGGAATTCCATTCTCCATGCCATGCAGGGGCAAAATTACGAGGTAATTTTTGTGAATGATGGCAGTACCGATGGCAGTACTGAAAAATTGAAGGAATGGTGCGCTGCACATGCGAACTTCCGCACAATCCATTTCAAGAGGAATGCAGGCCAAACGGCAGCCATGGATGCAGGCTTTAAGTCTGCTATGGGGAAATATGTTGTTTCCATGGATGCTGATTTGCAAAATGACCCTGCGGATATTCCAAAATTACTTGAAAAGTTAAATACTTACGATATGGTATGTGGGTGGAGGCAAAAGAGAAACGATCCGTGGATAAAGCGGATTTCATCAACAGTAGCAAATTTTACCAGAAACAAACTCTCATGGGAAGATATTAAAGATACAGGGTGTTCCCTTAAGGCATATCGGAAGGAATGCCTGAATCGCATCAAATTGTTTAACGGCATGCATCGGTTTCTGCCTACCCTGTTTAAAATGGAAGGTTTTACCGTTATTGAGATCGTTGTAAGCCACCATCCCCGAAGATTCGGAAAATCAAAATATGGGATATCGAACAGGGCCTTTCTGGCATTTATCGATCTGTTAGTTGTACGATGGATGAAAAAACGGAAACTTGATTACGAGGTAGAAGAATGAGCGGTTTTAATCAAATATGTACCTCACACTGTTTACACTTGGAGATAACATGGATATAAAAACTTCTGGATTCTCAACTGAAAAGATAACAAAAAAGGATGTGCCCTTTCTCATAGGGCTATTTTCTCTGGGCCTCTTTTTATTTTACCTATGGACTATACCCCTCATTGATCCGGATGAACCGCGTTATGCCTCTACCGCACGGGACATGGTGCTTCATGGTAATTGGATTGTACCGCATTTTAATGGGGTGCCGAGGATTAATAAACCTCCGCTCTTTTATTGGGCCATTGCCGCTTCCTATAAAATTTTTGGAATAAACGAATTCAGCGCGCGGTTACCTTCCGCCTTGTCGGCCATAGGTACCATGGTGATTACCTATTTATGGGGGAAGAGGTTTGTAAACCGCAGAAAAGGATTCTGGGCCGGTGTGGTGCTGATGACAAGTCCTTTATTTTTCTTTATTTCACGTTTCTGTATTACAGACACGCTCCTGACTTTTTTCATCAGTGCCAGTCTATACCTTTTCTTTGTTGAGTATATGGAAGCCAACAGGAGGTATAAGGGTGAGTTTAAAACCCGCCCCTACAGGATATTCTTCCTTTATTTTTTGTTGGCTATGGTCTTCCTGGTAAAAGGACCTATAGGAATCTTGTTGTTTATCCTGATTACCCTCTGTTTCCTTTTCTGGATAAGGGACTTCTCTTATATCAGAAAGCTATGGTATCTGCCTGGGTTCATTCTTTTCCTGGGCATCATCTGTTCATGGGGCATTCCCTTCTGGTTATCTTTGGGCACTAAACAAATTTTTACATTACTTTCACAAGAGACATCGGGACGGTTTATTGGTGGTTATGCCCATCCTGAACCTTTTTATTATTATCTGCCTGTATTTATGATGGGGTTTTTTCCATGGTCATTGTTTGTATGTATCTCCTTTGCATATATCTTTACAAATCGGAAAAACATGCCATTGGAAGAGAAAAAACAGGCGTATTTTTTCTGCTCATGGTTTATCCTGACTTTGGTGTTTTTTTCCGTGTCTCACTCAAAGCTGATGACATATATCCTCCCTCTTTCTCCTTCCGCTGCATTGTTAACCCTTTTCCTATCCAGATGGGAAACGGAGGGTAGATTGTGGAATGGGTTCAAAATATCATTGTGGTCCACATTGGCTTTATTGACACTGCTTCCCATCATATTAATGATAAACATGACAAAATGGACTCCATTGAAATATGGGCTTTCAACCCATCATATGATAATCCTCATCTTTGTTCTTTTCATCGGGACGTTAACAGCCTTATTTCTCTTTCTTACTACGAAGCGTTTTTCATTTGTCCAAAAGGTTTTTTGTTTTACCAATTGCCTATTTCTCATAATTACCGTAGGGTACTTATCAAAATACATAGGACCCCTCCGATCAACAAAGGATATTGTCGATAAATGCATTCGGGACAAGAATGGGGATTATGAACTTATAAGCTATTCCAGACTTGTACCCAGTCTTGTCTTTTACAGCGGTAAAAATGTAAAAGTAGTTGAAGCAAAGGACATAGACAAAGAATTTGAACTAATATGGGAAAAACCAATCTACATTGTTATGAGCTTGCATGATTATAAAAAACAAGAGAAATGGATTCAGGGAAGGAAATTTCATGCAGTATGCCAGAATAGTACCTATGTTGTCATAACAAGATGAACGTATATAAACAATCAACTATCGGCGATCAGTTTGCAACTTCTATCCATTGTTGGTTGCTGGCAGTTTCCTGCCTCATAATATCACCTTGTAAAAACTACTTCTTTTACAAGTTTTTATGCTATTCGTGAATCCAACGTTACTATGGAGTATTGGAGTCTCTTTCACAACAATACTTCATCACTCCAGCACATCATTGCTCTGTATCAAGGGTTTTCGTTACTGCTTCGCTATGCCAGGTATTTGCGAATGGACAATACTTTTCCATTTTGCATGATATCTTTATCTATGACTTATTCAAATGCAATTGAATTTATCACCTTTTTCTGATAAGATTTTTATTAAACTCAGTATTTAATAAATTAACCAGAAGTTTTGCTAAAGACCGTGTAAAAATTTTATATCGGCTTACCTTTAGCAATGAATCGAGTTTTAAAGTAACCGGGATTGTACAAACAATCAGCTATTAGCGGTCAATCGTTATTATTGAATTTTACAGCCACACACTTCCCTCCTTCACAACTCATCACTACCAACGCTTCCCGTGATGGTGCATGAGAAGTAACAGGGCTTCCCCTCTAAAAAGAGGGAATCGAGGGTGTGTAAAAACATGTATTTTATCCCATTTGTCTCCCTTTTCAGAAATTGATAATTATTCCATGGCTATAGAAGAATTCAATCGGATAAATTTTTTTATGAAGGCACGAATCCATGTCTTGCTATTCATTGCAACCTTCCTGACGACCTATTACGTGAACGGGATATGGTATTCGATTACTATTATGACTATCCTGCTTTCGCATGAATTGGGACATTTCTTTATGTGCCGGAAGTACCATGTAGAGGCCACGATGCCTTATTTTTTGCCTCTTCCATTCCCTCCATTTGGTACCTTTGGCGCGGTAATTAAAATGAAAGGGCATATACCTAATAAAAAGGCACTGTTTGATATTGGCGCTGCAGGTCCTATGATGGGGCTTTTCTTTGCTATTCCTGCTATTATTATTGGACTCAACCTTTCGGATGTACGCCCAGTACCGAGTGATACCACGCAATATCTTGGACTTGGAGAACCGATCCTATTTTCTTTCATTGCCAAACTTATATTTGGCACTCTGCCCGATGGGATAGATATCTACCTCCATCCTGTTGCCTTTGCCGGCTGGGCGGGGTTATTTGTCACTGCACTTAACCTCTTGCCCATAGGACAACTTGACGGCGGACATATCATGTATGCCTTGTTAGGGAAAAAGAGCAAAATTGTTTATCGCATAGGCATTTTTATTTTTTGCGTTATTGCCATTTTACTCTACCCGGGCTGGATGGTCTTCGCCGTATTACTCCTCCTTTTTGGATTCCGGCACCCTGCTCCTATGGATGAGGCAGTCCAGCTTGACCCAAAACGCAGAATACTCGGCGTTATCCTCTTTATTGTATTTTTATTATCCTTCACCCCCGTACCCCTCAAACTTTAATTTTCATGAAAAAAAGAGTTGTTATCGCAATGAGCGGTGGCGTCGACAGCAGTGTTGCCGCATATCTCTTAGTGGAACAAGGCTACGACGTTATTGGCCTGTTTATGCGTCTCGGTATTGAAAAACTTGATACCATAACAAAAACAAAAATCTGCTGCAGCCTTGAGGATGCACATGATGCCCGCACGGTAGCAAATCAACTCGGTATCCCGTTCCACGTCCTGAATTTTAAAGACGCCTTTGATCACATTATTGATGCCTTTTGTACCGAATATCTCAATGGCAGAACACCTAATCCATGCATTGACTGTAATCAGGAATTAAAATTTGGGAAGTTACTCCATTTTGCCAGGATGCTTCATGCCGATTTTATTGCCACGGGGCATTATGCAAAAGTTGAAAAGCCGGGGGACAGATATTTTCTCAAAAAGGGCGACGACGCCCGCAAAGATCAATCATACGTGCTATTCTCTTTAAACCAGGATCAATTATCGAAAACCCTCTTCCCTCTTGGTACGGTAACAAAAGAACGTGTACGCAAAATCGCTGCAGATTTGAATTTAAAAACCAAGGATAAACCAGAAAGCCAGGATATCTGTTTCGTCCTGGACAATAACTACCATACCCTTTTATATGAGAGATTTGGAGACCGCATAACACCCGGGCTCCTCAAAGACACTCATGGGAATATTTTGGGAAATCACCCCGGCACACCTTTTTTTACTATTGGACAGAGGAAAGGCCTTGGCATTGCACTTGGTACCCCAAGGTATGTTATAGATATAAATCCCCAGGAGAACGTTGTAGTGATTGGTACCGATGAAGAACTCATGGAAAACGAATTGATAGCATCAAAAATAAACTGGATATCCATTGAAAAACTGGAGGTTCCGGTAGAAGTACAGGCGAGAATTCGATATAACCACATGCCAGCGTCTGCCCTGGTATATCCTTACGGATTAGACAGAGTGCGTGTCGTATTTAAAAACCCGCAGCGGGCTATTACTCCGGGTCAAGCGGTAGTCTTTTACG
Source organism: uncultured candidatus Brocadiaceae bacterium (assembly GCA_964589115.1). GTDB lineage: Bacteria > Planctomycetota > Brocadiia > Brocadiales > Brocadiaceae > JBDIVL01. The sequence continues at coordinate 6,442 of CAZPUD010000029.1, read as the reverse complement.
ATAAAGAGACTGTCGTTGGTGGTGGTTGGATTGAGAGAAAAAGTACAATATACCCTAAGCCGAATACATGAGGCCTTCGGCGACTCTCTTATTTGTTTACCTTCCCCTCCACTGAACTTATCATTACCTACATTTTCCCCTTTCTATACCCTGTACTTCGTAAGTCATAGATGATAGCGAGGCAGGCAATTTATCGCCTATGCTTTTGATTTCCTCATAACCTACTCGTTCCAACGTTCCACGTTGGAATGTACAACCGGACGCTCTGCGTCACATTTACTCGGGTTGGTTCAATTGTGTAGACTGTACCATATGTCTTGAATTGATACATTAGGTTTGCGGCTGACGTCAGATACCTGCAACGCGCCCAAACGTTTCGGTTCAATCGTGGACGATTGAACCAACCCTTGATAATCAACCCAATACGCTTGTTTACAGCTTCCGGCGTAAATTCTGCAACTTCTATTTTATTCGAAACGTCGCTGTTTTTACTTCAACTTTATCAGTACCACCTAATCTGACTCTTACCTTTACCCTTATTTTCCCTTTCGCTGAATAGGACACAATATACGCAAGGAAATATTCGTGCAAACCCTCTAAAGCCTCATTATAAAACGATTCGCCATCAAATGTCCGTGAACCACTTCCGATCAAGGATACTTTTGGAATCAGATTATAGGCAGGAGTTAAATCTGAGATATTTGCCTTCAGATAAATCAGTATATAATCACCTCTTTGAAATGTTTTCTGCTTCTTGACAGTACCCGTATAAGGATTATATTTGTAGAAAGTTATTTTATTTAATTTTAACTCTGCCTTTTCATTACTCAGGTCTTCGCCTTCAATACCACGACCGGCAAACGCAGTTTCTATGACACCCACATTTGTCCCGTTGTTTAAAGTATTATCGGCTGTAACCCATGCATCCCTCATATCAAAAAAATTCGCATCGTTCGGCAGTAAACTGATTGCGGAAGAGAACACCCGGAATGCCGTATCTGATCCCAAAGTTTTTTGAATATCCCAGTAAACACCATTGAGTATTTCTCCCGTGTAATGCACTTCTGAATAACCATAATCCGGAAGAAGTACATCATCGGGATATCTTCGTTTATTATTCATATTTCGTGTATAATCCTGCGTACCGTCTTTTGATGTTAGCCCCCACTCACCAATAGTCTCATTACTGCCAGTAGCTTCATTGCCACCAAAATACGATGCCATAACGTCTCCGGTAGACTCATGAATGGCCCCGCTGTAATTATGTTCAATAACCTCATATAGTTCAGGTTCAATATGGTCCAAAACGGCATGACCATATTCGTGAGTAATCACATCGGCATCCAATCCAAGATTATTTAACTCGTCCCCACAGCCAAAAAGCATATAACCTGTTGAAGGGAAATTGACATCCCGCGTATAGAAGGCATTATCATAGCCAAGAGAAGAATCGTCCGGGTCCTGTGCATTTACAAAAACAGGAATCTGCGCATCCAAGCTGTCAAAACCAATTGATTTCAGCGTATCATGCACCGTATTTACATGATAATAGGACATAACTTCTCCCAGCTTATTATCACCGATAGTATAGCTATAATTCCTTTCAGAAGAAGAGGCGGTTGAGAATTTCAGGAGATTTGACGTATCATACTCACTATAAACACACTCGGCATTATAGGGTTTACCATAATCTCCCTCCAGCAGAAAAGAACCATTAGTCAAATTATTCAAAGTAACCGTCGTTAAAGACGGAGTCGTAATAGGATTTTCTCTATACACAGTACCCGTTCCTGTAGCAAAACTCTGGAGTTTCTTCTTATAGAGCACCCATCCCTTCTTCTTCGCATCAACGTACACCAGCCATGTCTTATCGATAAGCCCTTTTTTAGAAACAATGACTCTCCATACAAGGTTTTGTTCACAACCACAGGGAAGAATAACCAACTCCGATGATGCTTTTTCAACCCCGGACCCATCAACACCTACCGCTCTTTCGGCAGCGCGAAGCGCATCGTCCTTTTCAACAAGTGGCTGTGTATCTATCTGGATATCGGGAATACATTGATTTTCCACGAGGATAATGCTATTTTTATCCGATACATGGACGGTAATTTCGGCACCAATTACCGGTATTTGATTATAGTGCTGCCGAAAAGTTACCCGTTCCCCCAAAGGGGTCTTTATGCTCTTCTTTGTCTGCAGATCATCGAGGTTGGGTTTTAGTCCAAACAAGCCGTGATATGAGGATAAAAATTTCCTTGCTGCATCTTCCGGCTTTCCTGGAAAGACCTTACTTTTTGCATGGAACAAACGTTTCGCAATCCCCTTTTTCTTATCCCACTTTACCTTCCACTCGGGATTATCCTCGGTCCGCAATTTTGATAAAATTAATTCAGGTGAATCATGCCCTGCGCTTAATGGAATGGCTTTTCCGTTTGCTAAAGACTGATATAAAAAGGAAAATATACTTGCACCAAGGAATATCAATGCCATACTACAAAAAATGCAGTAATATTTTATTTTATTCATCATAGGTATCCTTAAATATAATTTTCGGTTCCAAACTACAGATGAACCAATTTTACGTACAATTTATCCACTTTGCAATGCAGATTTCTGAACTATCGATTTTGTGATCTCAAAACCATTCCAATACCATACAGGCCTTTTTTCTCATAGGCGTCAGCAAGAGAAGCATATACTTCTTTATACTCAGGATCAACCTTTAATATAGTATTGAAACAAGCTATAGCTTGCTCTATCTCACCCTTTTTAAGAGATTCCAATCCTTGTATCATATCATCCCGGGCTTTTTTCCTGAAAATTTCTGACGCCCTGCTGTACTCCTGTAATGCACTGCTAATTTCTCCTTTTTGCAGATACACATTCCCTAAATGCACATGGGCATCATGTGAATCGGGCATAAACTCAATTGCCTTCCTGAAGGCAGCGGCAGCCTTTTCACCTTCCCCGTTTTTTGAATGCAGCCATCCCAGACTCACATATGCCTCCGGATAATCGGATTTTATCTGTAAAACATCCATTACCTCCCTGAACTTATGTTCAATTGAAGGCACATTTCCTCTTACCCAACTGTAATCATATATCCTGTTATTCTCATTATTATCCGCTGATAATGTATCCATAATCATATGACACATTGTTATGGCTTTAGGTACCTGATTTTGTGATGCATGAATAAAAGCTATAAGCGATCTCATCTCAATATTCCCTAAATTTTGACGGGTTCCACATTCTGCAAGGTCTATCGCTTCTTTCAGAAGATCACATTGCACATAAACCCATCCAAGCAATACATAAGCATGGGCGTCTTCCGGGAATAAACAAATAATTTCTTTACCCGTTTCAATGGCCTGACTCATGTTGCCGCTTTTACTATACGCCGATAGAAGCAACAGGTGCGCCTCTTTATTCTTGGGATCCATATCAATAACATTCTTTGCCTCAGATATTGCCCTGTCGAACATACCATCGTTGATATAATACTTGGCTTCACCAATAAGTTTCACAAGAATGCGTTCCTTAATCTGTTTTGCTTCACGTAATTCTCTCAATGCCTCGCCCATCATCCACTTTTTTGCATAAAAATAAGCCAGATAGACATGGGTGTCTGCCCGGTCAGGTTCGATTGATAAAGCCCTCCTCATGTTAGCAATAGATACATCAAGCATTCCTTTCTCTGCATAAGCACAGGCTAATCGAATATAGGCATCTGCATACTCCGGCTTTAACCTTAAAACTTCTTCATATTCTTTAATCGCTTGATCCGGGGTAGAAGTGACCTCTCTTCCATTTATCAGGAGATCCTTTTTACCGTAGTAAGGATTGAGTTTCAATATTTTTTTATATTCACGCAGGGCATCGCTTAATCTTCCCAGCATCATATAACATAACCCTAACTCTGCATATGCACCAGGAAATCCACCTACCCAATGGATCATTTCTTCAAAACCTGTGGTAAATTCTTTAACCGTACAAGAAATATCTCCTGGCATCGGATAATCAAAAGGAATTTTTTGAAGTTCAGGATTCAAACTTAGAGCCTTCTCAAGTTCCTCCACCGTATGAGATATCCACCCCTTTTGACTATAGGCCCATGCAAGGTATATATGGGCTTCTCCATTCGCAGGAAAAGACTCAATTAGCCTTTGAAATTCGGGTATAGCAAGGTCGACTAGTCCCCTTTCAGCATATTGCCTGGCCTGGTCCCAGCACGATTTTTCCCTTATTGGAATAAAAGAAGACTGCGCTTCTTTATTCTCCGATGCATAAAGAGAAAAAAATAGCCCTTGTTGTACAAGGGCTATCATTGGAATAAATAATATCAGTTTTAAAATGCTCATCTTTATAGAGGATTTGTCTTCACAAGTGAGTGAAACTTAAAATCCTTTTATACCACCAATTATACCACCAGCAACGAATTCCGGGTAGGTGGGTGTCATATGTTCGGAAATATCAAGCCCCATTGTCTCATCCTCTTCGCTTACACGCCCCAATCCAACAGCTTTAAGTCCGCCAAAAATGATAATGGCACACAGACATGCATAGCCGATACAAATGATAAACCCCAGTGCCTGTACACCTATGCTAGCCGTAACGCCGTGATACGTAGGCCGTATTAGTCCCATCACCCCTGTCGAGATGCCACCAATAGCCCCTGCCGTACAATGTACTCCACAGGTGCCTACCGTATCATCGATTCCCACCTTGTCTAAAGATTTTACCACAAGCGGAATAACGCCTCCGCTTATAACGCCAACGATAATGGCAAAACCCGGATGGACAAAACCGGCACCGGCACAGATAGACACCATGCCTGCTATTGCCCCGTTTCCTGTCGTGAGTGGGTCCGGTTTTTTATTAATCAGCCACCCGCCAAACATGGCACCAAGAATCCCGCCTGCCATGCCCATGGTAACATTAAGGGTAACTGTGGGTAAATCACTCACAAGGACATGAATCATTTCCCGTGCTGTAGTATACGATGCCGGCTCACATAACGGTCCAACAGCTATGGAACCTAACGTAAAGCCATAAAAGGATACACAGAGAACAAATACACCGAGTATCATCTGGGAGACGTTATGTCCGGGGATGGTATAGCATTCTCCACGGCCAAACTCAAACAACCATGTTCTTTTACTGGTGCGTGCATATTTTTCAATCCGCGGCCCAACAATCATAGCGGCAATGAGGGCGGTTAAACCGCCTTGAAAATGTACTACAACAGAACCTGCATAATCTACGTAACCCCATCTCGTCAGCGGTCCCGCTGACCATGCCATCCATCCAAAAAACGGATACATAAAGCCACAATACAGTATTACGTAAATAATGTACGCCTTAAAGCTAAATCTCTCAGCAATAGCCCCGGATGTTATGGCACAAGAAACAAGACAAAATCCCCACATGGTAAACCAACGACCATATACATTCAACATATCAACGTTCATTGGATCAATCACTCCAATAAGGCAATAATCCCAGTTCCCAGAAAAAATGGCGAACCCGAATAACCACCAGACCAGAGTACCTATCCCGATATTTGCACATATCTTCATATAGACATGGGTGGCATTCTTAGAACGAACCTGCCCGCTTTCCAGGAATGCAAAGCCCGCCTGCATAAAAAAAACCAGTACTCCTGTAATAATTAACCAAAGAATATAAATAATAAGAATTATATCCCTTGCTAATATATCTACCACGTCCATCCTCCTTTTCCATAAGGTTGCACAAGGATACGAAGGCCCTTGAGGTTTCTCGATGTCCATATACTACCAGTATATTACAAATAATCAATAGAATATTGACGCATAGGTCCTCCTATACGGCAAGCCTGAATGAAATGACAGGTCTGCAAGATGCAAGGGTATTTGGAAGAAAGAGCCAGCAGGAGGCGAGTCCATACTGAATAGAAAACGTATTAGGGACTATTTATCTGACAATATGAGAGACTATTAGCGAAGTTTTTCTTGAGAAAGGATTTACTGTTGGTTTAATCGTCCATGATTGAACCGGAACATCTAGGCATATTGCTGGTACCTTTCATCAATTCAAAGCATCTATATCAGTTCTAGACATAGGGTTCAATTTACAGGATTAAGCCAGTTCAAACACCAAAACGTATGGTTCTATCTGCAAAACTGAACTAACCAGAAGGGACAAGAATTTCTTCAAGGGTTTGTCCTGAACGAGAGATTTCTCGTCACTTCGTTCCTTGAAATGACAAAGGCAAGAGGACTGAAACGACAGAAAGCGAAAGGGTTAAAAAGACAAAGGTATCGTTTGCATTTTTACAAAAAATAAGACACTCTCAGTAGTTCGATATTCATCCGTTGAATACTATATTCAGCCATTCAAATGTGCAATTTATCCAGCCACGGCCCATATTCTGACCTTGTTCTTCCAAAATTATTCG
>CAZPUD010000028.1:0-22107 GCA_964589115.1 uncultured candidatus Brocadiaceae bacterium | reverse complement strand
GCTGCTTTGATATTTTTAAAGGCATCCCTGTATGTTGTCGATGTACGATTACAGGCCGTTATCACACAATTTGGGAAACCCGTACGAACGGCTACAGAGCCAGGACTTTATGTAAAAACCCCGTTTATACAGGAAGTAAGATACTTTGATAAGAGATTGCTCGAATGGGATGGTGAACCTAGTGATATTTTGACAAGAGATAAGGAAAATATCGGTGTAGGGACATGGGCACGGTGGAAGATTAACGATCCTCTCAAATTTTATACCTCTTTAGGAACAGAGGCACGCGGTCAGGGCGTATTGGATGAGGTAATTGAATCGGCTGTCAAAAACGTAGTCAGTGCATACACATTAAGAGAAGTCTTAAGGAACACTAACCGTAAGCTTGAATACACGACAAAGGAATTAGAAGAGGCAGATGTTAAAAAGGTAATGATTACCATGGGACGCGATAAGATTGTTGAAGAGATTCGAAAAATGGCAGCACGTGCATTGGAAGACCGCTATGGAATAGAATTGGTGGATGCCCGTATAAAATACATTAATTATGTGGAAGCGGTTATACCTAAGATCTACGACCGGATGCGTTCTGAACGTATCCGTATAGCTAATAAGTATGAATCAGAGGGAAGAAAAGAAGAAGCCGAGATTTTGGGTTCTATGAAAAGAGAATTGGAACGTATCGAATCAGAAGGATATAAAACAGCAGAGGAAATTAAAGGACATGCGGACGCAGAAGCCATAAAGATTTATGCAGAGGCATACGAGAAGGCACCCGAATTCTATTCCTTTACAAAAACACTGGAAACCTTTGAGTCAACTTTTCAGAAACAAACACAATTCATTCTCACTACAGACGGGGATTACTTCAAATATCTGAAAAGTTTCCGGAAGGAGGATACGGACGTACCTGCTCTTCCATGATTATTCAAGGTCAAAAAGTTTCAGGCATTGGCGAAAGTCTTCCGGGATATCTGCTGTAGCTGACACTTCTTTGTGAGTATATGGATGGATAAATGATATCTGATAGGCATGGAGCATATGTCTTTTGACCTGCCTTAATAGTTGATTTTCAATCGGCCTGCGGTCGTATTCTCTTTCTCCAATAATAGGGTAACCTATAGATGCCAGGTGAATTCTGATCTGATGAGTCCTGCCCGTTTCAATTTGCACCTCCAGATAAGATGCATTCCTGCCCCTTTTTAAAAGCTTCACATGGGTTATAGCACTTTGTTCCCGTATAGAGGTGTCTATGGTAAATGTTTGTTTGCTGATGCTGCCCCGTACGATAGCCCTGTAAAGCTTTTTGATATTCTTTTTTTTAAATAAGGTCTTCATGCGCTCGAAGGCATCGCTATTCATTGCAAAAATTACGGCACCAGAAGTATCTCTGTCCAGTCGGTGAACTGCCTGGATATAATCATCATGAAAATACATCCTCAAATTACTTTCAAGACTTTCGGGACCATTTGTTAAGATATCCGGAGATTTTGAAACAATGAGATAATGATCATTTCTGAAGAGGATACAACCTTTTTGAAATTTTATACCTGCATGCCCTGCATGAAAATTTGAGGGCCTGGTCTCTTCCCTGACGACTTCAATTACGTCTCCTTTATTTAACTGATAGGAAGCAATCCAGACTCGTTTTTTGTTTACAAAAACCATCCTTTTATCAAGGATCTGTTTTACCTTCTTTTTTGACAAATCTAATTTATTGGCCAAGAAATTCAGTAAAGTATGTATATTATTTTTGCCAAGAAAGACAAATCTCTGTATAGGCATCTAACATTTTGCCGCCGTAAAAAATAATGTTGGTCTTATTTCATTTTTCGTGACAATAATACCTATCAAACATTGTCAGCAGGAACGTAAAGGGGCAATTTGGCTGTATTTTGTGTACTATGAATAAAAACAAACAATAGACCAATAATATACCATAAAAACAAAGCGTCCGGTTTTTTCCAAAAGCTATCAGTAAAACCATGTAAGAAAATTGAAACAAGGCTTGCAGTTATACCCGTTAAAACCACCCTCTTATATCTTTCCATCGAAGTCAGGCACGATTTCACTGCTGTATAGAATAACGTTATAAATACCCATAAAAAGGCCAACAGACCTATAGTACCCATCTCTGCCCACATATGTAAAAAGATATTGTGTGCATGGGAAAGTCTCGCAAGTTTTTTATCCTTTTTCTTCGGGGTTTTTACTTTACTGGGCTGGCCAGAGGTTGTTTCATTTTTTAATTGTTTTTTTGCTTTCTTTATTTTTTGTGCATAAATTTGATAGGTGTCACGAAAATTCCTTTTACCAGGGCCAATACCCAGTAAAGGATGATCCCGGATTATAGCAATGGATGTCTTCCAGCACAATAACCGATCACCCAGTATTTTTTTGGAATTAAAAAATTCTTTAACCTGTGTGATAGTCCTGGCATGTGTAGTAAATTTAGAAGGTAAAAAGAAAAAAATTAATGTGCATAAACTGATGCATATAAAAATAGGTAGCTTCTTTTGAATCATAATACCAATGAAAAGTACTGTCAAAAAAACAGCTACCCAGCTTGTTCGGTTCATGGTTAAAATTAACGAAAAACTGCATAGTAGTATGAGAATACCAAGACATAAACGGGTTAAGGTATTCTTGTAATAAAAAAACAGGCATACTGCAACAGGTAAGAGAAGCGATATATACTTTGCAATCCGTGAGTGATATTCAAAAGTGGCGACAAGTCTACTATCACGGATAGCAATCCCTGTATAGTATCCATATATTCCATATGCACAAACCAGGCCGCATGTAATCAGCATACTTTTTATCATTCGTTTAACCTGTTCCTGATTATGAATGGTGTTAACCATACCAAAAAAGATAATAAAGTATACAAAATAATCCTGCGAAACTGTTTGCAGACTATATTTAATGTTGACTGAATGAAATGAAGAAACTAATGCACATAAAAGAAACACAAGAACAGGAATATTCAGCGGCGTCCTCGTAAACTGTACCTTTTTTTCAGATATCATTTTTGTAATCCAGCATCCGATTATGATCAAAAGGCAAGATGATTTAATAATATCTGCATCGAATGGGAAAAAAGAAAGGATGAAAAAATAGGCAATAAATGTGTATCCTGCGATCTGACTTGTGTAAGGTATACGATACTTATTCATGTGTATTTTGGTAGATCCTAACCCGAATGAGTCGGAAAAGCAACACATTGGAAATTGTTTAGAGTTTCTAGTTTAGTGTTTAGAGTTCAAACTCTAAACTCCCAAATTCTAAACTGAAAACTCTAATATTTTTGCCGAAAATGTAAAAAATAAGTTTAAGACACTATGCCTTTTTGCAGACAGCGCTACAAAAAGGAAATACGAAATACTAAGCACGAAATACAAAACAAATTCGAAAATACAAAATCTCAATGACAAAAACCCCGTTTTGAACATTTGAAAATTAAGATTTTGCATTTGTTTCGTATTTCGATATTCGAATTTAGAATTTAAACGCTTCGACATATCTACAAAATTTTGTCGATGTTGAGCCGCTAATCGCATATGGGTATATGAGTTAAATACCCATTTACCCGTCCACCTATTTGTGAAAATAATTTCCTTGAATATTATCCATTCTCAGGATCTTCCCTATAACCTTTCACCGGTTTTAAACCCATCCATTTGGGGCATAACAAGAGATGCCACCAAAAAAGCCTCCAATATATCAGCATACGATAACGCATTTTTTTACTTTGAAATAAAACGCACAGATTACCAATAAGGTTAATTGCTAAATTCAAAATAATTTTTATTAGGTACAATATCCTGAATGTGATATACGAAACAATTGATCTGTTTTTTCTAAAAAAGACATACAATGAGCGGCAATATTCGACTTGCGACTGCCACGGTGCCCTCTTCTTGCTCTGCCCACCAAGGTGAATAACTTCAGCATTGGGTATATGATACACCTTCCAGCCGGCCTTCTGCATACGATAGCACCAATCTGTTTCCTCAAGGAAAAAAAAATAATCCTCATCTAATTTGCCCACATATTTTATGGCCTCATTCCTGATCATGAGGCACGCCCCGATAACCGATTCAACTTCTATAGGTTGAAGTATCTTTTGCTTCTTGCTCGGGTATTTACCTGGAAAGAGCCACTGCAGCAGACTTTTATTAAAAAGTTCTGTCGCCAGGGTAGGATAATTATCATAGCTGTGCTGCCTTGTACCATCCGGTTTTTGAAGCTGGGCGCCTGCAATCCCTACGTCTTTATGTTGCTCCAGAAATGAATACAATATATGGATAGCATCTTTATGTAAGATTGTATCTGTATTCAATAATACACTATAATCTGCACCACTCCATTCCAGTGCTTGATTAACTGCCGCCGCAAATCCCCTATTTTCCTGGTTTTCTATAACAATTACCTGCGGGAATTGGTTGCGAACAGCCACAACGCTACCATCCCTGGAACCATTATCTACTACATATATCTGGTAACTAAGATCTTTTACTGTTTTATAAATAGAATCTATACAGCCTGTTAATAACTCCCTGGTATTCCAGTTTATAATTATAAAACGAAGATCAGTCATACAATATTACTATAGTGTTCCAAGGATGAAACTGAACATATCCACAACTGACGAGAGACTACCCCACCGGTCATTGCGAGGGTCTTTTCCGAAGCAATCCCAAAGCAGGAATTTGGATTTCGGATTTTAGATGTCGGATTTCGGATTTTACACTTTGGTTTTTCATTCCGCAATCTGCAATCCCAAATCTGCAATTGGATACATGCGGAGCCTGTTCCGGGCGTATCGGCAAGGAATCTCCTGGTTTGCTTCAGCTTCCACCTCGCAACCGCTTTACTCCTCGCAATGACATTTCTAAGGATTCCATACATTCATACATCTGCATACAGCCAAAGACTCTACTTTCGACATATTCTGTTTGGTTTCACCTGTTTGATGCTATAATCACACCATCCCTTTTCAAATGTAACCTTCCTCTATACAAACGAAGAATTTCCTCTCCAACTATCTCCAGACTATATGAAAGACCTCTTTGTAAAGAGTTTTTAGAAAATTCTGAATGCAAGTCTTTATTATCATAAAGGCGAAATATACAGGACGCTATTTCGTCGGGATCTTCCGCGACTACAAAGCCGTCTACTTTATCATGCACAATCTCCTGCAAAAAATCATTCTTCAGACAAATAACAGGTTTACCTATTGCCTGGCACTGTCTGAGTGCACGGGCTGTACCATCCGAGCCAGGCACTGTATACAACATCACATCAAAGCAATTAATACTATCCCAGTAGTCTGCCTTTCTATAACCGCCAAACAATATCGTATTTGCCAGACCAAACTTTTCGGAAGACTCCTTTGCCTGTTTTAATATCCTGGCTTTTCCACGCCCCAAAATAAGAAACACAATATTTTTCCCGGAGGCTTTTATGCGTTTTGCAGTTTCAATAACAAGATCAAACCTCCTGTGTGGTTGAATCCTCATAATAAGGCCTATTACGAAGGGCTTGTTATGAATTTTAAACTCATCTAAGATTGAAACGTTATGTAGGGTTTGTTTTTGCAGTTGTGCCTTCGTATTCAGCCAGGGATTTATATGCACCACATTCCCTAATTTTGAATTCATTATTCCACCGAGCTCTCTACTAAAGGTAGTAACAACATCAGCCTTTCTCCAGATTGTCTTGCGCAAGAGATTCGGAACAGCAACTGCAAAATCAGTGAAAACAATGAGCCTTTGGCGCAAATCGCCCGATAAAGAGGCAAGATCGTTCTCACGAAATGTATGAATTATATCCGGCTGAAATTCTCGAATGCACTGCTTAATACTTCCACGATTTTTTAAAAAACCTACGATACCGCCCCGTTTCATCAGCGTTGTTGTAATGAATATTTCTTTACTTTCAATATATGATAGTAAACCCCTTTCAGGGTTTTTCGGCGTACTTGTCAAAATTGCAACGTCTTCTCCGTGCCTGCTCATGTAATCACATAACTCAACGATAGGCTGGGATGGCCCTGTCCACTTCCAATCCGAATAAATATATAAAATTCTCATACCAGGCTACGCAAACTTTTTCTAAATACATCGGTATCTACTAAAAATGCTGTCTTGATCCTGTAGTGCCTCATTCCATAAAATGTATACCCTCCATTCACACCCCAGACTCCTCCTAAATCAGCAAAGGATTCGATTTTATTATTCTGGCACAAATAATCTATCAAATATATTTTTTCTTTTTTTAAATTATCGAAATTCCTAATCTGTTCCTTTCCAAGAAAGTACTTTATCAAATAAGATATTTTCTTCATAACATTTCTGGACTTTTTATAAGTCACACCTTTCTTTGGTTTCATGTAAAATTGTAGAACGTAACGTATATAAATAGTACCTTATTGTTCTTATATTGAAGGAATTATATTTCAAAGACAAACGGAAATTCTCATGTGCATGATTTTTATTACCCGATCTTAAATAATATCTGCCAACTTTTGCATAGTGTGATGCCAACCGTTTTTTATAAATTTTTTCGCTAATGCCGTTTTCCTTATCTTTAAACATTGTATAAATTTTATCGATAATTATCTTTTGATGTTTTAAAACTCTCTGATAATTTTTGCTAAGAGAGTTTGGATTATGTCTGTATTTAATAAGTAATTTATTAATTCCTGCCACCTCGAAATAGAATGCAATCCTTAACCACATGTCCCAGTCCTGACAATTAATCAGTTGTTCATCGAATAGACCTACTTTCTCAAACACCTCTTTTAGCACGACAACAGATGAAGTCGTTATAAAGTTTTGCTCAGAAAATAATTGAACAAAAATATTGCCAGATGGTAAGCATCTTTTAGGTCCCTTATTAAGTACACATCCTTTTTCGTCCACATTAATATGTTTTGAGTATACCATACTTACTTCGGGACGCATCTTAAGGTATTCAATATCAGTTTGTAATTTTTCCGGCAACCAAAGATCATCAGCATCAATAAAGGCTATATATTTACCATTGGCAGACTGGATACCTATATTCCTTGCAGTAGGCAATCCCCTATTTTGCCCCAAACTTATGTACTTTATCTTTCCCATAAATGGATCTAAAACTTCTTTTGTGTTATCCGTTGATCCATCATCTATCACAATAATCTCATAAGAATCGTAAGTCTGTAATAAAATCGATCCAATGGAATCGGATAAAAATTTAGCACAATTATATGTGGGTAATATCACGCTGACCAGAGGTGAAGCATTAGCCATTGGCGTTAAATCCCTTTAATCGAGTTAATAAATTTAGGAATATTTGCCTCAAGTGAATAGGCGGATTCAACCGTCTTTCGCCCTTCAAGTCCGATGCGTTTCCGAAGGGCTTTATTATTTATAAGAACAGTTAATTTCTCCACCCATTCATGTATAGAACTTGCGAACATACCATTAATACCCTCTTTTATAATCTCATTATGCACACCAACCGGGGAACAGACAACGGGAATTCCAATAGAAAGATATTGTAACAGCTTAGTCGCACATTTACCTTTTGTCCATTCGTGATCCGGTAAAGGTGCAAGACCGATATCAATTTCCTGTAAATCTGAGTTTTCTTCTTCTAATGCCCATACCTTTTTAATAACTGGCATTTTTTCACAATCAAAAAAATCATCACAGATAATCTTTAATTCTATATCTTTGTAATGGCTTGCCAGGTGATCAAAGGCGGGTATAAGCTCTTCCAAATAAGGAACTGAAGACTTGCTCCCAATCCATCCAATTGTAATTTTTCCCTTATTTTTATTATAATCTTTTATTGTATATAGGCTTAAATCTACTGCTGTGGGTATGATGACTATATTTTTATTATAAGGTGCAACGTACGATTTCAGATATTGGTTCCCCACAATAACTAAGTTACTGTTCTTTACCATTCTTAGAAATGTCCGCTGCCTCTTAAAAGATTTGCCGCCTCCACTTACAGGACTTTTAAACATAACGGCATCATCGAAGTCATAGATTAGCTTGATTCCGGTTCTTTTCAGGCACCAAATTTGCCAATACCAAAGCCTCTTTCTTTGGATGAATAGTATATCATAATCCCGAATTTCGGAGAATAATCTTATCCACTGAGTAAAAGAACTTGGGAAAGTTGATACCTTCGCATCTATCTGTGATTCCTTAAGGTAAGGGAAGTACTGCATTACCCTATACCGACTTGAGGTTGAAGCGAGATCCCAGCCCTGTATAAGAAAATATACCTTAGTCATTTTTAAAGTTAAACTACTTACAAAGTTTTTAATTATCTATAACTTTTACATATCTCAAGGTTGGTTCAATCGTTTTCGATTGAACCGAAACGTTTAGCGTGTTCCCTATGCTTGGTACGATAGAAAGCGTACAAACCAATTCGAAACATATGGGACTGTCCAAAAAGTATCATCGGTGGTGCTGTATACCCACAAAAGCTGTGTTTTAACACCTGTTTGTGGGGAAGACACTCTATTATAAAAGCCTAAGTGGGGAATAAATTTGCAATAAATTACTTTTTGGACGGCCCCAACTTAAGGCGCTATTTTCTCAAGCCTAGCCTATTATATATCACGATCGTTGAGGTATAACTCTACGTATTTTGTACTCCGGATTCCACGAATCGTTTCTTTGCCTGCTTAAGTATATAATTGCTTTTAATATCTGCTTGTCTTCTTCTGTAAGATTTTTTATGCCTGTATAAGCACGATAGAATCTTAATCTATCCGTGTAAGTAATGCAGTTAGGCATTGATGCATTTAATTGCGATAAATTTTTGATCTTTCTTCTCAAAGTTATCTTCTTATTAAAAAATACTCTGTCTAAATCGAGATAATAAAAATCCCAGCCATCCTCTACTTCCATAACTAAAATATTTTCTGCCTTTAAGTCACCGTGATAGATGTTGGAATTATGTAACTGCCGGAAGGATGTGGCCAGGCAGGAAATAAACATTTGTTTTTTTTGAGATATGTGCTTATCAAAGAAATTTCTGAATTTTTCACTCATATATCTGTTTGACACTAAACAAGTAGAGAGATCCTCTAAAACAATGAAACTTCTCTTTATCCTGCAAAAGTTCTTCTCCTCCAGTAATGCAATGGGTTTAGGTGTCTGAAAACCTAACGCCATCAGCCCATGTGCAGCAAACCATGCCTTTCTTGCCGGAGAACCAAAAAAATAATATAGTACCTCTCTCATGGATGCAGGATATCTGTATTCTTTGATATATACATTTTTTGTTCCTCCTTCAGATATAGGCATACAGGTAATATTAGTTTTAGAGGATATTTTTATAATATTGCCCGTTCTTTTCTTTAAGGACATATCATGCTTGTTTATCAATGCTGCTAATACGTTCAAATCCCACTCATTCCTCATGTTTATTTTATATTTATTATATTTTGTTACCTTGAATACTTCATTGCTTTTGAGGGATTTAAACGTTCTACTACGCCAGATTCTATATTTGATTTTGTAAAGCTTGCTAAAGATTTTCTTATTAAAAAGTTTTTTTTCCTTAAGATGTGCCAAATAGTCCGAGTAACTATTGATCATCCCCGTTATTTCTTCGCCCGTACATACAGGCATAAGAGAATATAATAATCGCGCCATGTCCTGGATTCTCAATGAGAGGGGTAATTTTTCTTTAAATTTTGTCCTCCCAAGATCGATCAGATAAAATGTGGCGAAGTTGTCCTGATTTACAAGAATATTCTCGGCATGGAGTTCGCCATGAAAAACACCCATATCATGCATATTCTTAACATAATGGATAAGATTGTTTAGTAAGGTGTTTCTCTTTAACACATTGTAATTTTTTGAAGATAACCGGTTTTCAATTAATACGTTCCTTACCGTTGTACTATCCGGAATTGCCTTTGAGATTATGTAGCAACTCTTTAATATTCCAAAATATCTATTTTCTCCAACGGCAACAGGTTCTGCTGTAGGCAGGTGATTGGCAATTAACCAATGGCTCCGATTCCATTCCCTCTGCGCTTTTGATGAGGAGAATAACGTTTTGATAACCTTCAGATTGGATCTTACCGAGTATTGTTTTATATAATATGATTCATAATTATGTGTACATTTTAATACTTTTCTGTTTTTACCACTGCGGATAATCTCACAATCCTTATCCTCATCGATAGAGTCTAACATTTCTTTTAACGAATCCGATAAAGTATCTTTTACTAACCACCGGATGTTATTTTTTGTATACTTAACATACATTTTAATTACTTCTCTTATTCAATAACTTTTGATATATGCGTAATATTTTTTCGGTGTTCGCCTCAAAAGAATACATCTCTGATTTTTGTCTGGCAGCAAAACCCAGCTTTTCCCTTGTTTTTTTATCTAAGAGTATATAGATATAATCTGCGATTTCTTTTGCGTCGATTGGATAATTAACAAGAAAGCCTTCTTCCCCTTCTGTGATAATTTCCGATATGCCACTCGACCTGCTTGCGATGACGGGAAGTCCCGTTGCCATTGCTTCAAGACACGCAATACCAAAGGGATCATATTCACTTGGAAAAACAAATATATCTCCTGCTGCATAAATCTCTTGAACATTTTTACAGGTGCCAGCAAAGATTATTTTATTGGAAACGCCCCTTTGTCTTGCAAATCTCCGGTATTCTGCAGCATTTCCTTTTCCCACAACAAGCAGTTTTATCTTTGTATTTCTCTCCATGAGAGATATGGCATCGATAACGTGTTTTAGCCCTTTTCTCTTAAATCCTGAACCAACAAATAATAAAAGAATCTCATCCGGTGCTACTGCATATTTAGTACGGATTGTATTGCTACATACGGATTTGTTTTGATCTGTAAATAATTGAGTATTGACACCATTATAGACAACCTCTATGTCTGCGGCAAGTTGTTTATAATGGTGCAAAAGTTCTTTCCTGCATTGTTCTGAAACGCAAATGATTTGTTTATAACATTTTTTCTTAAAAATTATCTTTTCTAAAAGTAGAATGCTGAGGTGTCTTGGATTAAGGCACATGATAATTTTTCCAGGCGTATATTGCATTAAGGGATAAGTATGCATCATATAATCCCAATGGCATCCGCCACCAACCTGATAAATATCCTGAGACAACGTCTGGGTAAATCCATGAACAATATCAAATTCTATTCCGCTTTCTTTAATAATCTTTGGCGTATTTACTGCAAATGTCCAGTACTTTAAAGGTGACCACCAGGCAATGGCGGGGACATAGTGAAAAATTAATTTCTTATCAGAGTCTTGACTAAACCGATGTGCAAATATATGGACCTCATAACCTCTCCTGAGAAGCTGTTGAGATAAATCAGATACATACCTTTCCACCCCGCCCTTTTCTATAATAAACTGATATACTACTAACGCAATTCTCATGGTAAATTCCTGTTTAGAGCAGATCCGCCAGTCAGTTCCTCTCTTAGTATTGATAAATTGTTTCTTGCCTTTTCATTTTGCGGATCGTACGCAATTATCTTCTCAAATTCGGAGATAGCTTCACTCAATTGCCCATTCTCGGCATAAATAATACCTAAATTATTGTGAGCCTTTACATAGTTTTTACTCAATGCAAGCACCCTTTTGAATTCATCGGATGCCTCCGTAAGCATACCCTTTTGGTAATACATCGTCCCAAGGTTGAAATGAGCCTGTACATAATCAGGGTTTATTTTTATAGCATTTTTAAATGAAGTTATTGCATAATCAAGAAGCCCATGTTTACTGTATATTGTACCTATATTATTGTATGCAGCATGATAGAGGGGGTATAGTTCTAATGATTTATTATAGTAATCCAATGCTTTTTCATAATTTTCTTCCCTTGCGTACACATTACCTAATGCATGCTGAATCAGAGCTGCATCCGGTGCATCTTTCACTGTCTTTAGAAAAAAAGTCTTTTCATCTACCCAGTCCCTATTTCTCAAAAATGTGCGGGCCGAATAGCAGATTAAAAGGATAATCATCAGTGAAATTGCAACATATTTTAGCACTAAGGATGAATGTTTTTTTGTCTTTAATATACTCGCCAGTGATATTGCAACTATACCACAAAAACCAAAAGATGGTATGTACAGGAACCTCTCTGCCATAACAAAGCCCATATCCCATGGTGCTGAGATGCGAATAAAGTTAGATAAAGGCAACAATGTCACTAAATAAAAAAGTATCATGAATGACATATGAGTCCATCTCTTCCTTAACCAAACAATGAGAAGAATAAGGGCAACAAATCCTATAAGAGAAAAAACAATGACAGGTTCTGCTGCAGAAAAAGACATGGGATTTTGTATATATGCGTTCAATGGTAAGGGATAAACAAGCTTATATAAATAAAGAAAAATGGTTTTTATAAACGAAATCGCTGTAGGGTAGAAGTGTGTCATCTCCTCCCCGCCAGGATTAACTACTGTGGAAATTTTCAAAACAAGAAAACGTGTAATGCTGTATATAAGGAGAACAAGAAAATAAGGAATGCTCAAAAAAATCGATATTCTAAAATTTTTTATACCACTCCATTTTGCAAAGTAAAAGGTATAAGCAACTAAAAGAAATGGTAAAGTTGCCACCATTTCTTTACAGAGCATTGCAATAGCAAATAACACAATAGAAAATACATAAAAGATTGCCCCCTGTTCGAAAAACTGCCTTAGTATTCCAAGGCAATCCCCGATTTCCCTCTCTTTACAGGAAAAAGATAACGGTAGGGCCGTTACCGACCCGGAATAATCATCAATCCTATATTTCTTTTTCAAGGAGTGGTGCATCGCCTTCTGATATAGGTAAAAGGCTGACAAAAAAAACATCCCGGCAATAACGTCGGTACGGCCTGATATCCATGTAACAGATTCTGTATGGATAGGATGACAGGCAAATAACAGAGAAGCAATTAGGGAGGTATAATAATTATTGAATAAGTAGTTACATATCAAATAGACCAGAACACAACTTAAAGTATGAAAAATAATATTGGAAAGATGAAATCCCCATGGTCTTAATCCCCATAAGGCATGATCGGTCATATAACTAAGACTTATTATGGGACGATAATAACCGTATTTAAATTCAATGGTATCATCTGCCGTGTCAAAAAAATCCCTTACAAAGCTTTCCAAGAAACGACTCCATTTGGCAATACCCTCATTATCCACTATCAAAACCATATCATCCCAAACAAAACCGTTCCTAAGTGAATTTAAATAAACCAGGAAGGAAACTGAGATTATAAGAAAAATAGGGAAATAATACCGTACTTTGTTCATGATTTATTCAATATAACCTAAGGATTTCAGTCTTTCTACGCTTTCCGCATCCAATTCTACCCGTTTTGTTTTTACTTTAGGTTCTCTGACAATCGCAAGCCACTCGGAAAGTTTACTTCTTACTTCATTACGGAACTGAGGTTCTTTTGTAATAACATTTACAGTTTCATTTGAATCGACAGATAAATCATACAACTCCTCTTTTTTGTTCTTAAAATCATAAATATATTTCCATTTCCCGATCCTTAAAGAAATCAAATCTTTACCAAACCGATTTAGTTCGCTGAGGATTACACGATTGGAGCCATTTGCTTCATCTGGTACCTTTCCCGTTATTAATGGCATCAGACTTTTTCCCTGGAAGTGATAGATATTTTTAATATCCAGCCAATCGAGAACGGTTATAGGGATATCGGCAATACTACAAGGGGTGTGAAAAAATTTTTTCCCGTCTCTTTTTGCATTAGGATATTTTATGATAAGCGGCACATTAATGGACTCCTCATATAATTGATATCCATGATCTAAAGAATTGTGTTCTAAAAAGCCTTCTCCGTGATCGGATACCACGATAATCATGGCATCCTCCATACCAGGAATGGCATCTATTAATTTACCGATAGATTGATCTACATAATTAATCTCACTATCATAAAGAGCAACCAATTTTCTTAATATGTTTGAACCTTTTTTTATTTTTGCTGCAATACGCACCTTAGGCAGGTTCATATGGTAAAATCGTTTTAACTCATCGTTATATTTAGGTGCATAATTGTAAATCCATGGCTCTTGTTTTCTATATGGCCAGTGTGGGTCAAAGTAGTGTACCCATAAGAAAAACGGCTTATCGTCTTTATACTCTGTCATGAAATCAACCGCTGTTTTAGTCACTTCTTCTGCATCACTAAATTTACAGGAGGTGAAATAATCAAAACCTTGTGCAAAACCCAGTTCTTCAGTTATGTGAGGATTTGACGAAATTCCGAAGGTCGTTAAACCATTTTCTTTCAATACTTCAGCAAGAGTTACATATGACTCATCTAGTACTTCCTGGCCATAAACACTTCCCGACTTACATACCCCGTGTTTTATATCGTGCTGTGAGGGCATTAAGGTTGTAAAAAGAGATGCCATAGCAGGTGCCGTCCATGAGGATGTGGAAGTTACATTTTTAAATGAATAACCTCCTTTTGAAAGGGTATCAAGCACCGGTGTTGTATTTCGTGTATATCCGTAGAAACTTACGTGATCCGCACGTAAGGTATCAATTGAAATTAAAACAACGCTTTTCTTTTTTTGACAGCCAATAAAAAATATACAAAAAATAACAAAAAAAATATAAATATTTTTTAACTTACTACAATAACTAAACTTACTCTTTTTAACAAAAGGAAATAAAAATTCTGTACTAGCCTGTCTCGCTAATGGCAAGTTAGAATCAAATTCCCAAATTGGGGGCAATTTTTTGATAAAATGCATGATATAACCAAAAAAAAGGGTTTTTCAATACCGTAATGATACTGAAAAACCCTTTCAACACAAAAATCATCAATTCAAATAATAAATTTAACCCTTTATCAACCTAACAAAACACAATTATCTGCAATGGCTAATGCTCTAATTCTATCTTTCCTGAGGTTTTTTAAACTGGAAATTGATAATATAACTACCAAACTCATCTCTGTCAGTTTTAAACTTTACTGATCTCGTTTTACCCATGCCACGTTTCTCTGCAAACACCGTGTATTTCGTATTTGGCTGGAGACCTTCGATCCAATAACCACCGTCGGGACCTGATTCACCTCTTGCTGTCTCTCTTCGTCCATCCCTTAGGGATACAACCGCCCCTTCAACCGGGCGACGCCCCTTATCCGAAACGTTCCCATAAATACTTATTGAAGCCGAAGTATGTGCCTTAAAATCAAATACAGCACCTTCTGCTGCTAATTTCTTGCCTCCCTTTGCATAAGCATCCTCTGCCCCCATACCAACAACACCCAAAACTACACCAAAACAACCTGCAAAACATAATGCCAACCATCGCTTACCCATTTTTAATTTCCTCCTTTTTCTTTTTTATATAGGATATTCCAACCTATTGCCCGTAGCATTATATCATTCTCTATTCCTTTTTCAACGGGAATATCGAAAAATAAAGCCGGCTATTTTTTTACTTTTGCCTTAGTTTTAGGAGTTACTTTCTGTTTCGGTTTTAACTTTGGTTTAGGCTTAGACTTGGACTTCTTATTAGACGGTCTGATTTTAGCTGTTTCTTTTCCCATGAGGATCCTGTCTGCTTCTTCGCGGTCTGCATCCATTATATATCGTATACCAGTTATCTCAGCCGCTTCACGCGTTAGAGACACTATATCATCTCTTGTCAAATATTCTAATGCAAATTTTCTTGCACCACACATAAGCTGACGCAGTCCCTGGGATAAACGCTGATAATATGAATAAACACCTATCGCCCCCGGGGGTACTTCTTTACCATTGGAACTGAACAACCTCCTTATTTTAGGTGCCAGAACAAATATCTCATCCATAGTTTTTCCATAGAACTCAATAGTCCTGTCAATCTCATTATTCTTTATCTGTTCGGCAATTAACTTTCCAACATGAGCAGCGCAAATTGGAGGACGTGCCATACCAACAGCCTTGACATAAGGGGCGCCAAGTGAGATAGCTTTAAAGATATCGTCCTCAAATGCAAAGCCACCGGCAAGAATAATATCCGGAACGTATTTACCTTTTGATGCTAATGTATGCACATAATTATAAGTAAGAGCAGAAATATATAGGGTAGGTACGCCCCATTCATTCATCATATGCCATGGACTCATACCTGTTCCACCACCTGCTCCATCAACTGTTAAGACATCGACACCGGCAGCAGAGCAATAACGAACCGCCCTTGCAAGGTCGGCAGGTCTATAAGCCCCGGTCTTCAGGAAAACGTATTTGGCTCCGGCCTTTCTTAACTCTGCAACCCTCTTTACAAACGCCTCTTCTGTAACCATTCCAACCCTGGAATGTCTTTCAAATTCCTTAAAAGACTTACCAAAAAGAGAAGCCACGTTATTATCGTAAGGATCAGGCAACACGATATAACCGCGATCTCTTAACATTTTTGCCTTTTCCAAATTATCGATTTTAACTTCACCACCTATATCCTTTGCACCCTGGCCCCATTTTAATTCTACGGCCTGAACACCCAATTTTGCTATACCATATTCCAGCACACCCAACCGGTTATCCTCGACATTTTCCTGCAATACGATCGTTCCATAACCATCCTGCTGCCAATCCTTAAAAGACTTTACACGGTATTCAATATCAGGACAGTGAGATATCCTACCTTTTTCAAATTTAGAAGCAGGATCCATACCTCCTACATTTTCACCAATAGTTAATGCAGTACCAGAGATTGCAGAACCGACGGCTAAGCCATCCCAATGCGTTTTGGCCACCTTTGTTGACCCTAATCCTGGAATCATAATAGGCAGTCTTAACTTAATACCCTTATCTTTCCCCAATCTTGTTTCCGTGTTTACATTCTCAAAGATTGCTTTATCACTATCAGCCTCTATCCCCACAGCTCCAACGGCTGTCCCCATAATATTCAAATGTGAAAAATCTACAGGATATTCCTTATCAGTCCCTGCAGTAAGTGTACCGAAAGGCTGTGGATACAAATTTTCCATTGCCCGGAAAGCAGACTTCCCAATCTCGCATAAACCGGGACACTCATCCACACAGATTGAGCACATACCGCTAGCATGCGTTCTATCATTTGGTGTTCTATTTTTCGTACGCGTTGCTACCGATGCATTTGGTTTTGAGAACGACATTTCCAAACCCCTTTCTATAAGTTTTATAAAATTATTTATAAGTTTATTAATTTATATAGTGAATTAATATGTTTAGTTATTTATAGTTATAATATCAAACTTAAAATATATACACATTTTCAAATTTACTGTCAATACAATTTTAACTGGAAATAAAATTATTTACAACGTTTAAACACAGACCAGTTACTTCCTGTCCATAACAGTTTATACAACTGTTTTTTCTCCAAATGAATTATAATTTGTTTGTAAATACAAACATCAGTAAATATAATTATATGACTATATATGAAAAGCTCTTGCTACAAAGTGTACCTTGCGTTACAAAGCTTAAATTTAAACAATTAAATGAGAAAAAAGCAAATTAACAGGACCCGATGCATTCTAATGGGGGTTAAATCGTGAAACCACGCGTAAGAAAGAAAGAAGTACATGATAGGGAACTTATCAGTAGGGAATCTACTCAAGAAAAAATTGAAAGAATAAAAAAAGAAGTAGGAAAGGTTATTGTCGGACAAGACGAAATGGTAGAAGGGATCATCATAGCGCTCCTGTCAGACGGTCATATTCTCCTGGAGGGTTATCCCGGTCTGGGGAAAACCCTAACCGTAAAGACGGTTGCACGTGTGTTAGATGCAAAATTCCAAAGGGTACAATTTACACCCGATCTCATTCCCGGCGATATCACAGGATTTGAATTGTGGGATCCGGAGACAAAAAAGAGTAGAATACAAAAGGGTCCCGTATTTACCAATTTATTACTTGCTGATGAAGTTAATCGCTCTCCCGCAAAGGTTCAAAGCGCCCTCCTTGAGGCAATGCAGGAGAAGCAAGTAACGATCGGCCGGGAATCTTATCCCTTAGAAAAATTATTCCTTGTACTGGCAACTCAGAACCCCATTGAAATATCAGGAACATACTTGTTACCCGAAGCTGAAATAGACCGGTTCATGTTTAAACTAAAAGTACGTTATCCTACATATGGAGATGAAAGAGAAATTACGAAAAGACAAATCCGGGATGAAGCGGCCACTTTAGAAGTTGTTTTGACTCCGGAAGAGGTGCTCTCTCTACGGCATATTATTACTGAATGGTTTCCCCTGAATGAAACATCACCTATCGTAAAATATATTACACGGCTTGTGAGGGCAACAAGACCTGAAGAGACTAACGGTGAGTTAAAAGGTCTTATAACGTATGGGGCTTCACCGAGGGCAACTATTGCTTTAGCAAAGGCATCCCGCGTGTACGCCTATATACATGGAGACGATATGGTATTGCCGGAGCATGTTCATAGAATGGCTTATCCAGTTCTGCGGCATAGGATTATCCTTTCCCATGAGGCAGAATCACAAGGTATTGAACCTGATGACGTTATTAAGAACATACTCCAGCATGTCACGCGATTGGACTAGTTTGATCGGAATTTTTATTTTATTTAAGCAGTTTTGCTGACGGTAGCATGCGTAAAATCCCCCTTAGAAAAGAGGGTAAGGGGGTTGTAAAAATGCCAGGAAAACACACAACCCCTAAATCCCCCTTTGTTAAGGGGGACTTCATAGGACTAACTTGAATGAAGAGAAGAATAAGGATCTATTTACACCGGTTAATCGGAAATCTCTTTAACGGAATATTTTCTAGTTACCAGAACGCACTACATGGATTAGAATTGGATGAACTAAGACAATACCAGCCCGGAGACGATTTCAGATCAATAGACTGGAAAACAACAGCAAGAACAGGAAGACCCTATGTACGTGTAAAATTGGTAGATAAACGTGTAACGATCTTATTTCTTATTGATAAGAGCCGGTCTGAGAAATTCGGCTCTTTTATAAATACAAAAGAAGACGTTCAATCATCCGTCCTCTCTATTATTGCTTATGCCGCCTCAGAAACTGGCAATGAAATAGGTTTTGTTACATTTACCAATAAAATAGAAAACTACATCAAACCAAAGGCAGGTGAAAAAGAAGCATTAAAGAATATAAAAAATATTCTAACCGAGATACCATCCAGTAATTATACCGATCTAAATTGTCCAATTAAGTTTTTAAACGAAAAAGTTACCTCACCAGCGCTCATATTTATCCTGTCGGACTTTCTAGCATCTTACAATTATGAACAATCACTAAAAACATTATCATACTTACATGAAGTAATCCCTGTCATTATTTCAGACAGGGTAGAAACTAACTTACCTGACACAAGGGGTTTTTTTATCGCACGTGATATAGAAACAGGTGCAACGAAACTACTTGATATTTCGACAACACTGGATAAACCAAGGCCTTATTTAACATTATTTAAAAAATTAAATATAGATTATCTTAATTTATCCACAGAAGAGAACGAAGAAATATGGATAAAAAAAATCTCGGAATTTTTTGAAAAACGCTCCAGAAGAGGGGGAAGAAGAAGACGATGAGACATATCCTTATTAGTTTATTTATCTGTTCGGTTTTTTTCAGCAGCCATCCTGTCCATTTGCATGCACAGGAACAAATCATAACACAGGAACCAACAGAAACAGAACAGGGACCAACACTAACAGATAAACCGCTCGAGGTTTGGACATTTATTGATGATTACCGATTAATTACCGGTAAAATACTTCATTTAACCGTTCAGGCTATCTGGAAGCTGGGGGTAACGGTTAATCTGGAAGGAATAGATAAAATTAATCTCCATCCATTCAAGATTGAAGGCGTAACAATCGGGGAACGACAAATCTTTGATAACGAACATGATTATATCGTTATAACCTACGCGCTTTCTTTACCTCGTGATATAAAAGATGGTATATATTCCATTCCATCCTTTTCCCTTTCATACAAAAATGAAGTTGATAAGAGTGAAGGCAGTGCCGTATCTTCCCCCATTGCTATTAAAAAGGTACCAATTTTTATTGAAGGAAAAGTAGATAAAGATGTTATCACTATTGGTGATCACATCAACTATACACTTACAATCCTACATGAAAAGAGAGTAAAATTACTTTGGGAAAATATTGAAAAACTCAATTTCTCTCCCTTTGAAGTCTTAAAGAAGGATATCGTCAAGCAAAAAGAAGGGGATATTGAAAAAATCTCCATAAACTATACTATTTCTCTATATGAGCTTGGTGGGAAAAAAAAGGCAGCAGAAATTCCTGCACAAACGATCACCTATTATGTAGAATCTCAGACTGGAAACAACAGTCAAAAAATTAATGGTACAATTGAAACACTGGAAGTAAAAACCATTCCTATTCCTATTATCATAAACAGCCTTTTAAAAGCAGTTGACGTACCTCTTGAGGGAATTAAAGGACCTCTCTATTATTCAAAAAATTATGTCCTTCTGCGCGGATACCTGCCAATAGGGTTGGGTATTATTTTGTTTCTATCTTTGTGTGTATTAGTCATAAGGTCAATGGCAAGAGGGTTATCTACTGTTACACCCAAACCTGTACATGAGACCCCTCGGATTGCCCTTGAAAGATTAAAAAGTGCCATGGCCCAATTCCAGCATACGAATGGGGATACTATAGATCAAAACCTTATCTATAATATTGATAAGGCATTAAGATCATATCTAGGTACGCTTGTCGGCCTTTCAACTGAAATGGCACAATCCGCCACAACATCAGACTTCCTCACCAATGATACAAAAAAATACCTATCGGAAGAAACTTATGCCACGGCTCAAGCGGTATTAAAACAACTCGACGCCCTTATCTTCGGGAAAAAAACTGATAAAGAAACAGCAAATAAAATGATACAGGGAATTGAAGAGATTATGGTGCAGACGAATTCCAGGTTAGGCGCTTAGCGCCTAATATTGACAAAATTTTGTCGATATGTCGAGGTGTCTAAATTCTAAATTCGAATCTCGAAATATTTACTCTATTAAATCATTTATTTAACAGGGCAGGCAAATCCTAAATTCTAATGTTTAAATGAACAAAACATACTGGAACCACAGATTACACAGATTTCACAGATAAAAAGATACTCCCCCGCGGGTTCAGGTTTGTAACCTGAACTCACCCAGGGTTTTTGTCATTGAGATTTTGTATTTTCGAATTTGTTTCGTATTTCTAATTTCGTATTTTCTATTTTATATCTGTGTCATCCGTGAAATCTGTGGTTTCATCTTTTATTTGAATTTGTTTCGTATTTCGTGCTTCGTATTTCGGCTTTTCCGACTTATTCAGTAAGGAATAAAGGAATATATTAAGGATAATACATGACCATTGCAAATCCCTGGATGCTTTTGCTCTTTATCCCTTTTGGTTTGTTATATTTCTTTTGGAAGGAAGGAGTATTTATTGGATATTCAAGTCTCTACCATACCAAAGAACCTGAAGGTTTCAAAAAAACCATAGGTCAATCATCCAAACCTCTATTTTTTGGTTCAATATTCTTTTTAATCATAGCCATTTCACACCCACAGACAAAATACTACAAAGAGGAGACGACCTTGCGTGGGCGGGAGATTGTCCTTTGTATAGATACCTCTTTTAGTATGACGGGAACGGCCATCGAAACCATAAAAAAAATTGTTGGTGATTTTATCAAAAAACGCCCAAATGACCTACTGGGCATTACAATCTTTGGCACTGACGCTGCTCTTATCGTTATGCCTACAATGGAAACACAATTACTTGAAAAATCCTTAGAACGCATACAGGCATCTCAGGTAGGTTATCAAACTTCTATAGGAGAGGGTCTTTTTACTTCCGTTGCTGCCTTATTCGAAGAAGAGATGGGAAAACAATTTGCTGTTAAAGAATTAAGAGACAGTATTAATAAAGAATATCTTGCCGATTATGCTATTTCTTTTATCAAAGAAATGGAAAGAAGAGATGTACTTAAAAACAAATTAATAATCTTATTTACAGACGGGATATATAATATCGGTATTTCTCCCGTCAGACC
>CAZPUD010000027.1:0-22697 GCA_964589115.1 uncultured candidatus Brocadiaceae bacterium | reverse complement strand
CCAGGCAATAAGAGACTTAAATGACATTCCAGATATCGATGTAATGATCATAGGAAGAGGCGGCGGCAGTCTGGAAGACTTATGGGCATTCAACGAGGAAGTAGTTGCCCGAAGTATTTACGCCTCTAAAATTCCTGTTATTTCCGCCGTTGGCCATGAAATAGATGTAACGATTTCAGATCTGGTTGCAGACAAAAGAGCGCTTACTCCCACAGAAGCAGGTGAGTTAGTCATACCATGCTATGACCAGCTTAAAGATTCATTAGAAAAAATTAAAACTAGACTTATCCAAGCCTTGTATAATAAAATATTGCTTGTTAGAAGCAGGGTACTGGGAATGAAAAACAGTCTCTCACTTAAAAGGCCTTTTGATAAGATTCTGAGGTTACAACAAGAATTAGATGAAACTGTGCAGAGGATCACCGTAGCAAGTAAGCACAAAGTGGAACTGGAAAAAGAACGGCTCATATCTCTTGCAAGCAGATTGGAATGTGTGAGCCCGTTAAAAGTATTGAGTAGGGGCTATTCTATCACGACAAGCACAGACGATGACAAACCTATTAAGTCGACCGAAGCATTGAGCATAGGGGGAAAAATAAGGATACGCCTTTTCCATGGCACCATTGTATCTTCAATAGTTGAAATATTGGAATAAATTATGCCTTCGGCAGCCTACTGCAGGTTTGGGTTTGTAACCCGAACCCTGCGTTTTATATTGTTGATTTTGTCGTCACCTGTACGTAGCGTATGATCTAAATAAACTCATGGTTTCAGGTCACAGACCTGAACCCGCCGATGGCAACTGCGGTTGGTTCAATCTTGTAGATTGAACCATGTGTTTAGCATAGGCCTGTACGTTTTGGTTTATTCCAGGCATATGAGGCATGCTAAACGTTTCGGTTCAATCGTGGACGACTGAACCAACTCTGAAACTTTGAAATTCCTATACGTCAAGTTAGTAGAAGACTTTTAATTTATGGCCAAGACAAAATTTGCAGATGTGTTAAAAGGATTAGAAGAAATTGTTGAACGGCTTGAGAAGGGAGATTTATCTTTAGATGATACCCTGTCTGAATACGAAAACGGTATTAAGCTGTATAAACAGTGTATTGCCCTATTGGAAAATGCCGAAAAAAAGATTCAAATGTTAACGAAAGATGGAAATGGTATAATACATACAAAGGATTTTCATGTAGAGGACACCTTTGAAACGAAACAGGAATAAATATTTTACTACATAAATTTTAAATTAAAATTAACTGATGAAATATGAGTAAATTATTGGATTGTGTTGAATATCCAGAGGATTTGAAAAAGCTAAGGGTGGAGGATTTACCGAAATTAGCGGCAGAAATTCGGGAATTGATAGTAGACGTCGTTTCAAAAAATCCCGGACATCTCTCTTCAAACCTTGGCGTAGTGGAGCTAACTATAGCCCTGCACTATTGTTTTGATTTTAAAAAGGATAGAATTGTATGGGACGTAGGCCATCAGGCATACGTTCACAAGATTCTTACTGGCAGGAGATCAAAATTTCCAACTTTACGGCAATATAAGGGTTTAAGCGGGTTTCCGGATAAAAATGAGAGCATTTACGACCCTTTTACCTGCGGCCACAGCGGAAACGCCATATCAGCGGCCCTCGGAATGGCTTGTGCTGATGAAATTCTTGGATGCAAAAGATCAATTGTGGCCGTTGTGGGTGACGGAGCTATAGGGGCAGGAATGTCGCTGGAAGCGTTGAATCATGCCGGTTATCTTAAAAAAAACTTGCTAGTGGTATTAAATGATAATGAAATGTCCATCTCTAATACCGTTGGTGCTTTTTCAAAGTACTTTAATAAAATCAGAACCGTTCCATTATTTGCGGATCTTAAGAAAGATGTTCATAATTTACTGAATATCCTGCCTGTACTAGGCAAACCAGTTGAAAAGACGCTGGAACATATTGTTGAATTAATAAGGAGAGGAGTTGTTCCGGGGCAGATATTCGAGGACCTTGGTTTTAATTATTTTGGTCCGATTGACGGACATAACTTCGGAACGCTAATTGAGACATTGAATGATATCAAACACCTCTCCGGTCCTGTTCTTTTGCATGTGGTAACAGAAAAGGGAAGAGGTTTTGAACCGGCATCCCAAAATCCGGTGCAGTACCATAGTGCCGGTAAATTTGAAATGTGCAACGGAAAAATTACGCAGCCTGCAAAAAATCAGAAAAATATTTCTTATACAGATGTTTTTGGAGAAACTCTTGTAGAACTGGCAGGTAATGATCCTAAGATAGTAGGTATCACAGCCGCCATGCCTGACGGAACTGGTATAATCTCTTTTGGAAAGAAATTTCCCGATAGATTTTACGATGTTGGAATCTGCGAGCAGCATGCTGTTGGCCTGGCCAATGGACTGGCCGCAGGAGGATTAAAACCGGTGGCAGCTATTTACTCAACATTCCTGCAAAGGGCCTATGATCAGGTTTTTCATGATGCATGTCTCCAGAGGAATGGAATTGTATTTGCTTTAGATCGGGCAGGAATTGTCGGCAGTGACGGCCCTACCCATAATGGAGTGTTTGATATTACGTACCTCCGAAACCTGCCGGAAATTATCTTAATGGCACCCAAAGACGGGAACGAGTTAAAATCTATGTTAAAGATTGCCCTGGGTTCAGGTAAGGTTGTAGCAATCCGGTACCCAAGGGAAGATATCCCTGATGAAAAACTCGATCCACAGTATAAAACATTCGATATTGGAAAGGCCGAGGTGCTAAGAGAAGGAACGGAAGGAGTTCTTCTTGCCTATGGTGCCATGGTATACAGGTGCTTACATGCAGCAGAAAAACTCAGCAAAAAAGGTATAGAAGTTACTGTAGTTAATGCAAGATTCGCAAAACCTCTAGATAAAGAACTTATTTTAGAACTTGTAAGAAATTATAAGCTGATTATGACAGTAGAAGACCACGCACTGATGGGTGGTTTTGGTTCTGCGGTACTTGAGCTTGTAGCTGATGAAAGGGAAGACGTGAATAAGATTATAAGAGTCGGTATCCCTGATTGTTTTATTGAACATGGCCCCAGGAATCTGGTATTGAAAACCATAAATTTGGATGAGAATGGAATTGCCGATAAATTTATTGCAACGCTTGAGTTAATGGATATACAAAGTTCATTAACCCAAACAGAAAAGCGGCGTTTATCTGTTTAAACAAATGAAAAAAATTCTGATCCTAGGTGATCTAAGCAGGAAAAAGATTTCTGAGTCAATTCTCGGGTTAAAGCCGTGGTTTGAAAGGTATGTTATTATCGATATTATCGATTTATCTAAAGAAAAAAATTTCGAGAAAAGAGATGCTGAAATAGCTGTGGTGTTTGGAGGCGATGGAGCGATTCTTTCTACCTGCAGGGGACTAGGAAGAAATCAGATACCAATCATTGGTGTACATATGGGGAGATTTGGTTTTCTTGCAGAACTTATGGAAAAGGATGTATACGTTTCTTTAGAAAAGATATTTGCCGGAAATTATCAGATACGAAAAAGAATGCTTCTTCTATGCAGTGCTGAGCGCAAGGGTAGAATAATTCATGAATCTACAGGTATTAATGATGCAGTAGTCTCCCGTTCATCCTTATCGAGGTTAATTTCTATTAAATTAAATATTAACGGGGAAGATGTTGCGACCTACAGGGCAGACGGCTTAATAATATCAACCCCTTTAGGTTCAACAGCACATTCTTTATCAGCAGGTGGACCACTCTTAGCACCTGAATTAAATGCATTTATTATTGCGCCCATATGCCCTCATACATTAACCAACCGGCCGCTAGTTGTTTCCGGGGACGTAAAGATAGAAATGGAACTCTTGTCTCAATTGAGTGGTACCGGACTTACTGTGGATGGTCAGGTTTTTGTAGAATTAGAAATGGGTGATAGGATAAAAGTAGAACGGTCAGACATTGAGGTTCAAATGATTCATACAGGTACAAGGACGTTTTACGGGGTATTGCGTGAGAAATTAAACTGGGGAGGACAGCCTAATTATGGCCGTAATTAAAATAAAAGAGAATCATTGTAAGGGTTGCCTTCTCTGTATACCCGTATGCCATAATAAATCATTGATAAGTTCCGATACGATAAACGAGCAGGGATTGCACCCTGTAAAGTTTAGAGAGGATGCAGAATGTGATGGCTGTAAAAAATGTGCAATAATGTGTCCTGATGCAGCGATAGAGATTTATTACGAGAAAATTAACACTTAAATTAGAATTCCTATACATTAATTACCGGGGCATATCAATAATGAAACAATTATTAACAGGGAATGAAGCTGCCGCAGAGGCGGCTGTATTAGCGGGTTGCAGATATTATTATGGATACCCTATTACACCTCAGAATGAACTTATCAATTACATATCAATAAGAATGCCTCAAGTTGGTGGTACTTTTATACAGGCTGAAAGTGAGATCGCAGCTATCAATATGGTTTACGGGAGTGCAGCAGCAGGTGGCCGTACAATGACATCTTCATCCAGTCCCGGTATAAGTTTAAAGCAGGAAGGAATTTCCTATCTGGCAGGAAGCGAACTTCCCTGTGTAATTGTTAACATACAACGGGGAGGACCAGGATTGGGTGACATATCCGCATCACAAGCAGATTATTTTCAGGCTGTAAAGGGAGGAGGACACGGCGACTATCATACAATTGTAGTTGCACCATGTTCTGTTCAGGAAATGGCCGATCTTATTTATGATGCCTTCGACCTTGCAGATGAATACCGGATCCCGGTTTTGATTTTAGGAGATGCTCAGATAGGACAGCTTATGGAGCCTGTGGAATTTCATAAAAAAATGAAAAAAGACCTCCCAAACAAAGACTGGGCGCTGACAGGTGCCGAAGGAAGAAAAAAGAGGGTAATAAAATCATTTTATCCTGTTAAAGGTCAACTGGAAGAATTCAACGCCCATCTGCAGAAAAAATATAAGAAAATCGAAGAACACGAAGTCCGTTATGAGACAGTTAATATTCATAAGGCAGACATTGTTCTGATTGCTTACGGCACTTCTGCAAGGATATGCAAAGAGGTCGTCAAGAGGAGTCAGCAGCTCAAGTTTCGGGTAGGTTTGATACGCCCAATTACCTTATGGCCGTTTCCGAAAAAGATTATCCGGAAGATATCAGAGAGGGTACGTTGCATTTTAACCGTTGAAATGAGTGCCGGACAGATGGTTGAAGATGTGAGACTGGCAGCGGAGGGAAGATGTCCTGTCCATTTTTACGGAAGGACAGGTGGGGGTGTACCTACCTCTCTGGAGGTAATCAGGAAAATCGTGGAAATTGTACCGGATGACCGGGATGCAAATAAATTACTTCAATTAGCTGAGATTAAGGAATATGCAAGCAATATATGAAAAGCCAAAAACACTTATAGATACCGTAACACATTTTTGTCCTGGCTGCGGTCATGGGATTGTATTGAGATTAATCGCAGAGATTATTGACGCATGGAATATTCGGGGAAAGATTATAGGATTAGCACCTGTAGGATGCGCTGTTCTTGCTTATAACTATCTTGATATTGACATGTGTGAAGCTGCTCATGGCCGTCCACCTGCCGTCGCCACAGGTATAAAGAGGGTTCACCCTGACCACATTGTATTTGCATACCAGGGAGACGGAGATTTAGCGGCAATAGGAATAGCAGAAATTATCCATGCTGCAAACAGAGGAGAAAATATCACCTTTATTTTTGTTAATAACGCCATTTATGGTATGACAAACGGTCAAATGGCGCCAACCTCTTTAATAAAACAAAAAACGGTAACTACCCCTTCAGGAAGAAATCCGGCAAACCACGGATATCCTATCCGCATCTGTGAGCTTTTAGCAGTTTTAGAAGGCAGCAGTTATATTGAAAGGGTAAGTCTGTCTTCCCCCGAAAACATCAGAAAAACAAAAAAGGCACTTGAAAAAGGGTTCAAGACTCAGGTGGAGAAAAGAGGATTTTCTCTCATAGAAATTTTATCTCCTTGTCCTATTTACTGGCGAATGGATGCAAATGAATCAATGAAGTATATTGACGAGGAGATGTCCAGTACCTTTCCACTGGGTGTGGTGAAGGATTGGGAACACAAAAACTAGTTAAAGTATCAGATATCTGTTTTATAAAATGACTTTATTCATACGAATGTATATTCATCCACAGCCAAGTCTATGACGGAAAAGATAATTTTAGCCGGTTTTGGTGGTCAAGGAATGATGCTATTGGGAAAGCTTCTTGCACAAGCGGCCATGACTGAAGGGAAGTATGTAACATATTTCCCTTCCTATGGTACTGAAGTCAGAGGTGGTACAGCCGTCTACCATCTTGTTATTTCAAGTGAGGAAATTTTTTCTCCACTTATTGAAGAAGCCGATACCCTTATTGTCATGAATCAACCATCATATTTGAAATTTAAAGGAATGTTAAAACCCAACGGACTCCTAATTTTAAATGCCTCCATGGTAGCACCGGACAACCCTTCCGAAGCTAAAATATATAGAGTACCGGCTACAGAGATTGCCAGCAAATTGGGAAATGTGTTAGTCTCTAATATCATTATGCTCGGTGCTTATTTGGCAATAAAACAATTATTTTCTGCCAATCAGATTTTGAACCAGCTGCAGGCAACACTAAAAGGGAAAAAGGGAGATTTGTTTCTCATCAATAAACAAGCACTCCAAAAAGGCATTCAAGTAATAAAGGATACGGCGTAAACTCTTTAATAAATAAAGATACCATGCTGTGTCATGCCACACTTCTGTGAATGTCATACTTCTGTGCCATGTCACACTTTTATGCTTCATTATGATATGCACTCTCATACGTGTATATCAATTCCTTTGATGTCACATGTATGAGCCAAACTCCACTAAAACCACCTTTTACCATCTTGACATAGCCTTTATAAATCATGCCCATAATACCTCATGTCCTTTGTAATTCAAGCGGTTTATGAACTGATACCCAAAATAAAATTTCATTAATTCCCTCAATCAAGGGTATCATTGGCATATATTTTTCTAACTTAATTCCTTAATGGCTGTATATATGAGATTTTCTGTGTTTTAAGAGAAAAGCGGGCGTAAATAAATTTATCATGTGTACGAAAGAAAAGGGATAGTAAACGGATAATATCCTGATGTGAGCTAATAATCGAAAAATAAGTGAGGTGCCACATGGATAATGAAATTACAATAAAGATTGCCGGTGAGGCAGGCCAGGGAATGCAAACCGTAGGAGGAGCGTTATGCAATATATTCAAGGATGCAGGATTTTATATTTTTGCCAATCAAGACTACATGTCCAGAATACGAGGAGGTAATAATTTTTATCAGATAAGGATCTCTGATAGACCTTTATATGCGTTACGTCAAAACTCCGATATTGTGGTAGCACTGGATAAACCTAGTGTTAGTATCCATGGAAAAGATATATCGGAAAACGGCGTAATTATCATGGATAGTAAGAGATTCAATATAACAGAGAAAAATCCGGCATTTTTTGATATACCAATGTATACCATAGCGAAAGAAACCGGAGGAAATGAGATATTTGTTAATTCGGTTGCTTGTGGGTTTTTGACAGAGATGACCGGTACAGACTTTAGTTATGTAGATGATGTACTGAGAGCTGCATTTGCTGATAAGAAAGAGGATATTATAAAAAAGAATATAGAAGCTGCTCAGGCCGGGTATGATTTTGCCAAAAATAATTTTAAACGGGATATATTTAAAATAGAAAAAGGTAATGCACGTGATACGCTTTTAATGACTGCTAATGACGCAATAGGGTTAGGGGCGATTGCTGCAGGATGTAAGTTTTATTCTGCGTACCCAATGACACCCTCTACCGGCCTTACAAACCTAATGGCCCACTATGCAAAAAAATTTAACATGGTCGTTGAACAGGCGGAAGATGAGATAGCAGCAATAAACATGATAATCGGGGCATCTTTTGCAGGAGTCCGCTCAATGAGTGGTACCTCCGGGGGAGGATTTGCACTCATGGTAGAAGGTTTCAGTCTTGCAGGTATGACTGAAACTCCCATTGTTGTCTATGAAGGGCAAAGGCCGGGTCCCGCAACCGGTTTTCCAACAAGAACAGAACAATCGGATCTCGATTACCTTATTTCTGCAGGTCATGGTGAATTTGCAAGGCTTATATTCTCACCTGGTTCAATAGAGGAAGCATTTTACCTAACGATAAAGGCATTTAATATGGCAGAAAAATATCAAATACCTGTATTGATTCTGTCAGATCAGCATTTAGCCGATTCTTATAGAAATATTGAAACGTTTGATCTTAACAGAGTGAAAGTACAGCGGCATATCATACCAAAAGAGGAGTCTAGAAATGTAAAGAATTATAAACGATATCAATTTACTGAATCGGGAATATCTCCACGTGCGGTACCATCGTGGATAAATGACCCGATCTATGCAGACAGTGATGAACATACGGAGGAAGGACATATAACAGAAGACGCCACTATACGAACTAAAATGGTAGAGAAAAGGTTTTATAAAAAAATGGCGGGCCTTTTGAAAGAAATAGAAAAGCCCGTAGCGTTTGACGTAAAAGGAGCTGATACTATTCTTGTCGGCTTTGGTTCTACATATGGCATATTGAGGGAAGTAAAGGAATCGATATCAGATAAAAAAATAGGTCTTATCCATTTACCTCAGGTCTGGCCATTTCCCGCAGAAGACATGACGGGGCTGTTAAAAGAAGCAAAAAACATCGTTGTTGTAGAGAATAATGCCGGTGCTCAGCTTGCCAGATTATTAAAACGGGAAACTGGAATCAAAACTGACAGATCCATATTAAAATATGATGGCAGGCCTTTTAATTTAGATTCTCTTATTCATCAAATTGAACAGGAGAAATAAACATGGTTGAAGCTAAAGATCTTAGAAGCGGTGATGAGATAACATGGTGTCCCGGGTGCGGCAATTTCGGTATTCTTAATGCAATGAGGAAGGCCATCGCCGAACTCGGCAGAGATCCCAAAGATGTCTTATTAGTATCGGGAATAGGCCAGGCTGCAAAATTACCACATTATATAAAATGTAATTGTTTTAACGGACTTCATGGAAGGGCAGTTCCCGCCGCTGCTGCTGCAAAAATTGCAAATCATAAATTAACGGTAGTGGTCAATACCGGAGACGGAGATTGCTATGGAGAGGGTGGAAATCATTTTATTCACAATATCAGAAGAAATCTGGATATAACCTTGGTTATTCATAACAATCAAATATATGGTCTCACTAAAGGCCAGGCCTCACCTACTACAGATCCG
This sequence comes from uncultured candidatus Brocadiaceae bacterium, assembly GCA_964589115.1. Lineage (GTDB taxonomy): Bacteria > Planctomycetota > Brocadiia > Brocadiales > Brocadiaceae > JBDIVL01. Next base: position 13,361 of record CAZPUD010000027.1, on the reverse strand, counting down.
GGATACGAAACAAAATTCCAGCCTGAGGGCGTAATTGTAGAACCTCTTTATCCATTAGAAATGGCTATTGCAATCGGCGCCGGATTCGTTGCAAGGGGGTACGCCGCTGATCTTGAACACCTCTCCTGGTTAATTATTGAAGGAATAAAATATAAAGGATTTGCATTAATTGATGTATTACAGCCCTGTGTATCGTTTAACAAAAAAAATACTTTTGATTGGTATTCAAAGAGGATTTATAAAGTCAATGACGATAAATCATACAACCCGGGAGATAAATTGGCAGCATTCCAGAAATCATCAGAGTGGGGAGACAAAATTCCTGTTGGAATAATCTATAAGGCTGAAAAGAAGACTTATGAAGAAAAAGTAGGGCTGGGTGAAAGGATGCCTCTTGTAGAAGAACAGATAGAAAACACTGATATAAGAGATATACTGAAAGACTTTGCTTAACAGATTCTTTTTATTGGTAAAAGGAGGTGAAGGGCAATGAAAGTGGCAGTACTCGTTGAAGATCATTATCAGGTTTTAGAATTATGGTACCCTTACTTCCGGCTGCGTGAAGAAGGTATAGAAACGGTATTTGTAGGGCCAGGAATAAAAAAAGAATATAAAAGCAAGGAAGGGTATCCGGCAGAAGAAGATCTTTCAGTGAAAAAAGCAAGTGTAAATGAGTTCGATGGAGTTATAGTACCTGGCGGATACGCCCCTGATGTTTTAAGACGATATAAGGAGATAAACACCTTTGTAAAAGATATGTATGAACATGGAAGGCTTGTTGCTGCAATATGCCACGCTGGCTGGGTTTTGGTCTCAGCCGGCATATTGAAAGGTAAAAAAGCAACCTGCTTTTATGCGATAAAAGATGACATTATAAATGCCGGTGCAGAATTCATTGATAAAGAAGTCGTTGTTGATGGTAATCTGATCACTTCACGGAACCCTTATGACTTACCGGCATTCTGCGCTCAAATTATAAAATTCCTGAAAGAACGCACATAAGTAAGAATTATCTGAATTCGATAGAAAGGGATAGCCATATAGGGTAAACGGACGAAAGGAGATATTACATGGCAGGCTGGCTAATGGATATTCTAATAATCGGTTTTGTACTCTACTTTTATATGGAATACAAAGCAAGCAAACGCTATCAGCGTTATCAAAAGGTTAATACCAGGGAATCAGCTTCGGATATTTTAAAAAAGCGCTATGCCCGGGGAGAAATTACTGATTTGGAATTTGAAAGGATTAGGAAAAAAATACAGGAATAATTTGCAGAGAAAAATATTGTCATAAACTTTCAGATGTTTTTGTCCTATGCATTCCATAGAGGAAGGAGAGATAAGATGCTGTTCTGGTACGGACCTTTTACCTGGTTAATCTTTTTTATAGTGATTGGCGTAGTTGTATACTTATTTATAAAATACCGACTTGCTATAACTACCAGAAGCAAGAGAAATGCCCTTAATGGAGATACCGGAGAATCGCCTCTAGAGATCTTGGAAAAACGCCTTGCCAGAGGTGAAATTACTGCAGAAGAGTTCGAAAGGATTAAAAAAAAGCTAGAAGAAACCTGATGGAATGTGTTTAAGGGCCGCAAAATCGTTCTCAGTTGAATAAAATGCTTTCGATGTTTCATATACTTTTGAGGTACATTTCTGTTGCTTATTTACCACAGAAGGAGGAATTCTATGTTTTGGATGTGGGATCCATTTAGCTGGTTAATCTTCTTTTTTGTAATTGGTATAGCAGTTTATTTAATTATAAAATACGAACTTGTTATAACGTCAAGAGGTGTACAGAAAAAAACCGGCACTGACATTCAAGAATATACCAGAGAATCACCTCTTGAGTTATTAGAGAAACGCCTTGCCAAAGGTGAAATTACCGAAGAGGAATTCGAAAGGATAAAAAAAAAGTTGGAAGAAACTTAATGGGAATAAAAAATAGCTCATATGATAGATAAGATTACCAAAATCATAGAAGACGATGCCGAATATCTTTTAAAGCATAAATGTGCCACCATCACAAAAGACAATCTGCACCTTCCTGGCCCGGATTTTGTAGATAGGATTTTTGCTATCTCTGATAGATCAAATAGAGTCTTAAGAAGTTTACAGGTGGTTTTTAATCATGGAAGGTTAGCAAATACAGGATATCTTTCAATACTTCCCGTAGACCAGGGCATTGAACACTCGGCAGGCTCTGCCTTTGCCTCAAATCCACTTTATTTTGATCCTGAAAATATAATAAAGCTAGCCATCGAAGGAGGATGTAATGCAGTTGCTTCAACACTAGGTGTTTTAGGAGCTGTTTCCAGAAAATACAGTCATAAGATACCTTTCATTATGAAAATCAACCATAATGAACTTCTCTCCTATCCTAATTCCTACGATCAAAGATTATTTGCATCTGTTGACCGGGCATTTGATATGGGTGCCGTAGGAGTAGGTGCCACTATATATTTTGGTTCAAAAGAATCACTAAGACAAATAGAAGAAATTACAATAGCCTTTGAGCATGCGCATAAGTTAGGTATGTTTACCGTACTTTGGTGCTATCTGCGCAATGAAAACTTTAAAAGGGATGGTATTAACTATGAAGAATCCGCGGACTTAACAGGACAGGCAAACCACCTTGGAGTTACTATAGAAGCGGATATTATAAAGCAAAAGCAGCCAATAAACAACGGGGGATATAACACCATAAAATTTGGGAAAACGCATACCCTGGTATATGAGAAATTAACATCCGATCATCTTATAGACTTAACGCGATATCAGGTTGCAAATTGTTATATGGGAAGAGCCGGGCTTATTAACTCCGGAGGGCCTTCTGGTGATGATGATTTACAACAGGCCGTGAAAACAGCAGTAATAAACAAAAGAGCCGGTGGAATGGGACTCATTACAGGAAGGAAGGCGTTCCAAAAGAAGATGAAGGAAGGAATCGAACTATTGCATACTATTCAGGACGTTTATCTTACAAAAGAAATAGATATTGCTTAAATTTTTATTTTACTTACATTCACCTAAGAGTTTTTTATAAATTGATAATTCACGTTGCGCCTCTTCTTTCATACCTTTTCTCTCATAAATAATAGCAAGGCCATAATGTGCTTTTGCGAAATTTGGATCTATTCTAATTGTCTCTTCCAGTGATTCAGCAGCAGCATCAAGAATCCTGCTCCGGGAATATGCACTGCCAAGGTCAAAGTACACCGCCGGATCATAGGGATTTACTTCAATAGCTTTCTCTAATGAGATAATTGCTTCGTCAAGAGCTCTTTTATCTGAGTAGGGATTTTCTATATTATAATGAGCTGCCGCTGCTTTTTGAACTGAAGATATAGCTTTAACAAGAATTCTCTTGTCGGCATAGGCCTTACCAAGCCTGTAATGTGCTTCTGCATTATTTCGGTCAAGCTTAACGACTGTGCTGAATTCCTCAATGGCATCATCAAACAATCTTTCGTCAGAATAAACGATTCCAAGATTATAGTGTACCATGGGATTTTTAGGATCGATTTCTATTGATTTTCTGTAGGCATTTGCAGCATTAAATGTATCCCCCTTTGCGTAATAAACCAATCCAAGGTAATAGTATGCCAAAGCATGATGCGGATTAATATCTGTTACCTTTTTGAATTCTGTTAGTGCCTCATCCAGCAATTTCATATCCAAGTACACCTGGCCTAATCCAAAATGGGCATCCGGATAATTGGGGTTAATTTCTACAGCATTCTTAAATGCACGAACAGCCTTCTCTTTTTCTCCTTCTCCGGCATAAGCTGTCCCTAAATTATATTGAGTTACAGCCTCCTTAGGATTAATCTCCAATGCCTTTTCATACTCTTTAACAGCATCGCTAAACATTTTTGCAGATTTATAAATATCTCCCAGCTTGCAGTGAGCAAATTCGTTGTTTGGATCTAATCGTATTACTGACTTGAGTGCGTCTATCGCCTCATTCAAAAGACCTTTTTCAGCATATAGCAGACCCAGATGAAAGAGAGCATCTTGAAAATCCGGGTTAATTTCTATTGTTTTCCTGAGCTCTGCAATCGCCTCTTCCGCCATGGTGCGGTTATTATATGCCATCCCTAAATTATAATGTGCATCGGCCAAGCCCGGGTTTATATGAATAGCTTTTTGGTATGCGGTTATAACTTCATCAGGCATGTCAATCTTCGAACATCCATAAATACCACCAGAAACTAATACTGCCATCAACGTCGTGATCTTGAATGGCGATACTAGATTCTTTATCATTAACGAGTCCCCCTTTAAACTGTTATCGATAGTCTAATAAATTTAGGGAAATATATCAAATAGGCTGTACATTGTCAAATGTTTATTTGATAGATATTTAGATAATTTTTGAATAAATGACAATTATTACTCCCAACCAAGCCTGCGAACTTCCTTAATTGATTTTGCGATTTCATCAGAAACTCTAAGAACCAACGATTCATCCTTATATCTCACATTGATATGATAAAAAATCTCATTTTTCACGAGGTCTCTCTCGAATCCGTAATGCTGTAACACCATGGAGTTCTTTTTCAGCATATCTAAAAGAGGCGTTAAACTAAATTCGGTACCTGAGATACTTAGTTTAAGTGTTTTATATTTGTCACGTTTGATTTCCCGCTCAAAAAGGGGCAAGAGTAATAATGCAATAAGGGCTAAAACGGTTGTAAGTATGGCGGGTAAATAGCAACCACTACCTACTGCCAAACCAATACCCGCTACAGTCCACAATGATGCAGCAGTCGTTAAACCTCTTACCATTGTTCTAAACTTCATGATAGTACCAGCCCCTAAGAAGCCGATGCCTGTCACTACCTGAGCAGCAATCCTGGCAGGGTCGACTCTCATTATAGACTCAGAGGCTAATGCGTCATATTTTTCAAACATATATTCGGAAACTATCATCATGAGCGTTACGCCAATACAAACAAGAATATGTGTCCGCAACCCTGCAGGTCTTCCACGCCTTTCCCTTTCCCATCCAAGAATACCACCTAAAACAGCCGCTGCGAGAAGTTTTCCTATAGGATCATAAAATAGCTCCTGAATATTTTGAAGATACGGCATATTTACTCCTTCTTATAAATCTGACTCATCTGTAAAGAGATAAATCGCAAATTGTTCCGCAAATTAAAATGTTTAAATCAAAGGAAAGCCGCTGTAACGAAACCAATCAAAGCACCAAAAACTCCACCCCAGACAACCAGCCAGCCGAGATGGGTGCGCATCATATCTTCAACGATTTCTTTTACCCGCTGCGGTGTAAGCTCGTTTAACGTCGTATCCACCATAGCGCTGATTTTTGATTTGAATACTTCAAAATCGGTTTCTTTCTTTAAAACCGCAGCAATATCAATATTAGATATAATCTCTGATGCCTGTTTTTCAAATTCAAGTTTAAATGATTTCTGCATCGGTTCAAGGATCTTCTCTCCACCAAATAATTTAAACATCCCCCCGTAAGAGGACTCTTTAATTACCGATACAAAACCATTGAATACTTTATCAAAGTCAATCTTATCCAAAATTAATTCCGGCTGTATATTATGCGGAAGTGCACTCTGCGTAACCTTGATAAAATTCTCCTCAGTAAAAAAATTTTCCATAATAAGGGAACGAATATTTTCTTTAAACTGATGAAATCTTAAAGCGATGATACCGGAACCATACAAACCCGGTATTCTCTCAAACAACATATACACCGCCAGCCAATTGGTTAATGCACCGGACAAGGCAAATAGACTTGCCAGCCTGAGTGCACTTCGTCCAATAAATTCAGGGGTTAAATATGAAAATACGAATACGACAGCAGCAATTAAATTAGTTAGAAAACTTTTATTTAAAAGAGCCTTTATCATATTTAAATCCAGCCATCGTTCTTCTTCCCCAATAATTTTTGTTGAAAACCGATACGAGATTATTTCTGATTTTTCCTCTGCCATTTCAACATCTCCTGCTTAACAAAATTGTAAATATACTGCATACTTCATAATAATAAATCTATTTTACCGTCATTTATTTAACAAAAAGCCAGAAATTACAACAGTAATATCTTCCTATGAGTTTATTATTGTCTTAGTTTAGAGTCAAGAAATAAGAATGCATAATTGATACCTTCTCTTATTCATGGTATTATTGTTCTTCATATGAAAGTTACAATTGAAACAAATTTTATAAAATTTCTTGGTACTGCCGGTGCCAGAATTGTCGTGTCTAAACAATTACGTGCTTCGGGTGGAATGTGGTATTCTTTATATGGTTGTAATGTATTGGTAGATCCAGGTCCTGGATGTTTAGTACGATGTATCTCCAGTAAACCCAAAATGGATCCGATGAGACTTGATGCCGTTATACTAAGCCACAGGCACCTCGACCATGCGGCTGACGTAAACGTCATGATTGAAGCCATGACTGAAGGTGGATTCAAAAAACGCGGCGTGCTATATGTACCGGAAGATGCATTAACAGAAGATCCTGTAGTATTTAAGTATGTAAGAAGCTATATATCGCGTATAGAAATTATCAAAGAAGGGGGAAAATATCAATTATCTGATGAAGTTCGGTTCGAAACCCCTTTGAAACATCAGCATCCCAGTGAGACATACGGTATAAATTTTTTTACCCCCCAATATACAATTTCGCATATTACAGATACCCGCTATTTTCCTGAATTATTAAAGTACTACAGAGGGAACATCTTAATTATTAATGTAGTACGCTACACCGCAGATAAGGATACTAAGAAATGGCTTTATCATCTCACAATAAGAGATGTAAAAGAAATAGTAAGTACCCTTAAACCCAAGATAACGATTTTAAATCATTTTGGTATGACGATGATCAAGGCGCAACCACATGTAGTCGCAGAACGGTTATCGAAAGAAACAGGACTGAAGGTTATTGCAGCCAGAGACGGAATGAAACTCGATATTACTTCCTTCTTGTGACTATATAATCTGCCAGTTCCATAAGTGTTGTCTTATACTTAGAATCAGGAAGAGAAGAAATCTCTTCCTGCGCCTGTTTTACAATATTTTTTGCGGTGTTAAAGGCATATTCCACCGCATCGTGTTCTGTCAGCAATTCAACAATAGCGTTTTTTGTTTCCTTGCCGTTATACTGAAATATCAATTCCCGCGCCGCTTCAAGTTCCTTTTTCGGAAGCTGATTAACCAGGCGAATGAGAGGTAATGTAAGTTTTCCTTTCTGCATATCGGAATTTAATGATTTTCCCATCTCTTCTTCTGCGCCCATTACATCAAGGCAATCATCTATAATCTGAAATGCAGTACCGATTTTCAAACCATAACTGGACAGCATATCCGATACCTTACGGTTAGCTCCGGCAAACGTTGCACCAAGACGACAGCTTGCAGCACATAATGAAGCTGTTTTTCGTTCAATAATACCTATATATTCATCCTCGCTAAGCCCTATATCATAGCGTCTTTGAAGCTGAATTATCTCGCCTTCACACATAACATTAACAGTTTGAGAAAGCAGTAGGGTTGCAACTTGAGAATCAAGGGCGGAAAGTATTGTAAATCCACGAGAAAAAAGATAATCTCCAAACAAGATAGATATCTCCCTTCCCCATTTTGAATTTACACTCTCGATGTGCCTTCTCATAGATGCCTCATCAATTATATCATCATGAATGAGGGTTGCTGTATGTACCATTTCTACAACAATGGCAATATCTATATGTTGAGGTACTATTTCACCTACACATTTACCCGACAATAATACTAAAGCAGGGCGCAACCTTTTACCTTTATACTTACTAATATGAGATATAAGATCGGCTAGTGAATTAGTTTCGGGTTGTAATTCTTTATAGAATTTAGTTTCAACCTCGTCCATAGGGACTTTAATTGAATCGAAAATACCCACAGTTTCCACAATTAACGATCTCCTTGCTTAATATTGGTAAAAATAATGAAGAGTTATAATATCAAGCGATATCAAAAAAGTCAATTTTCTTTATCAAAAAAGTCAAATTTTCTTTCAAATTAAAAGTAGTGTGGATTAAGGCGTTGTTTTTTACGCCGAATCCACAAATAATGTCCCTAGAAAAGGTGGATTCGCTATCGCTTAATCCACCCTACGATTATATTATCGATAAGGTCTTAGTTTGCGGACAGTATCAAAAACATCCTCCTGGGTAACAGAATTAATGCAGGTTACGTGGTCGCACGTTCGTTTTTCACACGGACTACAGGAAATATCTTTTCTTACAACCACAACATTTTCACCATAGGGAGCATAAACAACAGGGTCTTTGGGTCCAAAAATAGCTATTGTCGGAATCCCAATACATGAGGCAATGTGGGTTGGTCCTGTATCACTACCGATAAAAAGATGTGCATAGTATAATAATGCTATCAATTGTTTTACTGACGATGTCCTGCATGCAATTATAGCCTGACGGGACATTAAAGATATGATTTCCTCAATAATCTCGTATTCCAAAGCACCCCAGGTAAAAATAACTGAGTAATTAAGCTCTTGTATCAACCGGTCGGCGAGACGGGCATAATTTTTTACTGGCCAACGTTTATATTTTCCAAAGAGGCTTGTCCCCGGATGGATTATTGCTATGGTTTTCTGATCAAGACGATTTTGATAAATGAAATTGTCAATATAAAAGCGGTCAGCATCTGGAATTGAAAACACAGGTTTTTGATACTTGGCTTCAATCCCCAAGCTGTTCAGGAGATTGAGATATTTATCAATTCTATGCAATCTTTTTTGATTTGGAGTAACCCGTAAATTGGTAAAGATAAAATTAAACTCCTTACAGTATCCTCTTGAGAAACCAATTCTTTTCCTTGCACTGCTCATATAAGTTAATAAGCCACTCTTGAAATTACCATGAAAATCCAATGCTATATCGTAGTCTTTATTTCTTAAATTTTTAAGAAACGAACGTATTTCCAAAATCATCCTGAAAAAATATTTCTGAGGAGATTTAAGGTAAGTTTGCCACTGCCTCCTCGGGAAGACAATAATCTCATCTACTTCCGGAAGGTTCTCAACTAAATCTCTGAATCTGTCCTCAACAAGCCATGCAATATGGGCTGAAGGAAACTCAGATCTCAAATTTCTTACAGAAGGTATAACATGAATAATATCACCCATTGCACTAAGGCGAACGATTAAAATATTCTTTAAATTATTACATTGCTTTTTCATCGGTTTTTATATTAAGAAACCTTATACTAAAGACTTAAAACATTACTATAATATTTATAAAATGCATTTTCAATGATAAACCATTCTTGTTTACGTTTGTATTAACTTCAATCCTGATATATAATATTCAATTTATAACCTAACCCGAATAGACCTGAAGAGCAACACAATGGAAATTGTTTAGAGTTTAGAGTTTCAAGTTTATAGTTCAAACACCTAAACCCTAAACTTGAAACTCTAATATTTTTGCCGGAAATGTAAAAAAATAAATTTTAGATACTATGGCATACAAGCCAAAAATACCACCATCTTTTTCTATAATTAAAAAAGGAAATACAACCATATATGTAAAGGAAGGGTATAAAGAAATTATACTACCTATAGCCTTTGATGCAGGAGATCTCCACAGCAAAAAACAAGGCAATATTGATGTGAAATTCGGAAGAGGGAATTATTTGTCTATTCCAGCCACAGGAAATGTTGATGAACGGTTTATTATCAAAAATTGCAGACACGGTGGTTTACTGGGTAAGTTTTTTGGCTCGATCTTCTGTAAGAAAAACAGACCTCTTAATGAAATACATATCAATGAAATTGCATTTCAAAAGGGAGTCCCATCTGCTGAAGTAATCGCTATAATTGAAAGGAAGATAAGGGGGGGATTTTACAAAGCAGATATTGTATCGAAAGAGATACCAGGCGCGGTTGACGTAGCTCAATTCCTAAACGTATCCTCATTGGAGAAGATATTCGCATGTAAAAAATCAATAATTTTTGTCCTCGCACGGTTGATAAGGGATATGCATGATGCAGGTATATTTCATGCAGATTTACATCTTAAGAATATACTTTTGAAGGAAGATTTGAGCGGAAAATTTCATGCATATATAATTGATTTCGATAAATCTATTGTTTATCAAAATCTAAGTATTGAACAGAGAATTAAGAACCTGTCCCGGCTCAACCGTTCACTTGAGAAATTACGCTGGTTTTCCGGTGAAATGAATAAATTCCAAAAAACAGACTCAATTTCAAAGATAGATAGAATAAGGTTTTTTAAATTTTACTTATCACATAATAGAATTGACGTAAACTGGAAATTACACATCCATCAGTACTATTCATCTTATCCTTTTCATAAATTTTGGTGGCGCCTTTTAGGTTTTTCCCGAAAGTGAAGGTTAACTGTGCTTATACAGAGTATCATTAGTCTCATCATTTCGTATCTTATAGGAAGTATACCCTTTGGATTTATCGTAGCCAGGATAGTGAAGGGTATCGATATCCGGGAGTTCGGGAGCGGTAATCCTGGAGCGACAAATATTGCAAGGATATTAGGTAAACCTTATGGCATACTGGTATTTATTCTCGATATGCTAAAGGGCCTCTTGACAGTTTATTTTTTTGACCAATGGTTTTCAAGCTACGGACATAATTTACCGGTAATAATATGTGGTTTAGGTGTAATATGCGGCCATATATTTCCGGTCTTTCTCGGCTTCAGGGGAGGAAAGGCCGCAGCAACGGGCTGTGGAGTATTTCTATGGCTAGTTCCTTTACCGTTAATAATCTCTGTCGCGGCATGGTTGCTAACCGTTTCTATTTCCCGCTATATATCCTTAGGATCCATGATTAGCGCGGTTGTATTAGTGGTATGCTTAATAACATTAGGCAAAGACCCGTTTGGCCAAGGTCTTTACTTGACACTATTTTCCATACTTATTGCCACCATCATTATTATTAGACACAAGTCTAATATAAAGAGAATATTAAATGGAACAGAAAGTAAAATTGGCAGAAAAGTTACTTCTGAATAGTAACCTTATTCAAAACCTCTCAAGATCTGCAGAAACTCTTTTGGATTAACAAAGCCTGTAATGGTTTTATCCCTGGCTATTGTACCATCCTTATTGATAAAAACAATAGTCGGCAGGCCAACGACGTTATATTTAGCTAAAACCTGTTTCACCTCCGGATCATCGGTATTCGTACAATCGATCTTAATGTTCACAAATCCCTTTAATTCCCTTATTACTTCCGGATCTGTGTAGGTAATCTTCTCAAGCTCCATACAGGCGGCACACCACGATGCCCAGAAATCTATCATGGCTACCCTATTTTCACTCCTTGCCTTCCTTAATCCTTCTTCTTCACTTGTTATCCAATAGATCTGTTCCCCTGGTACTGCTTCTTGTTGATGAGTGGTCACAGGCATAATGGCAGGAAGAATTAATCCATTGATCATAAGGTATCCAGCGAGAAAATATGTGCCAAAGATAAATGCCACTATACCAAAAGACTTCCTGATCCGTTGAAACGAGGTACTCTCATAGGTTAACCGGTCAAAACCACCGGAAAATACAGCCGTAACGATCAAAAACAAGCTCAAGATGATAATAAAGGCACTTTCTGGAATAATCAATCTCACATAATAAAGTGCTGCACCAAGTAAAAGGAAACCAAATATCCTCTCTACAGTTTGCATCCACATTCCGGATTTTGGCAATGCCTTTATTGCACCGGAGAAAGTTCCTAATATAATCAGGGGCACACCTAATCCCCAGGCAAAGATAAAGAGCATCCAGAATCCTAAGAATTTGTTACCCGTACTGGCGATATAGACTAGTAAACTAGCAAGGGCAGGCCCAATGCATGGGGAAGCAACAATCCCTGAGATCAATCCCATGATAAAGACACCAAAAAGGCCCTTTCTCGTATTTGTTCCCAATCGATCCGAGATAAAGGAAGGTACCCGGAGGTAGTATACCCCAAACATGCTCATGGCAAGTGCAACAAAAACTACAACGATAAAACCTATAACCCATGCGTTTTGCAAAGCTGCCCCAAACAATGCTCCGGTTGAAGCAGCGACTATACCCATGGCTGCATATACAATGGCTATCCCCAGGACATAAATCAGCGAAAGGAAAAAGGCTTTGAGGGGTTTCCTCGTAGTAACCTGATCACCTGCTGCCTGTCCAATTACGGCTATGGTAATAGGTATCATTGGGTACACGCATGGAGTAAAACTCAAGCCTATACCGGCCAGAAAAATAAGAATAAAGGATAAAAAAACACCTCTGCTCTCAAGGGTCTTTTGAAAGTCGCTTGTTTCAGCTTCTTTTTCTAGTTCAGGAGCTTGATCGAAGGATTTTTCTTCCTGCAGTATACCTTTATCAGCAAGCCCTACTTGAAGTGGTAAGGTAAACTCCTCAGTTTTTGGGGCAAAACAAATTTTATCCGAACATCCTTGATAATGTACCCTGAGATTCAGAAGATAAGAATTTGCCTGAATATCCCTGGGTACCTGAATAAATGATTTTATCTCTACTTCTACTTGCCCTTCATAAGATTCAACCTCTTTTTCAAGAAATTGATCGTGCTTGACCTTACCGGGTGGAAGTTCTGTATGAATTACGGTAAACCCTGGAGGGCCCACATTCTCAACCCTGATTTGATCCTTATAGATATGATGTTTGGGAGAGATAGAGAAGGTAATTGAAACAGGTATAAGATCACCGGCAGAAACATGGTCTTTGATAAGAGTCACATTTAACGTAAAAGGAGAAGTTCCTCCAGAAACTAACTGTGGGAGCAGGAATACTATGAAAAGGACAATAAGAAATATCCTTTTTGTAGAAAAATAAATCCCCATGGCACATTCTCCTTGTTATATTCTGAATAAGAGCACACTGCATAAGAAACATTCTATTATTATTTAGCTCTGCTTCGTTTAGAATGATAAATCGTGTTTTTAAATATGCTTTTATTGTATATTTTATTTGGTCATTTGTCTATATCACAAAAATTAACTCTTCAAGACTTTTTATTCTTCAAGCAGGTTAATTTATGAAAATTTGTTGACACTGCAATATATTTATGAATTAATATTATATTTTAGAGATCTTTATAGTGTTTTATTCTCCAAATCCTTTATGATAAAAATAAGATCCTTCAAACTTCGCTTAATATTAGTAGCCATTGCATTTTGTCTGTCAAATGCAACAATGGGTGAACTTTTGGAACATGAACATGAAGTTCACTTTGAACATAATACTGTTCATGTCCATCACACGAATGGAGATCATGGATTAGGAGAAACGGAACATAGAGATGTAAAGAATATTTTGTCTT
>CAZPUD010000026.1:0-22796 GCA_964589115.1 uncultured candidatus Brocadiaceae bacterium | reverse complement strand
CCACCAGGGATTTCCATATTGCCGTTTATTACGCTCAGGGCTGCACCGATGATCGAGGCGACATACCCGTTGTAGTGGTGGCCGATGCCGTTCATTCCCCACACCCAGGCCGCCGGTTTGGTGATGCCGAAGGTATGGGCCAGTTCGGCGATTGTCTCCGCGTCAATACCGGTGCGTTGTTCCGCCCATTCCAGGGTGAAGTAGTTCAGGCCATTGATGGGGTCTTCCTTACTCCACCAGCTCTTAAAGTCCGCCTCGAACTCTTCCCATCCCTGGCTGTATTCCAGGAACGACCAATCGATGTATTTTCGGAAGGGATTGTCGTCGCGATGATTTTCCAGAATGTAGCGTAGCACTGCCGCAAACAGGTCAGGGTCAGTACCGGGGCGGATCGGGATCCACTGGTCGGCCTTTGTCGCCGTATTGGACAAAGCGGGGCACGGTCCTGATGTCTCCCGTGAAGGAGTACAAAGAGACATGTTACCAATTGTTGATGGTACCACAGTAAATTCAAGGTACGGGATGGTAAAAACAGACCGTATCCTTTTTATTGCAGCGGGTGCGTTTCATGTATCGAAGCCATCAGACCTCATCCCCGAGCTTCAGGGGCGGTTTCCAATACGTGTGGAATTAGAAGATCTCGGTAAAGAAGAATTTTTACGTATCCTTACAGAACCTAAGAATGCACTTATTAAACAATACAAGGCGCTTTTGGAAACCGAGGGCATTAAAATCAGGTTTGAGAACGATGCTGTCGAGGCTATTGCAGAAATTGCTGTACAGGTTAACAAACGTACGCAGAACATTGGTGCACGCAGATTACATACTGTTATGGAAAAGCTGCTTGAGGATATTTCTTTTGATTCTCCTGAAAAGAAAGGTATGGAAATTGTTATTGATGCGGCATACGTCCACGATAAACTGCAGGCTATAGCAAAGGATGAGGATTTGAGCAGATATATCTTGTAAAATTAGTCTGATTTCCTTTGCGCATTCAGCGTAAAAAGGTATTTTTTCTGTGAAACCGATAATTGCCTGTGCCATCCATGAATATCTTGGCCTGACCGAAACCTTCATATACTCATTTCTCATAAAAGCAAAGACTTATACCCCAATTGTTTTAACCACCAGGGTGGTCAATCAGAAACAATTCCCTTTTTGCCCTGTATATAATACCTCACATATAGCCCGTTATTCATGGTGGTGGTTTAGAGACAGGCTGGGTTATTACTTCTATCTGAATAAGAAAGAATATTTCGAGCATATCCTGTACTTTAAGCATATAATGAGAAGAGAAAAGGTCAGTCTTATCCATGCACACTTTGGTCCGGAAGGTGTTGTAATGGTTCCCTTAAAGCGATGGCTTAAACTGCCGCTTGTCACGACCTTTTACGGGTACGATGCAACACAATTACCCCGTGAGAATGTATGGATAAATGCTTACCGGAGGCTTTTTCAGGAAGGTGACCTGTTCTTTGTAGAAGGTAACAACATGAGAAGGTCATTGATAGAGATTGGATGCCCTGCTGAAAAGATCAGGATACAGCATATTGGGATTGATATGGGAAAATATCAGTTCAAAGAAAGAACATCCTTATCGGATAATAAGATTATTCTCCTGTTTTGCGGGAGATTAGTTGAGAAAAAAGGGCTGATATATGCCCTGAAGGCATTACGTCTTTTACTACTTAAATATCCTTATGTAGAATTGAGAATCATAGGCGACGGCATATTAAGAAGTGATATTGAATCTTTTGTTAATGAAAATAATCTCAATTCAAATGTCCGTCTTTTAGGTTATCAGCCCCACCATGCCTTCATTAAGGAATTAGACCGGGCACATATTTATCTTCAGCCTAGTGTAACAGCCGGGAATGGAGATAGTGAAGGCGGTGCACCTACTACACTTTTAGAAGCGCAGGCATCCGGTGTTCCTGTAATTTCATCATACCATGCTGATATACCGGAAGTTGTAATTCACGGGAAAAGCGGCTTTCTTGTCCCTGAAAGAGATAGCGATGCCCTTGCTGACCGGCTGGCATACCTTATCGATCACCGTGAGGAATGGGCTACATTTGGCAAGGAGGGCAGGAGGCATGTTGAGATGAATTACAATATCTGTAAAGAGGTAGAAAATTTAGAGATTATATACGATAGTCTGGTATTAAGACGATAACACTTATAGCCGTTTAAAAACTTTAATAATGGCAAAAAAGAAAAATAGACCGATACGGAAAGAGTTTCTTGTTTTTGGCAGTCCCAGGGTAGATGAGGCAGAGATTAACGAGGTCCTGGATACCCTGCGTTCTGGCTGGCTTTCTACAGGCCCAAAAGTCGCCAGGTTTGAAGGGATGTTCAGAAGATATATTGGGACAAAATATTCCGCAGCCCTTAGCTCCTGTACGGCAGGTCTCCATCTCGCTATGATTGTATCCGGCCTTGGTCCGGGTGACGAGGTTATTACTACGCCGATGACTTTTGCTGCTACGGCAAACGTTATTACTCATATAGGTGCAAGACCTGTGTTTGTGGATGTTGATAAGTACACGATGAATATCGACCCCAATTTTATAGAAAAAAATATTACTAGAAGAACCAAAGCCATTATCCCCGTGCACTTTGCCGGAAGACCATGTGATATGGATGCTATTCTATCGATTGCAAAAAAGCATCGCCTCCTTGTTATTACCGACGCCGCTCACGCTATCGAAACTGAATACAAAGGAAGAAAAGTAGGCAATATCGGCGATATTGCTGTCTTTAGTTTTTATGTCACAAAAAATATATGTACCGGTGAAGGGGGCATGATAACTACAAACAACAAAGATTGGGCAGAGAAAGTCCAGATGTACGGCCTGCACGGCATGAGTAAGGGGGCATGGCACCGATATTCTGATAAAGGTTTCAAACATTATCAGGTGGTATTCCCCGGATATAAATACAATATGATGGATATTCAGGCATCTCTGGGTATCCATCAGTTAAAGCGGATCAATACATGTCATAAAATACGGGAAAAGATCTGGAGGAAATATGACAGGGCATTGAAAGAACTACCCGTAATTATCCCGGCACCGGCAGAAAAGGATACGGTGCATGCACGGCATCTTTATACTCCTCTTCTCGATATTGATAAAACCGGTATCAGCAGGGATGCATTTCTGCGTGCCCTTTATTATGAAAATATAGGTACCGGTATACATTTTGTTGCTTTGCATCTGCATCCGTACTATGCGAATACGTTTGGTTTTAAGCGAGGTGATTTTCCCAACGCTGAGTTCATTTCAGATAGGACGATTTCTTTACCACTTTCGGCGAGGCTAACAGAATCCGATACCGATGACGTCGTTGGCGCAGTAAAAAAAGTAATAGAAAAACATTATTCAAATAGATTTAGAAGGGCTGTCAGGATATGATATTTTTTAATTAAAATTCTAAGGGACCTTTTACTGTGAAACCGATTATTGGTATCAACTGCGATTATGAAGAGGAAGGAAGATTTCCTTATTCTTTTATCAATAGAGACTACACTGAAGCTGTTATCACGGCAGGTGGTATTCCCCTGCTGCTTCCTGTTATAAAGAATAAGGATAACGTTGAATGTTTTTTGGAGAAGATAGATGGTTTGCTTCTTACCGGAGGAAATGATGTACCACCTCAACGATATGGAAAAGAAAGACATGCAGAAACTGTATGCGTTCATCCGGATAAGGATATGTCTGACACTATCCTTATACAGGCTGCCCTTCAAATGAAGAAACCGGTTTTAGCCATATGTTACGGCGCCCAGCTATTAAATGTTTCCTTAGGTGGCTCTCTCCTCCAGGATATCCCATCAGGGTATAAAACGCCCATCATCCATAGGGAATTACATGATAATCAATATACCCATTCTGTAAGGATAGAGAAGGATTCTCTCCTTTATGAGATTGTTGGTGTTCATGAAATTGAAACCAACAGTACCCATCATCAGGCGGTTCTTACATTGGGCAGGGGTTTAAAAGATACGGCTCACAGTGCGGATGATATTATCGAGGCTATTGAATGCAGGGATTACCCATTTCTTGTAGGTGTACAGTGGCACCCTGAACGTATGATACATTATCCATGCCACGCTGTACTGTTCAAGGCGCTGATTCATGCTTCTCAACGATAATGTATAAGAAGTTTTAAAATTTTTCATTATGCCTTTAACCCACCCCTTCCCCCTCCCAAGAGGGGAATATTAGAAGTCCCCTCCCGGGAGGGGAAGGGGTGGGTTCCTGGTTGGTTCAATCTTGCAGATTGAACCATACGTTTCGAATTGTTACATAGGTTTGGATAGTGCTAGGCGCAGGTGACATGCGAAACGTTCCGGTTCAATCGTGGACGATTGAACCAACGCTATTCCCGTGTAGATATTCGGGCGGGGGAGGGGTTGTCCAAAAAGTCCATAAACCATACAAAAGGTAGGGGCTGAAAATCTTCAGCCCCTACATATGATACGTTCGTAAAACTTTTTGGACAACCCCATTTCCTACTTTTATTCAGTTACACTTTTTACAAGTGCCGTAGAATGATATTTGAAATCCGGAGATTGTGTAATCGTTTTTGAGTGAATCCGGTAATTTGATGTGTGATGAGAAATCTCCGGATACATCTAGTATCTTCCTGCAAACGGAACAGATAATGTGATGATGGGTTTTGGTATTGGGGTCGTAGTGTTTGCGATCTTCATCAATGGTAAGTTCTTTAACCTCACCCAGGTCTCTTAAGGTTTCAAGGGTCTTGTAAATTGTAGTAAAAGATACTGTAGGATAGATCTTTTTTACTTTTTTATAGACTTCCTCTGCAGATGGATGAGAAGTATTATTTTCCATGATCTTGAAGATCATTAACCTCTGCGGTGTGATCTTCATGCCATGATCTCTCAGTACTTTGGTTAATTTTTCCACCGTTTCCATAATGTGCCTTTTTTATAAAGAAAAATGATTGTTAGGTAAATTAGAATGTTATTTAAATAATACGGAGATGTCAATAAAAATATAAAATAACCGAATTGCCTTGAAAACCTTAAAAATGCGGGTAAAATGAAGAAATTGTGTACATAAAATAGTAAGGAAAATTATGGAAATACAATCATGAAATTCACAAAAATGCATGGAATTGGCAATGATTATGTTTATATCAACTGTTTTGAAGGAAAGGTTAAGGATCCTGCGAAACTAGCTCCAATTATAAGTGACAGGCATTTTGGTGTAGGTTCTGACGGCCTTATCCTTATTTTGCCGTCAAAGGTAGCAGACTGCAGGATGCGTATCTTTAATGCCGATGGAAGTGAAGCACAGATGTGTGGAAACGGTATCCGCTGTGTTGCAAAATATGTGTATGATTATGATATCGTCCAGAAAAACCCGCTTACCGTAGAAACCCTTGCAGGTGTTAAAACGGTTCAGCTTTTTATAGAAGACGGGAAAGTATACTGTGCAAAGGTTAACATGGGGAAGCCCAGACTCATGAGGTCTGAAATCCCTATGCTTGGAAAAGAAACACCAGTGATTGATGAGGTACTGACCGTCAACAAGGGGACAACGTTTAAGGTTACTTGTATTTCGATGGGAAACCCACATTGCGTCATTTTTACCAGTAATCCCGATAAAATTGATATATCGAAGCTTGGTAAGGAAATCGAATGCCATCACCTGTTTCCAGAGAGAATAAACGTTCACTTCGTACAGGTTCACGACCCGAAAGAGGTTACTATCAAGACATGGGAACGTGGTTCAGGATTAACCCTCGCCTGTGGTACCGGGGCATCGGCTGTATGTGTTGCGGGTGTTCTGAACAAAAAGACTGAACGTAAGATCCTTGCTCATTTGCCCGGAGGTGATTTAGAACTGGAATGGGCGGAAGATGGCAACGTTTACATGACGGGCCCTGCTACAGAGGTATTTACGGGGGAATGGTTGTTATAATTTCAAACTTTCACCGCAAAGGCGCAGAGGATGTAAATGAAAAACCTGAAAAAGAAAACCCCTGAGCGGGTTCAAGTTTGTAACTTGAACCCTATGTTTTATGTTGCAGATCACGTTTTCAATTACACATGGCGCTGTTATCCACATAAATTCGTGGGTTCAGGTTATAAACCTGAACCCGCAGGAGTCTTCAATAAAAAATCACAAGGTCTTTCAGAAATGTAGTATGATCAATGCTCTCCATACTTTCTAACCCGAACAAGTCGGAAGAGAAATTAAATTGGATTTATGATTTGGGATTCGGGATTTAAAAAATCGTAAATCGTAAATTTTTGCCAAAAATGTCAAAATTATTTTTGGAAGACGCTAAAAAATAATACCTTTGCGCTCTTTGCACCTTTACGGTGAACTTTTACTATTTGTTTTATAATTTTTCTCATGGTTGGTTCAATCGTTCGCGATTGAACCGAAACATTTTGTATATCTCATATACCTGTAACAATCAAAAACGTACAGGCCTATGCTAAACACATAGTTCAATCTAAAAGATTGAACCAACCAAAGGTATTATTTAAATGAGGATATATACCCTTTGCAGTTTTTTGCTTTTTCTGGTTTTGACAGCCGGCTGTGCAACCTATCCGGCTATACAAAGACCGATTTGGGATGATACATCGGCTATCTTAAGGGACGTGCAGGGAAAGCCCCGTGACCTTACCCTGGAAGAAATACTGGAGAAAGTGATCTCCAACAATTCAAACCTCTTTACCCTTCGGTCAAATGTAGAAATGACCCTTACGGCATCGGATAATAAAGGTCCGGTTCGCTGTACAGGAGTGATATTATATGAAAGCCCAAAAAGTTTACGCGTGGTGTGTTCCAAGTTTGCTACAACGCTGTTTGATTTATCTTCTGATGGCAGCAGTTTCTGGCTATATATTCCTCTAGAGAATAAGGCATATACAGGCAATTATAACACATATTACAATATCGGGGTATTTGGTATAAACATCTTTCCTGTCGATATGGTAAGTCTGTTCAACTATAAAGAGATTTTAGGAGCAAAAAAGCCTACTCTGGAAATTTGGCCCGCCTACTGGATCATTCATATGCTGGAGTTAGACAACGGATCTGTAAACTTAAAAGGGAACCTGTTCGTTGACAGGATAAATGTGGACGTATTCAGACGTGACCTGTTTAATCCGGACGGTTCTGTGCGGCTGCAAGCTGTATTTACCGATTATATAACCATCAATGAGTGCAGAATTCCGCAGAGAATACATGTTCGCTGGCCCAAAAGCAGTGCATACCTGACTATAACTTTCTCTAATATTGTTGTAAACAGCATGCTTAACCCCAAGGTATTCATTCCTTCAATACCGGAAGAGGCGCAAACAATTACCCTGGATTAGCTTTCAGCTCCATTCTCAACATTAGTAATTTTATCCACACGGCGGGCGTGCCTTCCGCCTTCAAATGGGGTCTCTAACCACAATTTGACCTTTTGTTCCAGAAGCTCTTCATTTACTACGTCGGCACCGATACAGAGGACATTGGAATCATTATGTCTTCTGCTCATCTCTACTGTGTAAAGATTATGGCAAACTGCCGCACGGACACCTCTTACTTTATTGGCTACGAGGGACATGCCAATCCCGGTACCACAAATTAAAATTCCTCTGTCACATTCCCCTGAGCCTACAGACCGGGCTGCTTTAATGCCGTAGTCCGGATAATCTACCGATTCATTATCATTAGAAGTACCAAAGTCTATAACCTGGTGACCTGCCTGGGTTAACATAGATATTACACGTTTCTTGAATTCAAATCCCCTGTGGTCGGATGCTATTGCAATTTTCATTTTATTTATTATATGTTTTTTAAAAATTTTAAGAATTAAAAGACAAAAAGATATGTGTTTGTGCGTTATTTCATATGAATCAAGGATAAAATATTACACTTTTATCAAATTATTTTCAAGACAACTTCTGATAATATTTTCTGTAATAATTCCGCGACGAACAATTTCTATATCTCTGTCTTTAACTCTTACTATAGTAGAAGGTGAACGAAATCGGGTTGAACCACCGTCGAGGATCATATGAATCTTTCCTTTAAGATCCATCAACACTTGCTGGGCGTCTGTGGAGGGAGGATATCCGGAAATGTTTGCACTTGTAGTGATGATAGGCACTTTTGCAGTACGGATCAAATCCCTGGCTATGGCATTATCAGGAAGCCGTATACTTATATCTGAGCCATTTTTTAAAGGAAAAATAATGGCTAATGCACCCGGCCAGAAAAAATCCATTAATCTCTTTGCTGTATCGGAAAAGGAGTCCACATATTTTTCTATATCGGCACGGTCTGCAATCATCAGGGTAAGCTTCTTTTCTTCGGGCCGGCTCTTTACCTTGTAGATAAGTTCAATAGCTTCTGGATTGTCTCTGTGTGCTCCAAGTCCATACACGGTTTCTGTTGGAAAGGCAACCAGCTCTCCCCTCCGTAACGCTTGTGCTGCTGCCTCAATATAATTCCAATAAAATTCTTTTTTTCTTACGTTGAGTATTACTGTTTCCATCTATTTTTATGTGGTCAAAATCCTAAAAAGTGACATTTTATGCTTAAGCGACTATATAATAATGTTATAGTCTAAACTTTAAACATAAATATTTCAATATCTTTTATACCTTGACAACAATTTACTAAATTGGTAGAGTTTTCAACTATGAAATTAAAAACGCGACAAATGTTATACGTATTTATCCTTAGTATTTTCACAATCCTTATTCTTCCCGGCAAGGCCTCACCCCATGCTGCAGAGAAGATTATGAGTGTTGAAGAAATTAAACCCGGAATGAGAGGGTACGGGAAAACAGTCTTCAATGGCGACCGAATCGAGATGTTCGATGTTAAAGTATTGGGCATATTAAGAAACTGGAGCGCAAAGGGCAACTTGATTCTCATCAAAATGTCAGGGGGACCATTAGAGAAATCCGGTATTATCTCCGGGATGAGCGGCAGTCCTGTGTATGTTGATAATCGCCTTATTGGCGCTGTTGCCTACGGGTGGACATTTGCAAAGGACGCTATTGCCGGTGTTACCCCGATTCTCGAAATGAAAAGTACTCTGCTTAATATGCCGTTGGAGGAGGGTGGTTCGTCTTTAATTCCTCTGGATTGGGATTTGCCATCTTCACCGGGTGATAACTATACAACAACTTCAAAAGCCACTTCCTTTATCCAGCAAGAGGGAACGGGCTTTGACTCAAATAACATAAAACTCACTCCAATCATGTCGCCTTTAGTGGTATCCGGTGTTGACAGCGGGGTCTTGCAAGGGATGCAGGGATTCTTCGGCAGCTATGGAATGTATCCAGTACAGGGAGGAAGTTTCGTCCAATCCGCAGATACTCCGGGATTTGCAGACCTTGTTCCGGGTGCATCAGTGGCTGCTGTCCTCATTAAGGGGGATTTCAATGCGGCTGTTGTTGGTACGGTGACGTATACAGAAGGAAATAATATCCTTGCCTTCGGGCATCCATTTTTGCAAACAGGGAATACGGATTTTCCTATGGCGTCTGCTTATGTTTATGCCATCCTTACCAGCCAGTCTAACTCGGTAAAAATGGCTTCACCCCAGAAAATAGTTGGCAGGATAAATCAGGATAGAAGATCGGGGGTTGCCGGTACTCTCCTGGAATCGTCCCGCATGATACCCTGCCGTATTGAAGTCGATGGTGTACAAAAGCAGATATATAATTTTGAAGTAGCCAACAATAAACTTTTAACGCCTAACCTTGTCTTAATGGCAGCTCAGAGTGCTGTGCTGTCTACAGAGAAGAAACTGGGCGAAAAAACTGTAAAGATAAGGCTCACGGCCGAACTTTACGGCCATAAAGATCCTGTCCTCATCGAAAACGTCTTTTACGAACTCGATCAATCATGGTTTCCTTTGAATCATATCATCCAGCCTTTCGCCATGATTATGAATAACCAGTTTCAAAAGGTTAGTGTAAACCGTATTGATTTGAAAATGAAGATTCTGGATACCCGTCAAACGGCATACATCGAGGCTATTAAAGTCGATAAAAAACAAGTTAAGCCAGGAGATACGCTTCAGGTAGATGTGCGGCTTAAGCCATTTGCCGGAGAAAGCTTTTGTCAAACAGTAACCCTGCAAATACCGGAAGATGTTTTGCCGGGAAGTGTATTGAATGTTACCGCATGTGATGCCACATATGGTCAGGCCTTAAATATGGGCCGGTCTGCTGGAAAATACTTGCCTACTAATTTTGAGCAGCTTCTGCACTCAATTGAAAATATGGAACAAAATAATAACCTTATGGTGCGTGTTCTGCTGCCGAAGAAAGGACTCACCTATAGGGGAGAAGGATTTCCATCTCTTCCATCATCAATACATTCCATTATGAGCTTTTCCAATCAAAGCGGGGTTGGTCCACTGTTAGATGAAGTAATATCGCGTGTTCCAACGATGTATATATTAAATGGAAACCAAAGTATCCCGGTATCTGTTGAATAGAATAATTTAAGGAACGATTATGAAAGTTTTTTTCTCATTGAAAACATGTATGTTATTTTCCCTCGTATTTCTGTCTTCCTATGCAGAAGGTACGACAACAAATATATGGACGCAATCCCTTGATTCCGAATTCAATAAAGGCACTACTCAAAATGTATCCACAAATACCGCAGGTGAAATACAGCTTTCACAAAAAACAGAAAGTGTCCCGGGGATTGAAGGTGCTTTTGTATGGTCAATGTCGGTGGATGACCAAAATCGAGTGTTTGTTGGTACAGGCGATCCCGGAATAGTTTATCTTATAAAAGACGGCTCAGAAGCCGTGGAACTCTTCCGGTCTCCGGAACTATACATTCAGAGTCTTGTTACAGACAAATCTGGTAATCTCTATGCAGGGACTGCACCACATGGTGTTATTTACAAGATAGATAATAAAGGTAAGACGACCATATTCTGCTGTTTACCGGTACCCTATATCTGGGATATGGCAGTTGATAGTAATTCAAACCTCTTTGCTGCAACAGGAAATAATGGCATCTTATTCAAGGTATCACCGGATGGTACTCCTGAGGTCTTTTTTGATTCTCCGGAAACAAACCTTTTGAATATTTTACTGGATCAGCATGATAATATTTATATCGGTACTGAACCGGACGGTCTGGTATACAAGGTCTCATCCTCCGGCCAGGCACAAGTCCTTTACGATGCGGATGAGGGCGAGATTCATTGTCTTGCAATAGATCCTTCAAACAATATTTATGCCGGAACTGCATCCGGTGTGCAGACACAGATGCCGGCTTCTTCAATCCCCCAGTTTCCTATACAGACAGGAGCAGTTACCTCGATCTTTAGAGAAGGAAGTGCGTGGGATCTGAATATTCCTGATGAATTACCTGTGACGCAGCCTGTATATGTTCAGAGGCAAAGATCTATATTGAAGGATGTGGGAAGAGCGTCGTCCAAAGTTATAGGCGTTCCAACGATACCAAATTACGTTTATAAGATTACGCAAGAGGGTTTTGTACAAAGAATATTTGAAACCGGCCATGCCTTTATCCTGGGTATATCTTTAGACGTGCAGAATAACCTTTGTGTGGTAACGGGTAATAGCCCGGGAGTGTATAAAGTGTATGGTGAGGAGATTTCAAGCAGCTTAATGAATGTGGAAGAAGTGCAGGTACTCTGCTGTGTAAACACAAGTAGAAATGAATTATATGTTGGTACAGGCAACACAGGGAAAGTATATAAAATTCTCCCTTCCTTTATTAATGAAGGCACTTTCATATCTAACGTACTTGATACAACCACGGTATCTGATTGGGGCACTATTTATTGGGCTGGTAAGCAGCCGGAAGGTACGAAGATTAGTCTGGCTACCCGTTCCGGAAACAGTGAAAGAGCTGATTCGACATGGAGTCAATGGTCAGAACCTTACGTATTATCCGGAGAAAGGATAACAAGTCCTCCTGCACGGTTTATACAATATAAGGCTACACTGCAAACAGCACATACCGGTATTACACCCATATTAAATACGGTATCGGTATCGTATCTTCCAAAAAATCAGCCACCGAAGATTATAAGTTTTTCAGTGGAAAAAGATACCTCTTCCAGGGTGCAAAAATCACAGGACTCAAAGGCAGGTGACAAGGTTGAATTGAAACCTCAAACATCCCTGAACCAAAAGTCTCACCATCAGATGGCGCAAAAGAGCATCCAATGGGAGGTGGAAGATCCAAACGACGATACCCTGCAATTAACTATTTCCTATAAAGGTGTAGATGAAAAGGCGTGGAAGGTTATTGATAAGAATACTCAAAAAAAAGGTAATTACACATGGGATACGTTGCGTTTGCCCGACGGGAAATACCAGATTCGACTGGAAGCAAACGATAGTCCTGATAATCCACCCGAGACTGCCTTCAATATGGAAGATATAACGCAGCCTACTGTGGTTGATAATTCAAGACCCGTCATTCAATCATTGAATAGCGTCAAAAGAGAAGATGGAAGATATACAATTTCAGGTACTGTGAGAGATGATTACAGTAGTATTTTGAAGGTTCAATATACGATTGATGGACAGGAATGGATTTCTGCTTATCCTGTAGACGGGCTCTTCGATAGTACCGAGGAATCATTTCAAATTACTACAAAACCGTTCCCATCCGGCGATTATACCCTTATTATTAATGCGTTTGACAGCGAGGGAAACATCGGTGCGGAGAAGGTGCTGCTTGAGGTGAAATAGGTGCTTAGCACATCAACATTGATAAAATTTTGCTGATTTTAACATCACGAAGAACCTGGCGCGGCCTTTGGCCGCAACCAAATTCGAAATACGAATATCGAAATACGAAACAATTTCAAATGACAAAAAACTCAATGCCCTAAACTTTAAGTAAGCCTCGTCTAATCAATGCCTTATGGCTATGTCGTTTTAAAAAAACGAGCATAAAAAACAAGAAGTTGATGGATAGTAGTACAAAGGGAACGAAGTAAAAAAAATTTATAAAACAAATCTTTTGTATCTGTCGTAACAAATTTCTTTGTATCCTTTTTATCTTTGTGGTAAGCTATGTGCAGGATAATTCGGGGCGTGGCTCAGCTTGGCTAGAGCGCGACGTTCGGGACGTCGAGGTCGCTGGTTCGAATCCAGTCGCCCCGACCAACTATCCAGAGCATTTTGTTTGTCCTATGCAAATATATTTTGGAGATTTTGTATAAACATACATTTTCCTGCCGCAAGCGCAATAGACAAATCCTGCAAATAGATGTCGGACTGTACGGGCCGGACGTTTGCCCTTCTTCTGTGATCGTCTAAAACAGGGAATGTATCTTAAATCTTAAGTTATTACTCTTTTTATGATGTTCTTAATATCGCCCGGATCTTTAGATACACTCCATTGCCACTTTCCAAAACCGCCATGTTCATTAACCGCCTTTACCCATTCGTTTAAGAACTCACGTTTGGTCTTGTCTCTTCGGGTTTCCTGCCCCTTGACTTCGAGTATGAGAAAGTCATTTGTTCTGAGTTTTATGATGAAATCAGGGCGATATTTTCGGACAATCCCCTCAAAAATATAGAAGATTTCAAATCCGAGGTGATCATTCTTTACCCATGCCTCAACATGAGGATTGTTATCGAGTTCGAAGGCCTCAGTAGTTTCCCATGTACTGTCAAAGACACAGAAGTTGATATGCGACTTTTTCGTGTATTCACACGGCTTGCCTGTATACCAGGTCTGCATGTCTCCTGTTGAACGGATAGGGTGGTCGCTGTCAAATACAGGAACAATGGATTCCGTATTTTCAAAACGAATGGCTTCCCAGATATGCTGTACGAGTTTGCTCATATTGAGTGTTATGAGTAGGCGGCGTCTTGTCTCATCCTGATAAAAGAGTGGCGGAGAAATATGGATCTTATCGGATGCAATAAATTCTTCTACTAATCGAATCAATTGAGCAAGTAAATACTCTTTGTTGCCCTTCCAGTTCGGTTTCATTTGATCAAAGATATCCCCTGCAGTTTCAAACACAATCCTTTGCATCCTGAATTTTCTCCCTAAGTCTTCAAGGGCAATTGAAGAAATTTTGGTAATATCCGGTTTTCCCTCTACGATAGGGGCAAGTTCTGCTAACATTTTTGTATCACTTGCATGTAACTCCAGTGCCTTAACCGAGTCCATATCAAGTTTTAATTCAGGTTTATACATATGATCGATACGGATAATGTTGGGCCAGCTTATTCCGTACTGCTGCTTCTCTTTCACTGGCTCTACCTGTGTCTTTGGAGGTGGTGGAGGTGGCGGCGGACCATCTTCAGATTCATGGGGCAAGAAGGTAAATGGCACTCCAAAGATGTTTACATATTCAGCATCGAATAACCCTGTTTTTGGATTGATCTCATAGGATGTCCTTCTGAGACCCCGTCCCACAACCTGCTCACAAAGTAATTGACTGGAAAACGCCCGGAGTCCCATGATATGGGTAACCGTCTTTGCATCCCAGCCTTCAGAAAGCATACCTACCGAGATTACTTTCTGAATTCTTTCGCCAGGCTTTCCTGCCTGACCAATAGTATCAACCATCTGACGAAGTACCTCTGCCTGTTTTTTCTTTGAGAGTTTGTATGAGGGTTCGGTATTCTGGTCTTCTTCTGTAGTTGTACTTTCATCAAATGCATCGGCTTCCTCTTGTGATTCTGCCATCTCGAGGACCTTGGAATCGATGTGGAGTGTTTGTTCCGGGATACAGAGTTCGTCTATCCTGATTTTTTTATGATCAAATGCGTACTTAATCCGGGCTGCGGTTTCTGTACGGTTTGCAACCGAGATCATAACGGGGGTTGTTTTAAATTTAGCCTCTTGCCAGGCTTTTACCGTCTCTAACCAATCCTTTCCCAGGAGATAGTAGCCGTTGATTACCAGATCGGGCAGCGGTTCATGTTCTTCCGCCTTGCGATTCAGATCGTCTTTAACCCATTCATAGATATGGTAAAGTTTCGATTTATACGTCCTTGCATCAGGCACACCATCATCCCGGATAACAACTCGTGGGGTTTTTACCAATCCTGATTCTATGGCATCATTAAGCCCGAAGTCGCTGACAATCCAGCCAAACAGCGCCTCTTCTGAACTTTTCTTACCTGACGGTGCAAACGGTGTAGCCGAGAAATCATAACAGGCAAGTATGCCTCTTGCCCTGTGAATCCTGTCCAGACCACCAATCCATTTTGTGGCTTCTTCAATATCTTCCTTTTTAACACCTTTTATCTTTGATTCTGCCGGTACACGCCAGGCATGATGAGCCTCATCATTAATTATAATAATATTATGGGCATTTGCCATTTCACCCAATACATCGCGTACATAAGCCTCATTGCTTTTTGCCCCTCGTTTATCTACACCTTTCTTTTTGGCGATCCTTTCTTCCGTTTCCCAGTTTAATTTATGCCAGTTATGAATGAGCACCTTTCCCTGATGCAATTTTTCCAGAAGGGCTGAAGGAACGATATTGAATTCTTCGTAATAGTTTCCCTGAAATGCAGGTATTAACACCTGGATGCGGTTTTTTACGGTAAGTCCCGGAGCAACAACGAAGATATGTCTGGAGAATCGGGTATCATGGGGATACGTGACCTTATTTAATACCTGCCAGGCGATAAGCATTGCCATAACAATGGTTTTGCCTGAACCAGTTGCCATTTTTGAACAAAAACGCCTGAAAAATCCACCATCGGATGGGATTTCTATACCAACCTTTTCTGCTTCAGGTGCTT
Source organism: uncultured candidatus Brocadiaceae bacterium (assembly GCA_964589115.1). Lineage (GTDB taxonomy): Bacteria > Planctomycetota > Brocadiia > Brocadiales > Brocadiaceae > JBDIVL01. The sequence goes on along the minus strand of CAZPUD010000026.1, from coordinate 7,018 downwards.
CAACAAGCCAGATAAGGGTTTCAATTGCCTCCAGTTGGCAGAAGAAGAAACGCCGGTATTCCCGTTCCTCCGGATTATACCAATGTTCAAGCAAGCGTTTGGTAATACCGGTAACGCCAGGATAGCCAGACTCGCGCCATGCATTTACCCGTAACCGTATTTTATTTACCAGTGGTAGTTCGATAAAGATACCGGGGTCATCGAATGATCTTGAATTCTCTGAGGCAATTACGTAGCCTGCAGGGCGTCTGCCCTCTTTTTGTGAGAAGGAGCGGGTCTCACGGTCATAGCTCCAATAGTGTTTTGGCTCTTCATAGGGGGAGTTGATTATGAGCTGATCGATGGTATGTTTCATTTTTCTTTCTCTGGGCTGTTCCTCGTTCCAACGCTCTGCGTTTCCTCGTTTTCTCGTTTTCTCGTTCCAACGCTCTGCGTTGGAACGCACCATGAGACGCTCCGCGTCATATCTACCATATAATGGGATCTAACTCCAGGATTGAATTATCATTGTTCATAAAATTCCTTGCACTTGAATAAATCCAACTGGCGGGGTCATCGACATAGCCTCTTCTTACCGGGTTGTAATGAATATACTCTATTTTCTGCCGCATCATCGCTTCAGATTGTATTTGCTGCGGATGAAATCCTTCCTGCCATAATTGGTGTGTTCTGTCACATTTAAAATTTTTCTTCTCTTCTTTAAGCTGACTCAGCAGCCATGTGTTTTTTTCTGACAGGGCAGTATCAATGATCTTTCTTGCCGTATAAGATTTAAATCGCCCAATGTCTTTGCTAAGTTCTTCTGATGCGGCTATCATGTGGAGATGATTTTCAAGGATGACATATGCATAGAGTTTGAATAATCCATCATTTCTGAGAAAACGAAGGCTTTCTATAGCTATTTCGAACCTGTAGGGTGAGGTAAAGATCGGGATCCAATTTACAATGGTACAGGTTGTAAAGTAAGGGCTGTGATCATGAAAATGTTTATATCGGCTTCTCATGTTTCAGATACCTGGTGTAAGACGCAGAGCGTCTGGTGGTTCATTCCAACGCAGAGCGTTGGAACGAGAGGACGAGAGGAAACTTTGCTATTTTTTCATATGGTATATCTATATGTATCTCATGTTTTATCATACGATTTCTATAATCTTTAAACTTTCAATTCCTCTATCATCCACAATCTTTACCGCAATACGCTTGTGTTTATCTGACTCAAATGGCAATGAGATGGTACCTCTGTAAGCCTCGATAAGTTCTTCATCAATCTCTGCCTTTAAATTCTTTGCCAACCGTGACCAACCGTCTTTTTCACCGGACATGGGGAAGAAGACCTGTCGCGGGAAAAGGCTCCTGCCGTCATAGTCTGTATCCAACATCCATAAAGCAATCCTTTCCGTACCACCCGATTCAATGATACCTGTCTTGGTATTGTAGTAATCAAACCCGTGAACTTCAACAAGGTATTTACCTTTGTCCTTTCCTTCTTTCATCTTTACCAACTTTACATCGGGTTGACCGATAAGCCAGAAGCTTTCATTGCTTGCGCGTTTCTTCTTAAGATCATCGGTAAGGAGATCTGTATTCATCTGTACTTTTAGTAAGGTAGTACCGGGCCAGTTGGTTTCATCAATATCCTTTGCAGCCTCAGGGTCAAACTGAAATGAGGCAAAAACGATGATACCGGGTTTGGGAACGAGTCTTTGGGCCTCTTCTATGGCGAGCGATACCTGTCGCTGCTCCAATGGGGCATATTCTGAACCAAAGGAGATGACGACGCGTTGAGGTTTTCCATACATTATATCAGGATCACGAACTGAATCTGAACCCAAGTCATTTGGTTTGGTTTCAGCTTCTGCATGTAACCAACGTGTGCCGTGTAATGGTTCTACCCGTGAAAAGAGGATTTTCTGATTATTCTTTCCCCGAATGCCACATTTTAGAAGTTCATCACGCCATTCTGCCTGACGCAGTGTTTCACCGGAACGCGCAATGTCTTCTGTGGGGGCAGGCTTGAAACCTGTCCCTGCGGTATCAATATCAGATAAAGGTTTTACTGTTGAGGCAGGAACGGCCTCTACCGTGAAGGGGCCTGTTACCCTTGCCCTGGATTTATCCAGAAGTGGCTGATCATAGAGGGTCTCCTGTGCAGGTGGTTCATTGTTGGCTATGGATTTTAAGGTGATGTGCGGGACTGTCTTGTACCGAAAACCACTTCTCACACCTTCCTCTGGATGGGCAAGTTCGTAGTAATCAAAAAGGGCTGTCATTAGGCGTTGTTTAGCAAGGGTAATTGCTACGCGTGAAGTATCGCAGGTAATCCATCGTCTGCCCCAGTTTTCAGCTACATAAGCCGTGGTACCGCTGCCGCAGGTGATGTCCAATACCAAGTCTCCAGGGTCGGTGGTCATTAATAAACTTCTTGTAATTACTTTCATTGCCGTTTGAACAACATAAACTTTATCTTCACCTGAAAAACCTGCAATTGCTGTATCATCCCAATTTTCATTAAGAGGAATTACAGGAAAATCATCAATGAATCTTTTGTAATTCAAATTATTTCCAAAAGCGATCAATCTATTTTTATCCACTAATTTCTTTAATCCATCAGGAGTTGTTTTCCAATGATTATTATCACCGCAATAAAATTTCTGCCCTTTAAATTCAAATTCTACAGTACTATTGGAACTAGACCCTTGTGAACGCAAATTCTGGGCAGAAAATATTCGCCAACCTTTTGGTACTAAAGAATTATCTTTTATTTCTTCTTTAGACATCTTTCTCCATTCTTTACCATTTGGAGATTCAATTAATGAATAACTCATTAATTCTCCTGTATCCTTTTCTTTAAAAATTTGGCGATACTTAATTTTAGAAATATCTTTTGCATACCATAGCAAGAAATCACAGCTCGTTGAAAGCAATTTGGAAGCTTGACCAGATGTTTTCTTAAAAAATATTTTTACAACGTAATTCTCACTACCCAAAACCTCATCCATCAATTCCCTCACATGATGCACATTTTCATCGCTGATCTGCACAAAAATACTTCCACTTTCTTGTAACAGTTCTCTGGCTAAAAGCAGGCGGTCACGCAGATAGGTAAGATAACTGTGTATGCCAAGCACCCAGGTATCTCGAAACGCCTTTATCATTTCTGGTTCAGCTGTAAGGTCTTCATCCTTACCATCTTTTACATCCCGCTTATTAACAAAAGGTTGAAAGTTACTGCCGTATTTAATACCGTATGGGGGATCAAAATAAATCATCTGGACTTTTCCAGAAAGCCCTTCTTTTTCAATTAATGAATTCATAACCAGCAGGGAGTCACCTGCGATTAATCTGTTAGTCCAGTTGTGTTTGTGTTTATAAAATTCTATAGCCTCTCGAAGGGGTGGATTTTCTTCTTTTGTTTTAAAGAGGGATAGTTGCTCATACGATTGCCCATTTCGTTTGCGTACAGTTTCGATAATAGTGCGAGGGTCAATGCGTTCGTGGACATGGAGGGATACTGTCGGAATTTCAAAAGAGGTATGCTCTGCCTTGCCTGCCCAATTGAGGTAAGGCGCCTGGCGTTTCTTTAACTCGTGTAATGCAGCCTTTGCCTCTTCCAGGGTTTCAGCATTCAGACCATCATTAATGATTTTCTCTATTTGGCTGCGTTGTGAATCAAACTGGAGAGCAGGATCGACATGTGGATCGTAAGAGTATTTTTTCTTTCCTGTTTCTTTGTCTGTCTCGGGTGTAACGAGTCCAACCGGCGGGTTATTTATGCGTTCCTTCCCTTTATGCTCATATTGCTCAATCGGTTTTTTCTCAGATTTCTTCTTTGCCATCTCTCTTTGTATTCCGGAGTGAGTAAGTAAGATTGCATAATTTCAATGAGCAGGCATGGTAGCAACTTCTTTTATCTGAGTCAATTAATTTCTATTGTTTAAAGAGTTAGTTTGTAAACCTTTCATGCTTTTTTATTGCTGCTGGCAATCTGAATAACATATCCAGAAACGCTCCGCTGTCCTTGAGTTCATAAACGGTCAATATCCAGCGGCCCTGTTTTACCTTTTTTGTGCTCTGCAAGGGCTTCATCCGCAAGTTTATCGAGGATGTCTTCCGATTCTGCGAACATTAATTCCCATTTTTCCTCTGCTTCTAATTCTTCCAGCAGCCACTTTGCAAGAGCATTTTGTCCGGCAGCAGGCAATTTTGACGCTTCCTCGAAAGCTTTTTTAAGTAATTGAGTCATTGTTTTACCTCACCTTTTATATATAGCGACATTAATAAGATACGAACATGTCATTCCCGCGGAAGCGGGAATCCAGAAAACGCTGGATTCCGGGTCAAGCCCGGAATGACAAACAGTTGTAGACTTATGTCGCTATGTATAAAAATATCGTCATATTTACTGTTTGATGTAAATTTTCCGCTGGTTTTAATGGGAGCATTCCCAATTTTTTTGCATTTACTCATATCGTATTATAAATATTTTGCTTGTACAATATTTAGCATTCATCTGTTGCTTCGATAATAATTGCTTTTTGCATTGCACCATCGCCGAATTATTTTTTGCACATAACGATAGGTTTAAGCCGCTGGCGCGTACTTTGCTAGGGCGACTCGCTTGAACTACCAGAAACTACGCGAAAACGGCACGGTGACTCGGCGCGGAGCGCCAGTCGGCTTGACACCCGGGTTGGGCAGATTTTATAGATAGATAAACGATTGTGGCGGTTTGATGCCATAGGTTTTTTTAAGGCATAAAGGTTTTTTATATTCAGTAGTTTGCCCAATTTTTATTGCGTATCCATACTTTTTACCAAAGAAGTATTGATAAAAATACTCTCTACTTATGCCAGCATACTTTGATGTTTTACGCCATAAAGTATCCAAATCGTGCCAGAACAAATCATCAACCTTAAACTCCCCAATTACCATACTTACAGGTGCTGACGCATAAACAATAATGTTTTCTACTGGTTGGTTAAAAACAATTCTGCGATACTCGAATCGTTTGCTACCATCGAAAATGCGGTTGGCGAAGTGAGGCTTAATTGACAATAATACTTCCATCTGTCTGGGTCTCCTTCAAGATTTTCTCAAACTTTGGCTGGTCAAGTTGTTCAAATCCTCGTGGCACAGAGTTTATATCACGAATCACTCCGAATTCGATAAGCTGTTTTAAATTAATTCGCTTTGGGAATGAGTATGTGTAGAGGAAATTCACGATAAAGGGCTTCAGTTTAGGATAATACTCCCAGTGTTCAATTAACTCCTTATCAGTGAAAACACTTCTTTTTCTGCATAGCTCAATAAAGTGCTTATCGTCCTTAATATTGGCAATTACATTTTCAACGACTCCTATGGTGCTAATAACACCTTGATAGTATCCTCCTGTGCGATAGAAAACTACTATGTCCCCAGATTGAAGGTCTTTAAAATGTGACCGTGAAATATAAACTTTGCTTATAGCATTTCGGAAGGGTTCGTTTTCAACGAAATTTGCAGGAGACTCAGTTCTTAAAATAGAATCTGGAAAAAGATTCGTGTGGTATTGCGGGTAAATAGGAACAATAAATGACCGAGCATGCTTACTAAAAAAAGGATAACTTAGTTTTGGGTTTTTAGGGGTAAAAAATTTATTCATTGCTCTAACATATACTAATTCTTTTTCTCCGTTAGGATTGGCTTTCACCCCATGTTTTACAAAACCGAATTCTTCAAACAAGTTGATAAGGCGCTGTTGCTCTAGTCTCCTGTTAAATATCGTAACATATATTTCATCTACCTTATATCTCAAAGCATTATCAAATATGATTTTTAAAAATCGCTCACCCAGCTTATACCCATTCAAGACAACCTTTAACGTGCCAATTTTTAGTCTTCGTTTTTTAGAGAATGCTGGGGAAATATCTGCATATGACTCGTTCTCATCTTCTATTTTAAGATAGAGAAACGCCACTGTTTTTCCAGATGAAAAACAAACATAAGCAATTTCTTCGCTTTTTTTGTTGAACCATTTGTCGAAATCTAAATAGTCCTCGCGGAAACTATCAAAAAACTCGTCAGTGAGTGAAATATTACCAAATAGTTCTTTTCTAACGGACAGAACTTTGTAATCAGCTAATCCAGGATTCTCCGCAACCACCTTCTCTAAAAAAGATTCAATAGTAAAGACCCGATTGGGGATCCCAAGCCTTTCAGCTTTTGTGCCAATTTTTCTATCTTCGGTAATCAGTAAATCTACCCTGTCGTTGTATAGCTCGTTAAGGAGAAGCGTGTCGTTCTTGTCGTTTTCATTTACATCAATCACTGAGGCAATTTTGCTTACCTCAGGATGCAGTTGAGACTGAGTTTGTAAGACATTATAGGAATCTAATTTGATATTGAATATTTCCCTTGTGCTGGAACTCTTTAGCTTATTTATCTCTGTTAGAGTAATAGGATGAACGCATTTAGTGTAATGCAAATTATCAAGCCATCGAAAGAGAACGCCTATGTCTTTATTTATTATGCTTGCAGAACTTTCTCTGTGAATAATAATATTTGTATCAAGAAGGACTTTCATATTCTTTTACCCATCCCATATTTTATGGCTGTGATTTCTGAGTATGTGTTCACAATATCTGCCCAACTATTGATTATACAGTCTGTATAAAACAGCAAAGGCAGACTGTCTTCTTCTGTATAAAAGTTGTCGTTTTCTTCTCATGTTTTACTCTAAGTGTTATAATATCAAACTGTTCCATAGTTCTTCCCAAATCACCGATCTTGGTTTATACAGACTGTATAAGCCGGATCACAGTCTATCAACCGGGCTTCGCACGCCGTGTCCTCTTTTATTGAAAACATGGGTATAAATTATCGTCTACTGACGTCTTTGTGTCCCAGAAGTTCCTGCACCGTTCGAATGTCATATAGACTTATCATAATTATTTTAATAACAAAGTCAATAATTATGTATGGTGTCCGTACGCAGTAACATTTGTTTATTCTTACGGGTTAAAGTCCCGTCCGGGGGATT
>CAZPUD010000025.1:0-23083 GCA_964589115.1 uncultured candidatus Brocadiaceae bacterium | reverse complement strand
TTGGAAGCTGAAATAAATGCAGAAGTGGTTTCAAACTATCTGAAGTATGGAGAAGTTGGAGTATTCTATCCAACATACACGTTTATAGATATTTTTATTTACCTCCTGATTGTCATATCTATCTTGCTTACATTCCCCTTTCTCTTTGGTAAATTTGGAAGAAAAGTTTTTGAGAGATTTTTCCTCTTCTTCCCCCACATAATTATTTTTTCAGTTGGCATAATGCATTTTTTTGCAGGGCTATCAAACACATTCATTTTTTTGATGTGGTTGACATGAAAGCTGTACTGTTTGCCATACTCTTTGCAATACTTGGTGTACCGTTCGCTACAGCGGACAACTTTACCATATCTCCAACAACAATAGAGAAATCGGTGGCCACCCACAGCTACGGTTTTTTAGATCTCATTACAATCAACTCAACATATAACGAGACTATCATTTTAAACATAAGCTACAGTGGAGATGCAATCCCTTTTCTGCTCATAGAAAACTCCACTACAGCTTATCCAAATATAACGCAACTGAGATTTAACTGGTTTGTCCCCATGATTGTCGAGCCGAAAAGCTATCATGCGTACGTAAATTTTACATACAATCAAAGCATAAAAAACACTACGATAAAGTTGACAGTTTTCGACAATATCAAACCAACCTTTTTAAAGTGTGGTGTAACTGATAAAGCATACAGGACAAAGCCGATTTTCATCTTCTGTTTTGGTGTATGGGATAACATTAACATTTCTAGAGTTGAGTCCAGAATTTCTGGCCCAGTTAACGCAACTATATCTATGGAGCAGGTCGCTAGGGAGGAATATAGTGGCAATTTTACCTCTCTAAAGGCTGGCAATTATTCTGCTGTTGTTATAGCTACTGACACCTCTAACAATCTGGCAAGCTACGATACGCTAAGATTTGAGCTTTTAGAGTGGGTACCACTTACAGTCTGGGAAGTCAATTTCGGTAAAGTTAAATTCCTTCAGGAGCATGAGAGGGTAATCGGCAATGTCTCAGAGATAGCTTCAGTTTTACTAGTTCTCACGAAGCTCGAATATACCCAAAATGTTAGCGGTAATTTAAGTCTATGGATAAATGGTGAAAAGCTTGAGTTGAACAGCCCAAAAAATATGAGCTTCGAGAGAGATATCATAGTTAAAATATATTCCGACCTTATCTCTCCCATAGAAGGAATAATCAAATTCACAGTCCTGGACAGGGAGTTGTACAGCAGGATAAAAGCAAACTTCACAGACTATACTGTTCCCCAGGATATTGAGACGAGATGGCTCGGCTATTATGTTAAGTGCAGATCGCAGGATACTGGAAGCTATGAGAACTCGACCAGAATATGTGAGCTAGTTCTGCCTATAGACAGCGAGATATCGGAGAAAGTGGGGGTAATGCCTATTGGCATTATGGAGAGCTACAATCCCGAAAGGTTGATAAGTCTAGAGAAGGACATTAGCGCTTTGAAGATATGGAGGAGCTTTTTGATAGTTGGTATAGTCATTCTTACTATAGCTCTTATCGCTTATATTATTTATGAAAATTATTAGTGAAAAAAATGAAAATAAACTGGATTCTCCTCTGCATAATATTGATTGGAGTTGTTTTTCTCTTTCTCAATTTTTTGAGTAAAAACTTTTGTGAAAAGGGTTGCAACCAGCGAAAAATGGGTTATCATAGCTCATGGTTTGGCAACTGTGAGTGCTTCACCTTTGAGTGTAAGGAAAAGGAATCAGTAAGAACTTGCAAATACAAGGTGGTAAACATATGGGATTAAAATTCAGAGAGATTTACTGGTGCAGGCTATGTGAAAGGAAGAAAAAGGATTGTCCCTATCTGAAAATGTCCTCAGTAAGGAAATGGGGAAGAAAATGTCAGTATTTCAAAGCGTTTTAAACTATCTAAAGTCCTTTGAGAACTGGCTTATTGTTCTACTATCTTTAGTAGTAATGGACAGCTTGTTTACTATTATGGGGCTGAGCTACGGGCTTCAAGAGGGCAATCCACTCCATGTATGGGCGATATATAATAAAATTATATATTATCCCTTCCTAGTTGGTATATCTGTTTTACCACTTATATTTATTATAAAATATTTCTGGGAGAATGTTTGGTGGGTTAGTTGGCTCACCTTACCGTTATATTTTTATATCACAAGTTTGAGCTGGTTTACCACGCTTTTAGAAAAAGTTGTTATCTAGTCTTTAGCTCTTCTACTTTTATTATACTCCCCTCTGGTAATGCTATGGGATAAGGAAGTTTAAAAATAATACTCCCTCTCTTATGCAGTTTGGTTATAACTAACGTAACCCAGTCTCTGCTTTTTTTATCAAACCAGCTCATCCTAATTTCTTTCATTTGAAAAGCCATCCAAATAGGCTCTTTAACCAATCCACGATTTTCTTAATTATCTCACCAAAACTTGGTGGTGGTTTTATCGGAGGAGCTGGAGGAACACTTCTTATATCATATGCTTCCTTAGCTACAACTTCCTCCTTTGTTATCTTCCACGCTTTTGTTGTAGTATCATAAACCATATCATACTGATAAATGGTAGCAATTAGCACATATCTAGCTGGTTCGGTTGGAATTGTTATTGTAACAGTTTTTGTATAAGTTCCATCAACTTCCTCCCATTCTCCCTGTTGTTTAATAGCTCCAGCTTTGTCAATTAAAGCCCAGTTGGCTTGCTGTAACTGATAACTGCCATCTGAAAAATCACTATCTGGTTTTGTTGCAGAAACTGATATAGTATAAGTTTGTAAACTTCCTACCAACGGTTCTTTTTCTCCAACTATCTGATATTTAATAAACCAGTCAAATAATGATTTTATCCACGATTTAATTTTATCTATAATTATCTCAAAAAATGGTTTTGGTTTTGGTGGAACTGGAAGCGGAGCACATAACTCAACACCTGGATTTAATTTGCAGAACTCTCCTTTCGAAATTTCAGCTCCAAAACCATTTACCGTCCAATCAAAATATAAAGTTGAATGGGCATCCACAGTAATAGCCCCAAAATTATAGCTAGGCCAACATATCCACCCTTTAGAGATTCCAGAAACAGGACAACCATAAGCTTGTGAAGTAGACCACCGTTTAGACATAACTACCTGATAGCTGACACTCGGCTCAAGTGTCCATTTAAGTGTTCCAAAAAATCGCTGGTTATCATAAGTTCTCACACCATCAATAAAAACCTTACAATATTTAATTTCATAGAACTTTCCATCTTTTTCATAAGTGCTTGGACAGTCTAACTTAAAAGGTAGATATACTGGATAGTCTCCACCACCATGTCCAGCAAATTTTGAAAAAACATGTGGAAAGCCGATTATTTGAAAGAGTAGTCCTCCTTTCCATAGGAGAAAAACCCCCACTACCAGAAGAGCTATAAGAATTTGGATAGATTTTTTTACCATCTAAACCCCTCTTTTTGAAATACTATTCCTGATATGACTAAACCAATGAATATTCCTCCTAGGTCAAAAGTTATTCCTCCTACAGCAAATTCCATTCCAGTTGTTACGCTCTGGGTTACTGGGTTATATGTAACAGGATAAATCATCATTTGCGGATTAAAAAGATAAAGCAGAAAAGCTATTCCTACTACTGCTAACATGGCTAAAGCAAAAGTCCTTCCAACTCCCAATTGTCCTATCCACATACTTTTAAATATCACAACCATAATAAGTAGGGCAACTCCTATAAGTAATATCTTCCACAGCCATGACATTGCCCAAGTTACTATGTAATTGCCGAGAAAGGCTATCAACCCAGCTCCAGCTAAAGCAAATAATATTGTTACAAAGAATGCTGGTAGCATAATTCCTTTCACTATTTTTCACCTTTTTTCTTTCTCAATCTTAGATAACCTATTTTATGCCTCACCTTCTTTTCCTCCTTCTCCTCTTTTCACATCTCACCTAAATTGGACAAAACCCGCTCCTTAATATATAATTATATAAAGCTTCCAACCCTTTCCAACCACACCAACTTAAAAAATAACAATTAAAAAGATTAACATTATTGTAAGCCACCAATACCATTCTAAACTAATTTTTTTTACCATTTATTTTCTCCTCCAAAGCATTATCATAGTTGCAACTATTACCATTCCACCCAAAACCATTAGGACTTTTCTCCAGTCAATTTCTACCTTTTTCACACAAACTCTACTTTCTTTATCACAAACAAATCCGGGACAACACGGCTTATCCAACAACCCACCACACCTCATATTCTCCAAACCGCACTGGGCTATATTTTTACACCTTCCATCTTCACATTTATCAACAGTAAATGGGTTGGCATCATCACAATCAGCATCTCTATAGCATCTCTCGGCAGTCCTACATTTTATTACTCCTGCTTCAGAAAAACAACCATATTCACAGCTCTGTTCTGTTATCCATCTACATCCATCACATCTAACTATATCATTACCCCTACAACTCTTTTCTCCAGCTACAGTACATTCACAAATTGTCTTACATTTTATGCTTACTGACCGACTATCCTTATTAGCTGGATTATTTCTATCTTCCACAGTTAATGTACAGGTTCCAGTCATGTCAACAGAACAGATGCCAGAAATATAGATATATTGGGTATTTGTTTGCCTAGGGTTTAGCGATAGATAATCTGGTGACTTACCAGACTGAGCAAACCCAGCCGTGCATGTAGCATAGGCATTAAAGCTACCTAGACCGTCTCCTATGTTTTGAATAGTGGCAATTAAAGTCCCCTGGCTTCCAGTTGTGAAATCTGTTGAAGTTAGCGAAATTATTTTCGGCTTACCAACCTCTACAACTACTCCTACCCAATCTGCTTTTATCTTCAAAATAAGCATTGGAAATCTCAGCAACTTATTTACACTCAGCTTAACCTGTCCAGTCTCTATGTCACCAATTCCAGTAGTTGTCTGGGCAATTGGCTTACCTTCTAAATTATAGAAAACTAGTGGCTCAGAAGTTAAAGTTGCTGTAGCCCACTTATTATAATAAATATGACAATTATCTAAATCCTTTAACACATCTCTACAGTTTCTAAAATCGTCCATAGCTCTGGCTACATAGTTGGTATAAGCTCCTGGTTTCGTTGTTATCCATTGTCCCTTATACCACATAACCTCTGGCACACCCAGCTTCGGGCACTCCTCTGGACTGACCAAATCACCAACCCATGAATAATGGACATTAGCACCGAGCCAACCAGATTGGCTACCCCAGCTTGTCAGTTCCTTACTCTCAACTTTACCGTCAGAGGTTTCAGCAGTTAGTTTTGCGCTCCATATTGTCGCAGGAGTTTTCAGCACTCCATGTGTTCCTAGTTCAGTTGACCTCCAGCACCATACATCGTTTGCCCATGCTGGCTTTAGATAAGAAAAATAGTTGGGATAAGCTTTACATTTATCGATATATTTTTGAGAGCTTTCATACCAAGGTACAGCCATTTTTTCCAGATAAATTGTATAAACTTTCTCTACCAGACCTCTGTTATCTATGGTATATAAACAAGTTTGTGGGAAGCTTTCAACCTTAACTGTTAAGTATTCTTTTGATTTTACTTTATCATAGACATCTTCAAGCTTTGTTGGTGTAGAACCAGCAACTCCAAACTGTCCTTGCTGATTTAGAACAACAGCTATTGTCCATGCCCGTCCAGCAACCGTCGGATCATTAGAAATATAGTCTATCTGCGAGAGCGATAGGGTTGCCCAACCTATCATAAAAGGCAGTTTGCCAGCCTTCCAGAGAAAAAATCCACCTGCCAAAAGCAAAAGAGCTATCACAACTGTTGTTGTCGCTAAGGCCTTTTTCATTTAACCACTTTTATGACATAAACCTCTTTATATATCCTTTATCTCCTTAAATAACTACGAACAACTCTTCCCTTTCTAAAATGTTTTTTCACTCTTACTAATTTACCAATAGAAACTCTATGCTTGCCTTTTTTCAAAATAACAAGCTTAACATAATGCCTTTTCGGTCTGCCCACATCTATTATTCTATGCCCGACTACTTTGTATCCTTTTCTCTCATAATATTTCATTCTTTTAGGATATCTTTCTGTTTCAGCCCACCATTTTACCATTTTTTCACCTATATCTATGGATTTTCTCTCCCACTATTATCAGCAAAACCCCAATTAATATCAGAAGCCAGAGGTTTATTCTTCCAGAAAATAAGTGCCAAAAAGAGACCACTAGCATTGCTCCTCCCAAAGTCAGCAGAACTCTACCAATCCAATCCTGTCCACCCATTTTTACCACATCACAAACCTTCCTTTTCTTATGTGGCTTCTTACTCTTACTTTCATCATATTACCACTCCCATGCTCAAAAGAGCTATATTTATAAATTTGTTTAGAAAGAATCGCACCACTACTGTTTCAATCTCTGGTAGAATCAGGAGAATTTTATCTACCATTTTTTTCTCCTGCGTTTTGGATATCTCTTTAGATAGCCAGAAATTCTAACTCTCCGAGAGCCTCTCTTTTGGAGATATCCCCTTACACGAAATCTTTTTCCCATTTTATCCCTATTTTTTCTTTTTTACTCCTGGTGTCAAAATTTTGCTCATACCTATCACTAAATAAATTCTCAAATGCGTTAAATTAGCTTTACTTTATGAACAAAGCCAGTACGCCGGTCACTATACCAGCTACTCCCAACCCGACTAATACTGTGTTGGCCTCACCGATTGGGATCACCTTTGTCAGCCCAAGAACGACTAGCACGATTCCTGGGACGAATGTAGATAGAGCCAATTTTTTACTCATCTAGTCAACCTCCTTTTTTAAATTGCGGACAGTTAGTCCGCTATATAATTCTTAGTTTTGCCCGTTTATAAGCTTTTACTTTAGAAAAGGAGCTCATTTTTGGTCAGTTGCTCAACTTCTGCTCACTTTTTTAATACCTAGCTGTTCCAATATTGAAAATCACTTCTTTATTTTCTGGAATTCTATACATTCTTTTTTTAAAACCTCTATTATGTGGTTGAATAAAGTATGGCTTTCTTTTTCTTTTTTGCCAATACCCAACAACATCAAAATTACCAGTTTTAATTCTAGGCTCAATTATTTTTTCGAATTCTAAAACCCAATCCCTTTTTCTATGTGACTTAGAGCTCAAATTCATTTTTTCTCTTATAGAGATAATTTCTGAAAAAAGCTCCTTGTCTTTAGGTATTTTAAAAGAGAAGTTATCTCGTTTTTCACATATATCAATTATTCCACTCCAAAGTTGAAAATCATAATATTTTGTTGTTGACCACTTAAGAAGCTTAAGGACATTAATAAAATTAACAATACTTTTTCGGTCACTAATACTTCCTTCAACAAGTTTATTGTTATGGAAAAATCGTTTGTGGAGAATTATCTCAAATTGTTGACAAAACTCTTTTATTTTTTCAATAGCACCTTCATCTCTATGTGTCATTATTATCCTAAAAAAGGTAGAAAAAAATTGAATTTTCTTTTCTTCTTATTTTAAAGCTAAAGCAACCTTTTCCTTCTATCAGCCCGACTAAATAACCCAAATTATATGACTGCTCATCAGTAATCATATCTCTTGCACCTCGGACATTGTTTTGGATTCTTAACCATAGACTCCCATGCATATCCACAAATTCGGCAATTCTGTTTCATAGGATATTATTAATATTAAAACTATTTAAACCTATCTTTTCACTGAGCTCATTTTTTTTGTAAAAGCTTATATATGAGGACAACTAAATATTATAAAACAAAAAAAGAGGTGAAGAAGTGGCCAAGAAAAAGAAAAAATAATTTTACTGAGCTGATTCCTTCAGCTCTTCCTTTTTCTTTTTTTGCTTTTCCAGATAAATAAATTCAACAGCCATTCCTACCATAAATCCGATTACAAACATTAACAGCCATAAAAACCAGCTCGGAGCGATTGGACATATATCAACCATTTAAATCAACTTTAAAAATATAAGTAAGAGGGCTATTGCTAGGACTATTCCTGAGATTAACAAAAGGATTTTACCAAAACCATGCCCCCAATCGTAAAGAGTATCAAGTCCTTTCCAGAAAAGAAAGGTAAAAAGAAATAGGATTACAACGGCTGGAAGCCAGGATGGAATTACTGCTGTGGGGGATATTAATTTGATCAGCCAGGTGAAAAACATGTTTATTCCACTCGAGAGCCATTTGACCACCCCACTTACCCCAGAAAAAATTAAATCAAAAAAATCTTTAAGTGGAGCCCTTTTTACCCAACCTATCGTCTCGTTTGTCATGTTCTGTATGGTTGGTGATTGGGTTAGGCCTGTAGGCTCTGTTTTGAACTTAAAAACACTCGAGAGACCAAAAAAGCCAATCAGCGATGCTAAACCAATCAAAACCAACTTTATCCAGATTATTCCTTTACCCATCGAACTCGCACCTCCAAGTTTTGAAGCTCAGCTCTACCTCTGTGAGGATAAAAGGAAGTTTTATTTCTATCGGAACTCCGTTTAGAGTTATTTTGCTCAAATCACCCCACAACTTATACCTGTCAAAATAATATTTACCATTTCTCTTAATAATTATTTTACTCTCTTTTAAAAAATCTATCATTCCATTTGTGAAGACATTGCCGTAGTCCTTTCTGTTCTTTGTCATGTTCGAGGCAATTTCCGAGAGGGAATATTCCCCAGGTAAGAGCTTCAGGGATAGCCTCATTAACTGCTTTATCTTTGCTATGCTTCTTATCTCCACTTTATCACTAAAAGTATCTGCTATATATAGTATCCCCTTTAACTATTAAATAACTTTTCGGGATGACGCTGACTATATCCCAAGAGCTGACTGACTAAAAGGAAAAAAAGTGATTTTGTGGTAAAAGGGACGGAATGGCTCATCATACTTGTTCTTATAGGACTTGGTATATGGGCAGCTGTCAAGTTCATACCAGTAACAGTAGTTCAGCCAGATAGAGTAGCACAGCCCCCAGTCGGAGTATGGTGCGGTGACGATGCTTTAGCAGATTTAGAAGTGAAGTATAGAAACTTACAAGCTACTGGTATAGCAGATTACCAAGCAGTAGCGCTGAACCTCATCGATGATACGGGAGTTGTGAAGGCAACCTATACTACTCCTACTGACGGAACATACGCAACCACAGCTAATGTGCTGGAATGTGGTAAGGAGTATAAGGTAGGGGTAGTTAATAGTCCTGTATATAGCGCAAAGATGTCTCCCTATATGACTGCGAACGGTGCAAAAATGCAGTATTACATAGAAGGCTCTAATTCTTCAGAAGTTCAATTCTTAATTTATACACTAGCTTATGCCAACGAAACTAGTCCATCAGGAGTATGGAAGCAGGATGTAACTTCATCAACAAACAACGTGTTAGATTCGGGTGGAACGCTAACGATGAGATTTGACATACAAACCAGCTCAGGCTCAGCAGTATTTGGTTCTGACGACTACATTACCGAGACAGATACTGGAGTATCTGGTAAGGCGTTTGTATGTGCTGACTTCAACTTAGCAAAATATAGCAAGGGCGACATAACAATAAGCTATCCAGGGATTGTTAGAGAGCTGGCAACTCTACCAGAATTTTGTTCAGTGAATGCCTATGAGAAGGCATGGGAGATTAAATCGCTAGCTGCAAGCGACGGAACGCTATCTGGAACTGTGACGATAACTGCCAGTCTGGGAGATCCATCTGATGCAGATAATGTGAAGTTCATCTGGTTGGACAACAGCTACTACATAGGAACTGATGGCAAGCTCAAGGTAGGAACAGTAGATACAGCTGGAGTAGATACCTCGGAAACTAATCGCTACTTTATAATCAACATAACTTAAAATCCATAACAATAGTGAAAAATCATAGACTACTTTTTTTTTCTTTTTCTGAACAAATTTAAGTTAAGCCAAATCAATAGATAGTTATGAAATATTGGACTGAAAGTGAAGTCCTTCTATTAAAAGAAAACATTAATTTATCTGATAAAGAATTAGCTGAAAAATTAAATAGAGGTATTAGTTCTATCGAGAATAAAAGATTCTTACATAGGTGAAAATTATATCTGAAGAAGCTTTAGGAAGTGAAGAAATTACCAGAGAAAAGAATCTGTTTTTAGTTTTTCTTTTGTTTGTTTTTGGTTTTTTGTTCTGGGCCCTGATAGGAGTTGCACAACTTAAAGGAACAGTTTTAAACATACTTCTCTTTTATATCGCCTTTGGCCTGTTCGCAACGATTTTCATACTTGTTGATTACTTCGTTATCAAAAAGGAGAGGCCACTCGATACTATCACAATAGAGGATGAAGCGCCAATCAAGTTGAGTTTGAAAGCTCAATTGATTTTAAGTGCTATTCTCGGGGTAGGTGTGTTCTTTTGGATTTCAACTACTGGGCAGGCATTCGTAAACGCACCAACCTTCCAAGTTTTTGAAACCCGTTTTGCCCAGGCATTTCTCTCGGGTATAGTTGGTGCTGTGCCAGAAACGCTTGTGTTCTTCTCGGTATTAGCTCCAACATTGTATTTGCTCATTAATTATTGGACAGATAATAAGCTGTTTGCTCTGTTGGCCTTTTTTGTCGGTGGGACTTTCCTCTTTTTTATCTTTCATCTCTTCACTTATTTTTATGATCAACCAGCCCTTTTCTCTGTTGCTATGTTCGGTTTCATCAACCTTTTATTACTCTATCTCTTCAGGAGTGTTTTGCCCCTAATGTCAATCCACTTCTTCAATAATTTTGCCGTTGTTTATTTTTCAGTTACGCAATTTGTAGTGATTTTATGAAAATTTTTAAATGTCAAACCAATATAATATTGTGGAAAGCGGGCAACTGTATCACTTAAAATCCACCATTTAACTGTAGGATGCATTTCTCGCCCACAAAAGGTGTAAAATGTAGTAACTGATTAAATGAAGTTTAAAATAAGAAAATCAATAGCAAAAATAAGTTTAGTGTTATTCAGTTTATCATTTCTTATAGGTTTATTCTTCTTTATTAAGTTTATAGTTGCTCCACCTCCCCTACTTGACCAAGTTCAATGGGAAAATATCACCATTTCATTTAATCAAACTATTTCTGGTTTAACTGAACAGACATTTATCTTCTATATAAAGCAGAACTATTCTACAACTGGAGTAAAAATTAATCTAGCACATATAGTAAATGAAACTAACTTTCCGATTGTAGATTTAAGAAATATAGAATTCTTTATAAAAGAGAATATTACCTATGATGTAAGTGAGATTATAAATTACACAAACATAACTTATTTCTATAACATAACTAATAAACAAACTGGAGAGAATGAAACCGTCGAAGGTTGGTATTTAGACCCTATATATGGAACTATAACAAAATGGAAATGGGACTGGGAAGAGGCTAAGGATTTTTATTTCACTAAAGATTTGCCAAATAAGAGAGCTCAATCTGTAGCTACAAGAATAACAATTCCTGATATTTATGAAGAAGATGAGTATGGAAATGTGGGAACAAAATGGTTTAAGTTAATAATAAAAACACCGATAACTGCTACAGGAAGTGGTTGGGGTAGTTCTGGTGCATTTACATTATCATTAAGTGATTTAGATGAAACAAAAGAATTTCACCCTTGGTGGAATGCAAACTATCCTTATAGGTATAAAATAATCTCTAACACAACAGCCATACAGCCAATTTCAGTTAATGATAGTGGATTGATTAAAGAAACTCCAATTTGGGCAAGAATTGGTAATGACAGTTATGTTTATTTTACTGGCTCAGGAATGACTGGAGATATAGCTATAGCAAATGAGACAGACCAAAAATTCTGGTTAAATGAAACTTCTGGAGAAGGCAATTTTCCAATTTCAGTTTGGAAAGAGGGTTTTGATTCATCTTTAGTTATACTTGGGAAAACTTATGCAACAAGAATTAATGATTCTTCTATTTATGCTCATATAGTAAGTCAGCATGGTGTGATTTCTGAAGTTGATGGTAGGTTTGGAAAAGGATTAAGATTTGAATCGGCTAATTCAGAATGGGGAAGTGTTGGCACTCATTCAAGTTTAAGATTCAACAAGAGTTTTACATTATCATATTGGGTAAATTTTGTTACTTTTCCTCCCGAGTATTCAGTAATAAGTAACTATGGAGAAGGGACAGCATTAAATAATGTGATGTGGGAAGAGTGGCCTGCTGATAAATATCAGTGGGTCATAAGAGACACTGGTGGAGCAGTTTTGTACTGTGAAGCAAGTTTTGTCAGAACAACTGGAAGATGGTATCATGTAGCAGTTACACAAGCTGATAATACTCTCAGAGTTTATATAAATGGGACAGAAGGATGCACAGCAACATCAACAGTTTCAGCAATTACCAATACAGCTAACTGGACAATAGGTAGACTAAGTGGAACTTATGGCAGATATTTAGATGGAGCTGTTGATAGAGTAGTTATCATTCCAAATGAGACGAAATCTGCAAATTGGATAGCAAACGAATTTTATAATGGAATTGCCAATTTGACAAGATTAGGTTCAGAAGAATCATATCTACCACCAACATATTCAGATATAACAACAAAATATCCTTCTGGAGTTAGCTATGACTCAGAAATTACCCATGGCTTCCAAACAAGATGGGATGATGATAATGATGTTAATGGTTATAATTTCTCTTACATATTTCATAATTTCACAGTTCCAGAAGGAGCAAACTATACCACTTTAAGAAGTGGAAATATAAGCTACTACAATATCACATCTATAGGAGTAGGAACTTATGTTTTCAGATTCTTAGCAAATGATACTAATAATTTATGGAATAATAGTATGCCTAATCAAACCTATATTATAACTAAAGCAACTCCAACTCTTAACTTGTTATTAGATGGTGTAGCTTCAGATAAAACGGTAACATATCCTACATCTACTAATGCTACTGGATTTGAGACTAATTCAGGTGATGATGATTTAACTTATTCCTTATACAGAAATATCTCTACAACTTCATTTTTAATTGGTTCTGGTAGTAATGTCCAAAATGTCTTGACTTTAGGTGCTGGAACTTATTATTATGTTTATAATACAACTGGTGGAGCTAACTATACTTCAGGAAGTTTAACAAGGACATTAACAGTAAGTAAAGGTGTTTTGTTATTATCTATAACAGGAGACCAAACCGTTACCTATCCTATAGAAACTACTGTAACAGGAACTCAAACTTCTACTGGTGATGATGATGTTACTTACGAGTTATGGAGAGAAGCAATAAGAGTTGCTTATGGAGTAAACGCAAATCAACAAGAAATTATAACATTAGGAGCAGGGAGCTATAGCTATAGGTTTAATGCTACAACAGGAGCTAATTATACAGCAAATTCAACAGGTGTAACTTCTACAGTTACAGTAAACCAAAACACTTCAACAATTAATTATATGAACTTAACGATAGATGGAACTGAAGCAAATAGAGCAGTAATCTATCCAATGACCACCAATGCAACAGGATGGTATAATACAGTTGTATTTAGTGGGGAAACAATAACATTCACTCTATATAGAAATACAACGACAATAGGAACTACAAATCCTATATCAGACAATTTAATTCTTGGAAGTGGAGACTATAATTACACTTATTATACAGGTGGTAATGTTAATTATTCATCTGCCACCAAACAGTATAACTTAACAGTAAGTAAAGGTGGAACATCAATAAATCTATACTTTAATGGAACATTAAACACTAATCTAAACACTCCTAATAATACAATAAGAAATATTACAGCTGCAGTTAATGTTACTGGCTTAACTGTTAACTTAAATGGTAATTATACTTATCCTTTCATACCATCATCAGGAACAACTAAAGTAGAAAATATCACTACTATATGGAATATCACTGACCAGATATTTAATATTACAGGATACTTTATAGAAAATGAAAATTATACTTCTTCATTTAGAACCCAATATATATATTTAGATGTTAGCCCTCCTCAATTTGCTAATAAAACATGCAGTTATGAATGCTCAGTAATATATGCCGGAGCAGGCCAACTACATCAATTCAACATAACTGTAACTGATGGTTTGTTAGAAGTGGATGAGGTAATAATAGAAATGGATGGGTTAAATTCTACTATAACTACTAAGGATGGAAATATATATTACATAACTTATGTTGGACTTGGGGTAGCTACTCATACTTATAGATATTTTGCTAATGATAGTGTTGATAATTGGAATATATCAGAAACTTATAGCTACGAAGTAATAGCAGAAGTAGGAGGAGGTGGTGGAGGTGGTGGTGGTTGGCAGACATGGGCCTATATAATTGGAGATGGCTATTGCCAAGAAGCGCTGGGAGAACCATCTGACTCGCCAGATTGCGTGGTAGCGATGTTTGAAATTCACCCTATGTTGGTAAGCATAGTTACTCAACAGGGTAAGTCGGTTGATATCACCTATAGCATCAAAAATAAGGGAATAAAAGACCTAGAAATAGCGACGAGGTTTGTTGGGGACTATGCCAGCTTTAACCCGAAGCTCATCCCAGAGACTGTGATCATACCAGTTGGCAAAACAGCAAAAGCCACCCTATCACTATTTGTCCCACCAGAGCATTTGGATGGAAGCTATGAGTTCAGCGTGATATTTTTTGACAGGACGACTAAAGCAGAGAGAATAGGCGAGGTAAAACTGAGGGTATCGAAAAGGCTCGGAGCGGTGAAGGAGTTTTTCTCAGTTGTTGAGAGAAAGTTGAAGTGGGAGTTTGCCATAAAGCAGGAGTGCAGCCCATCCATAACAGAAAAGGGACTATGTTTGGAGGGAAGAACACCTTTCACTATTCCCTTCTTTGGTCTGATGGCTTCAACTGGGGTATTCCTCTCTACATACAACCTTACAAAATATATGAAAGAGTTGAGAAAAAGAGGACTTGTTAGACTTTTCCTTGCCTTTCTGTTCACATTTATATTTATAGCTGTGGTGATACCATGAAAACTTATATAGGAGAAAAAGAATAATAAAGTGATAGTGTGAAATTAAAAAACTGTTTTTTGGCTTTTGAAGATCAACAATCGCTTATCAAATTGAAAAAATATTCTATAATGCCAGATGCAAAAGCCATAGAACTTGTATTCAAACCAATTTGTGGATTTCAGGGTGATAAAGTTCTGCAGGGATGGAAAAATATTTTCAAGCGGAGATCTATTATTCTCTCCTTAGACCAGCCAGATTCTGTAAAGGAGATAAGAAGCGATAAACTCTATCCTATTTTAGGTAAGGGATTGCAGGGTAGTGTAGAAGGTAATGTAGTCATAACTGACATAGGAAGCTATAATCCATATTATAAGAAATTGCAGATTGCTATAAAACGTATAGAGGAGTTGGAGACAACTGTTAAATCGCTAATGAAAACAGTTGAGTTCCTTTCCTCACCAGCAGAGAAGCAGGTGCAGAAGATGATTTCTATTTTGAAAGAGACTAAGAAACTTTCAGAACCAGCAAGCATGGAATATTTTCAGTATACCTATCCAAGAACTGAGGTAATAGAAGGTGAAGAATAATGGCTGAAAAGAAAGATTTTCTCGAGGAGGCAAAAGACAGCTTGAAAGAAACTATCAACGATGTGCTGAAAGAAGAACTGCTACCGGGAGGGGAAATACATCATTTGAAAAAGGTAAGAAATGTGATAAATCTTTTGACATGGGAATCGGCAAGGATAATAGATAAACTGAAGAAAAGAAGAGCGGTAGAAAGTTTTGAAGAGGAGAGTGATATACATTTTCCACTCTTTAGCAAAAAAATAGTGGTGGAGGAGCAGGTAGAAGTTTTGAGCGAGTTGGAAGAGGGAGTTGGTCTGGCTTTACTGGGAATAAACTTTTTGAAAAAAGAAACTGAAAAGCTGATAGAATTTTTCGAGTTCTATAGAATTGAGGAGAAACATGCCGTTGATAGAGAGGCTACTGGACAGCCTGAATAGCCACTGGGCACTAGATTTGATAGAGAAAGAAGTTGTGAGAAAGGCTTCAAAATATCTAATAGTAGGTGCTTCGGAGCCGACTACAGGGAGGCATTACCAAGAGATGAAAGGGCATTTGATTAGAATAAATCTGGAAGATCCAAAGAGAATTTGCCTGGTGAGTAAGTCAGGTGCGGGAAAGTCCACGTTGATTTCAAGTATGCTTTTTTTCGGCAGACTTGCTGGCTTTCAAGTTTTTATTCCTTTTGATATGAAGGTGATGCCGAACGGAAAGAGTGAATATAGGGAAATGCTTGAAAAGCTTTCTCTCTTCTATCTAAGGGAAAACATTTTTGAAAATGAGATAATCTCTTTCCTTCCATATTTCTTGACCCCCATTGTAAGACCAGAAGGTAAGGAAATTTTTCAATTTGACCTCTGTGATTTGAGCGAAAGTGAGATTGGAATACTGCTCAATTTGACAAAGCAGACAGATTTCAGAAAGCGTGACCTGATTTTCAACATCTTGGACAAGCTACCAAAAGAAAAGAGGACAATAGGCAATCTGGTGGAGATAATGAACGATAGGTTGAGGCTGGAGGCAATGGTTGGGAGAGGAAAGGACTTGACAGTGGCAAGCGTGATGTCACAACTAGCGACTGCTATCAGATATGGTAGCATAGGTGCGAAACATAGGGTTAATTTTGAATCCTTGTTGAGTTCTGGGAAGATAATAGATATTTGCTTCCCAAGATATGATAGCCTACACGAGAGCATGACGCAAGGATATGTTGCAGTGCTGGAAAAGATGTTGAAAAACAGCCTAGAGAGGCGGAGAAGGTCTGTGTTAACGGCGATAGATGAAGGGAGGATTATAATTCCCAGAAGCAAGGCGGAAGGGGAGAGTAGCAGAACAGAAATAATAAAGAACATAAAGACCACTCGGTATTTAGGCGAGACGATGATATTTGGTGTGCAAGATTTAAAGGATGTGGAAGAATCAGTAGTTAGTCAGACAAGTTATTATTTTATATCACATAGAATACAGAAAAGGGATATTGAAAGAATGCTTGATTCAACTTCACTACCAGATGAAGTAAAATATAGCGTGATACATGATAAGTTGCCTAAAATCCATTATCTCGCACGGACAATACCAGAATGCAGACCGTGGATTATGGTAAGTGAAGAAAGCAAAAGTGAGATAGTCTTCCCTTTTTTAGGTAAGTGAGAAAATGAAAGAGCCTACCTTTATATGGCTGTTTGTGGCACTATTTGTCCTACTCAACCTAATATTTTTCTTCATGAAAAGCTATTCTCTCACAGCTCATGCATTTGCTAATTTAGGTCTGTTTGGGTTCGCTTTTCTTTTCTGGAGGTTGAATCAAAGCATAGAATCGCCCAAAAGCATGGAGGAGAGTATAAAGGCGGGTAAGCTTTTTTTTAAGAAAGCAATGCTTGGAGACACTGATACAGAACCTCCATTGAAAGTGGTAGAGGTTGCAAGATATAAGGAAGATGTGTTAAAGACAAAGAAAGATGCTGTCCACAGCGTGGTGTTTAAAAATGTAGCAACTGATGAGCATGTGTTGGCAAAGGACGATCCGTATATAAGAAAAAATCCTGTGAGCATAGTTTTTTTTAACCCATCTCTAACCTTCACTGAGAGGCCTTACCAAACAAAGGCAGAGTTTGAACGAGAGATAAAATATGCAATACCACCGAGATACAAGGAGCCAAAAAGAAAATATAAAGTGGAAATTAAGAAGAAAGAGGAATCGATGCCGGTGAGTGCATGAATATAAATGTGATGGTTGGTATTAAAAAGCCCTTAGAGATACCGAGCCCAAAAAATAAAAATAGAGTTGTTAGGATAAAGAAAATTTTCTATCCTATCCCTTATTATATAGGTAAAAATCCATCCCTAACTAAAGAGTATCTTAAGAAACTAGAAAGGGATGGGAAGGTTTATTTAGTAAACGGTGTATATACCGCACAAATTCCCCGAGGTGGTAGAGGTACTGGATTTTCTGCTCCACTATGGACAGAAAGATTTATCTTTTAATTCCCTTCAGTTTTATTAACACTAAATGATCCTTTTTTATATTTCCACCAAACGACCTAACTTTTTCTACATTTAGAAAATATTGAGGATAGTTTTTCAACCAATACCATAGCGTAGTTACTGGAATTTTTACTCGGCGAGCTAACTCCCTAAACCATAGTCCATCCTTACCACTCTCTTCCAATGTCTTTATTATCTGCTCAGATGTTACCAAAACTCTTTCTTTCGTGCTTTCTCTCATAAATACTTATTATGGATTTAAGTATTTATATTGGAACAATTGTTCCAATTCTATTGTTGAACAATTGTTCGAAAAGAAATGGAACAATTGTTCGAAAAAAACTAACAAAACAAAGGGATTTTTCTAATACCTAAGTGCCCGAAAAGTTAAGAGAAAGGGTAATATTTATATGTTTAGAAAGTTAACAAAACGTTCTTTTGTTAAAATATTTAAGCTTAAATGTTTAAAATATACATAGAAATAAATTACATAGTTTAATAAAATATATACTCAAAAATATAGGTTGTAAAATATGCCGTTCCAAGAGGTAATGAGAGATCTAAAAGGTTATTTAACAAAGGAAGAAATAGAAGATGTGTTGAAACATGAAACAAATCCAACATATCAACTAATGATGGAAGTCTTATGGAATTCTGGAATAAGAATTGAAGAACTTGTAGGAGGAATATTGAGAAGAACAAAAAAAATAAAAGATGCTTTAGGGAATATAATAAAAAAAGAAAATTTTACAGTTGAATGTACAGGACTACTTGCTGAGAATCTAGATAAGGAAAATTCAGTTTTAATTGTCCCATGGCTCAAAAAATCAACTAGGTATTTGTCTTATAGAAGAGTTCCAATTACTAAAACATGCATGGAAAAGTTGGTTAAATATGTAGAAGAAAAAAATATTAAGAATAAAGATAGGATTTTTCCATTTACCAGATTTCAGGCTTGGCGGGTTGTAAAAAAAGCTGGTGAGAGAATAGGTTTTCAAAGTTTTGGAACAAAAGGAAAAGGGCTGCATCCACACCACTTTAGGCATTCTCTTTCTATTCATTTAATTAAGAATGGTATGCCGATTGAGAAACTGAAAGAAATTTTGGGTCATTCTTCTGTTTCTTCTACTGGATTCTATTTACAATTCAAAGGAAGTGAAGTGGAGGAAGACTACCACAAGATAATGGGATAAATAAAATCACCCAGCTTTTGTTCTTCTCATCGTAAATCATTTTATTGAACAATTGTTTAATAAAATAGCACCTCGCACCATTGACATATCATATCTTTTCACAGTCCATTTCAGCTTCTATTAACTCATTTGGTATTTTATGCTCCTTTCTATATAGTCTCCCCTGAGAAATGGTGAGGTGGACTATGAAATAATTATACTTATAATCAAAGTAGTTCCACCTCTTCTCTATCAAAACATGTCTGGCTTCTTTTGTTTTTAGATCAACTATTGAAAGTAGTTTTTTACATGTGTTGCTCATAGCATCATTATTTTACTACAACTTACACACTTTAAACTGCCGTCTGGTTGTGGTTTATAAGTGTGGTCGCATTCTTCAGAAATGGGAGCAGGTGCCTCGCACCCAACTCCAACTGCATCCACTGTCTGGCTACCAAATGCTCTTTTTGTTATGAACAGCGTTATCTTTTTACCAATCCACAGATTGTAATCGCTTCCATAACTTTCAGAAATAGTTATGGCGTTGGTCTTGTTGAGGGGAAGTTGCTTGTCTATTTCTTTAAAAGATAGTAGCAGTTTCTTTTTTGGTTTGTCCTTCCCAAACTCCTGAACCTCAATATTTGATATGGTCAAAAACTTTCCACTCAGCTTTTCATTCTTAACAATGGACGCTGAAATAAGTTTTCCCCCATACAACTCATCTAAACTTTCAGGCATTTTTATCCCTCCTTATATTTATTTATGCTTCCGCATACCGGGCATTTGGTCTGTCTAAGTTGGTGCCTGCTCATTATCGCCTTTTCAGATTTGCATTTACTGCATCTATAAGTTTCCATTCCCTTCACGATGCCCAAAGTTATCCACCTGCCCATAAAAATAACTTCTTTTTGTTAACAAAAAGAATTGTGGTTTTTAAAATATAGTTTTGAAAAACAACTTTTGCAGAACCTAATTTATAAAAGACTTAAATCTTCTCCATAGATTATAGACAAGTCCTGAACTGCAACATCCATTTTAGAACCCTATTTTGCAACATAACCTTTGGAGTATAGAAAAGCTTTAAATACACTTTTTGAAAATATTAAGTGGTTAGGATATGAGATGGGATTATTTAGAACAGTTTATTTCTAAACGAGTAAAAATTATATTCGATGATGGACAAGATATCAAACGGAAGGAAGGCATCCTAAAAGGATTTGATGAGACCTTTATTTTTCTCGAGGCTAATGAAGAGATAGAAGCGCTGGCTAGAGATAGGGTTGTTAGGATAGAATTTCTGGAGGGAGGAGAATGAGAATCTGCGCCTTATGTAAACAGTCTATAAACGGAGACGATCACCACTTAATTCCCTTACCATTTTCTAGATTTTTGGACGGAGAGAAGCTTGATTCATATAGAATAGTTTTATGCCAAAGTTGCCATAGAAAAGTATCTAGAATATGGGGGAAAATATTATGGAAGTTAAAGGAGGTATTGGAGTGAAGTGTGTTTTTTGCGATAGAGAGTGTAAGGGAAAATATCATACAGATTGCTTTGATAGGGAAGTATGGGAAGTATTCAAAATTAATCATGGGTTGCTCTACCTGAGCAGTGAAGGGCATGATTTAATGCATCTGGAGGAAGAATGTAGAGAGTGCCAAAAACCTAAAGAGAGGGGAAAAATATTTGAGCTTGTAAAGTCTGGAGTAAATGAGGGTAAGAGACATATTGCCCGATTTATCATAATCTCTAATCTATTGAGGCTCAACTACGAGAGAAAAAAAATAGAGGAATTTATCTGGGAGTTCAATAACAACTGTAAGCCACCAGAGGATAAGAGAATAGTGAGATATCACTTAAACTATCTATTCAGGAGGTTTGGAAATGGATATTGAGATATTTTTTTCAAAACTGGAGGAAGCCTTCAACACCGGAGAGAGTGATGAGGAAAGGATAAGGATATTGAAGGAAAGCTTTAAAACTGAGGAGATGTTCAACCTTGCCACAGCTTATGAAACTGTAAAAGCTGTTTTGAGAGAATGGATAGATATGGAGGAGAGGTATTATAAAATGCTTGGGCTGTGGATAATTGGGACATATTTTATGGACTGTTTTGAGAGTTATGCCTACATTTTCATTAATGCAACGAAGCGATCGGGAAAAAGCAGACTTTTAAAACTTCTAGGGCATATCTGCAATGGAATTCATACTACCAGCTTGACAGAGGCAGTGCTTTTCAGGCTACCATCACAGAAAAATGTTGGGCTTTTTATAGACGAGGCAGAGAGGTTGGGAAGTAAGGAGAAATCTGCCTTAAGGGAGCTATTAAACACTGCATACAAACGTGGTATTAAGATATATAGAAGCAGAAAGATGACAAAGACAGAAAGATTTACCATAGACGAGTTTGAAATATTTGTGCCTGTTGGTATTGCCAACATAAGCGGGTTGGATGATGTGCTTGAAGATCGTTGCCTTACGATAGTTTTGGAGAGGAGTTATAACCCAGAAATAGTGAATAAGCCAGAAATATTCAACTTAGATGAAAAGATATGGTTTTTTAAGGTATGTATGGCTCGTTTGAGTGGTGAAAGTGATGAAATGACGGAAGTGATGATAAAAAGAACATATAATAGTATAGCTAGATCCTTTATTAAGCCTACCAACATTACACCATTGGAATCTTTTGTCATACCATCATTTACATCATTTACATCACTTTCATCATTAGATAACTCATTTGAAGAAGAGAATACCATAAAAGAAGTAATAGATATGATAAAAACATCTGGAATACTAGGGAGGGATATGGAGCTATATCTACCCTTATTTTCATTGGCTAGTACAATATCTTTTACTACTTTTAAGGAAAATCTAGAAATAGGTAAAGGAATGGTTAGAGAAAAATATGTCCAGGATATAACCGAGGATAGAAACATTGAGGTTTTGGTGTTTCTAGCTAAATATCTTTCTGATAAGGAGGACGGCTTCCATTTACAAAAGCATCTGGCTAGGTTGTTTAGGGAAGAGACAGAGTCTGAATGGATCAACTCAAAAGTTTTCGGTGGTTATCTTAAGACATTGAAGATAGTGATAGAAAAAAGAAAAGTATCTAAAGGAGTGGAGGTTAGGTTGAACAGGGATAAAATATTACAATCAGTTAAGAGAATGGGGATCGATATTGAAGGGGAGATAGCTAGAGAGAAAGAAACTCAAAAAACTCTGGAGGAGCTGGATGTTGGATAGGTTGAGAAAATGGAAGAAAAATAGGTTAAAGGGTGATGGGGTGTTTCCGAAAGGGGTGTCTGGTAGAAAGAGGCGAAGCCCATTCTCTTACTTGCTAGTAGGACAGCTCCACTACCCGACCAGAGCAACCGAAATTGGGAGCAGACCAAGTGATACCATTCCACTTCCACTAGTCAATACTCCCAACGGCAGATATGAAAGCTGAAGCTGAAATCTGGAAGTAGACCACAAATAGATTTATATATTAGCATTAAGAATATTAATAATATGAGCTATACACTAACAATCTCTATACCCGACAAAACTCTAAGGGAGATAATGAAAAAGGAGAATTTAGATATGGAGTCCAGTACCATAAGGCGCTATATTTTGAAGCTTATAGAGCAGGACTTGGTGAAAGAGTGAATATAGAGATTCAACCCCTAAGCTATTTTCTAGGCTTTCTAACAGTTGTTTTAATTTGGATAATTATTGATTGGGTAAGGCTAAAAAGAAAAAAGTTTATAAAAGCAAAAGTATAGAAAAATAACGATAAAATGGGTGACGAGGACGTACCAGAAATTGAGGAAGAAGAGGAAGATTGGTAGTTGGGCTTTTAAGCTCTTTTTAGTACTCTTAGCAACTGGTGTATTTTTTCTTTTCGACAGCTTCACAACATA
>CAZPUD010000024.1:0-23551 GCA_964589115.1 uncultured candidatus Brocadiaceae bacterium | reverse complement strand
TATTATCGACTCCATAACCTTTATGAATATATAAAATTCAATTTTGGCTATCGCCTGGGTATCCAAAGCTATCGAAGTCATTGGAATCAGATCGATTCCATGATAGAAAGTTTTGCTACCGAACGTGTATTAGAGCTAAACATCCTTAAGATTGTAGGGATTTTAAATCTCTTAAATTGTAACGATCTTCTTGCAACAGAGGAAACGATTACTTTAGCTATTGCTGGAGCTAATTCATCAGATTTAATGACAAAAAAAATCAGAGCAACGCTTGATAACTTACAAAAAGGTAAAAGGGTACTTTATCGCAGAGGGGCTGCTAGAGGATTCTGTTTGTGGCCCCATACGAGTGTTGATCTTGAGGAGGCTTATGAGAGGGCATCGCAAGCGCTTGGTACGTTAAGTCGCATAGCAGATATGGTTAAGGACTATATTGAGCTACGACCGATTGTCGCAAGGCGCCACTATATTCAGACCGGTAACCTTCGCTATTTTGAAGTGCACTATTGCTCTGTGACAGAATTGGTTACAGTTTTTAAGACGATAACTTCAGATGCTGATGGAATGATTGTTGTGCCACTTTGCGAAACGCCTGAAGAGCGTTCCCTTGCGCTAAAGTTTGTTACACAGCCAGAACTCAGGAACCGACCAGAGGTTCTTATTGCCATACCACCTCCGCTTAATGCCTTGATAGGGTTACTGCAAGAAGCACAACGCTGGGAGTGGATTGCCAGCAATACCCCGGAATTGAATACCGACCGCTTTGCTGCTGAGGAAGTCTCCCGCCAAAGAGATGCTTCACGAAAATCTTTGGAGAATCGAATCCAGGGTTTTATTGGTTTACGGCAATTAACAGGACATTTATCATTGGAATGGTATCAGCAAAATAATAAACTCAAAATCTCTTCTGGACGAGAACTCCTTTCAACCTTATCAGATATTTGCGATAAAATATATTTTAATGCACCACAAATTAAGCATGAATTAGTAAATAGGCATTCAATAAGTTCCTCGGCGGCGGCAGCACGAATGCGTTTAATAGAAAAGATGCTTACAGCAGCTTCAAAACCCCTTTTAGGCATGGAACCAAATAAAAAGCCACCTGAAATGTCCATTTATCTATCATTTCTTAAAGCATCGGGTATTCATCAACAATATGGTAATGATTGGAAAATTGATCTCCCATCATCAAAAAGAGAGGACCCATGCAATATAATACCTACACTTATGAAAATTGAAGAGATTGTTAAAAAAAAGCCTGATAGTAAGATATCAATCCCAGGAATTTTTAATACTCTAAAGAAGCCACCTTACGGTGTAAAGAATGGAGTTATTCCTATTTTTTTGGCTATTTTTGTAGTTGCGAACAAAAACGAAATAGCCCTCTATGAAAATGGAACTTTTTTAAAATCAGTTGGTGCTGAGGAATTTCTCCGCTTGATTAAGAAACCAGAATCTTTTGAAATCCAATATTGTAAAATCGAAGGAATCAGGACAGATATCTTTGAAAAACTTCTTACTCTGCTTGAGTTAAAAACTTCTGAAAGCAAAAAGGCCGAACTTCTTGATGTGGTGAGACCTCTTTGTACGTTCATTGCAAAATTGCCTGGTTACGTCCACAACACAAAGAAACTTTCTCAAGAGGCATTAACTGTTCGAGATGTAATACTTTCAGCGCGTGAACCCGTTAAACTTCTTTTCGATGATCTGCCAAAAGCTTGTAAATTCAATGCATTTACTATAGATAGCAATATAAAGAGTGAATTAATTAGAGACTTTGTTAAAAAACTCAAAAAAGCGCTCGATGAATTGAAATTTGCTTATCCTAAACTAAAAGAACGTCTTAAGAAACACTTGCAGGATTCCTTTTTCATTCCAGGATCTTTTTCTCAAGCTAGACAAACGCTCGCTGAACGATCTATGCGAATTTTAGTTAGTATTACAGAACCGAAACTTAAGGCCTTTTGTCTAAGGCTCGTGGACGATAATTTACCCGAAGATGAATGGATTGAGTCTTTAGGAAGCCACCTTGCATTAAAACCTCCCGGCAAATGGCATGATATAGAAGAAGATATGTTTGATCAGGAATTAACCCAATTAATAACAAGATTTAACCATGTGGAAAGCATTATCTTTTCTAAGGTAAAGAATACGAAAACTAGTACTGGAATTCGTTTGTCTATTACACAATCAGATGGAACTGAGCATGAACAGGTTATCTATTTCAGATCTGAGGAAGAAAATCAGTTAAAACAACTGCAAAATGAACTAACTGATATGCTCTCAAAGCATAAACGACTTGGTTTAGTTGCTGTATCACGGGTAATGTGGAAATTATTATCAGAAAAGGAAGGAGGAAGGCGATGAGCACTGTTCCGCGTCATATTTTAAGCCTTTCAGGTGGGAAAGATAGCACTGCTTTGGCTATCTATATGCGGGATAAAGTTCTTGAAATGGAGTATGTGTTTTGTGATACAGACAAAGAACTGAAAGAAACATACGAATATTTGAATCGTATCGAAGCGTTTCTTGGTAAAAAAATCATTCGTCTTAATGACAATGCGGGTTTTGATCATTGGCATAAAGTTTTTGGAGGATACTTACCAGCCCCCAATATGCGATGGTGTACTAAGTTTCTTAAACTTAAGCCCTTTGAGGAATTTGTTGGGGATGACCCTGTTATTAGCTATATTGGTATTCGAGCCGATGAAGATCGGATTGGCTACATTAGCCACAAACCCAATATTAAGACAGTTTATCCCTTTAAAGAAGACAAGATTGATCTCGCAGGTGTAGTTAAGATTTTAGAAGATAGTGGTATCGGAATGCCTCCGTATTTAAAGTGGGGAAGAACACATTCTGGATGTTACTTTTGCTTTTTCCAAAAGCCGATTGAGTGGGTTCGTCTACTTGAGAACTATCCAGAAGATTTTGAAAAAGCTCAGGCCTATGAAAAAATTAGTGATGAACCAGGAAAAACTTTTACTTGGATACAAGGTATGCCTTTGAGCGAACTCCGTAAGCCAGAAAATATTGAAAAGATCAAAAATCGTTATAAGGAAAGGCATGAACGTTATCTAAATACGCGTAGTAATAGAACGCTCGTTGAAGTTCTTGCAGGAGTGGATAAAGATGATAATGAACCGAGGTCTTGCCTAATCTGCCAGCTCTAAATAGGTTTTTTGTTCCTTTGGAAACTTTAATAATTTAGAAAGTTGCTGGAGAAATATATAGTATGTCGAACACATACGGAGAAGCACCAAAGGGTGAAGTTCTGATAGCTCAGATAAACGCTGGGCTGATAGGTGTGTATGAATTTGAGCTCTATCCTGAGTTATGGTCAGTACCTAAGATTGAAAAATATTACTGTTCTCGCAATTGGAGTATCACAAGGTTTTGTGATACTCCAAGCATAATTATTCCACCTAGATCAGGGATCTATATGTTTGTTGTAGCTCCATATTGTGGTAATCTTAAAGACCACTCATATATTTTTTATGTTGGACAGACTACAAACCTTGAAAATCGTTATAAGCATTATTTAAGAGAACAAAAGGGACTTGGACCTTCGCCTAGGCGTAAAGTAGTTCGGTTCTTATACCATCTTAAAGATTATGTATTTTTCCACTTTACAGAGGTTCCTGAAAATGAATTAGATGAGGCAGAAAACTTGTTAAAAGATAACCTTACACCACCAGCTAACGACAGAAAGATAATACTGGGAAGGCTCAAAATGGAGGAAAGCAATGAGAACAACTAGCTATCCATGTGTAAAGGGACAAATGGGTGATTGGACATATTATACCACTGTAATGAAGGTTTCAGATGTTGTGCAATATGTTAACTTCGCTGAAAAGGTGTGTCCAAACAAGCAGCTTGACTTGATGATTCAAAGAGAGGTTACCGCTAGATCAAAACAGATTGCAGATTATCTGCGAACAAACGATCAGCGATTTTTTGGCTCTTTAATAGTAGCAGTGTACGACGGAGAACCAAAGTTTCTTCCAATTTCTTTTACTGATGCCCCATTGTTATCTGAGTTAGAAGGTAAAATAGGAATTCTGAGATTTGATGGTTCTGAACAATATTATGCAATTGACGGACAACATAGGTTAGCAGCTTTGATAGAAGTTATTTCTGAAAATCCTGAAAGATATAAATTCGATGAAGTGTCGATTGTTGTTGTTTGTCATTCCAAAGATTCCGAGGGTATGGCAAGAGCGCGTAGGCTTTTTACAACTGTTAACCGATATGCCAAAAAGACATCGCCCGTGACCAATATTGTTATGGATGAAGATGATGGTGTTGCAATTATTACAAGACGTCTGATAAGGGAAAACAATTTTTTCTCTTATCGAATAAAACTCTTAAATGAAAAGAAATCTGGACAATCTACTCTAGCTATTGGAGAATCCATGCAGACGGGAGATAAACAATACCTCATGGCAATTGGTACATTATATAAATGCAACCAGCATCTTATACCAACATCTATGAAATCTTATTTTGAGAAGCCACAACAAATGCCCAAATTTGAAATACTCGAAGAGGGTTTTGCTGAGATTCATGGTAGGTGGAATCTTTTGATCCAATCAGTTGATGTATGGAACCAACTGCAAAACACTTCGGTAACGCTCGAAAAATTTAGGCATAATAATGGTGGGAATGTACTTGTTAGACCAGTAGGTATAGCATCTTTCATTGGTGCCGTTGGTATTGCTCTTGATTCAGGTTTCAACCATGAGGCGATCGCTTTATGTGCAAATCAATATTCCGATATAACTAAGGCTCCTTGGAATGGAGTTTTGTGGAATAGTGCTTCAAATAAGATGCTCGCAGGAAAGGAACGTGAATTAGTTTCAAGGGAATTGTGGGGTTTTTTCTTTGGTTTAGAAAAAAATTATGAAGAATTAAATTCTAAGTGGCGGTCTTTTGTCGATCCACGCAATGAGAATAGGGATTTGAATCTTCCAAATCAAAAGTAAGCATGAAGATAATACTCTATCACTTAATAAAGAGATTTGAGGACCACGATGGTGAGGGGTTAAAATGACTTCTTCGAAATGGATTACTTTTTTACGTCAATATGGTCCAATACCTCGTAACGACAACATGTATGACGAGACGATTCAGCGGTCGGCACGGAAACATGGAATTGCCCCAATTGAATTTGAGCATCCAGCATATGATAGGGTTATTGCATGTTTCGATAAAAATAGTACTTCATATCCTGTTTCGGTTATTCTTACCGGGACAGCTGGAGATGGCAAAACATATCTTTGTCGGCAAGTTTGGAAGCAACTAAAAGGAGATGATAAAGATTGGGTATATGACAATCCTTACATGAGTATCCAATTTTATTATCCAAAGGTTCAAAACACACATTTTTCTTCTGATTGCTCAGAACATCATCGGCAATTTACTGTACATTTTATTCGTGATTTAAGTGGATGGGCTCCACAACAAGGCGCTGAGTGGGAGTCTGATAAAGAGGAATTGTTACAAAGATTTTGTAAATCTCTCTTTGATCCTGAATCTAATGAAATCTTCTTAATAGCTGCCAATGATGGTCAGCTCATTGAATCCTGGAGACGCTTAAAAGATACAGAGTATGTAATTAAAGCTCGCAAGGTTTTCGAGGACTTGCTCGTTGAAGACCGTCAAGAACAACCTGGCGTAAGATTACGATTTTTCAATTTAAGTCGTGGAAGTTCTGCCGAGTTATTTGATCGAGCTATTAAAAGTTTTCTTGATCACCCTCGTTGGCAAGAGTCTTTTAAATATAAGGCAGGAGAAAATGAGGCTTTCGGCTCAAACTGTCCTATTCGGCACAATTATGAACTTCTTCAAAATCCATTAGTTCAATCTCGGTTACGCTCGTTGCTAGAACTTTGTGACAGTAACGGATTGCATGTCCCGATTAGACAGATTTTGTTATTACTTACAAATGCTATCTTGGGACACCCAGATGTTAAAGACCATCTCATGGTTCCAACGGACATTCCTAAGATATTAACTGCCGGCAGTGTTTCAAAGGCTAGCCTCTTTAACAACATGTTTGGTGGTAACCTTTCTGAAACACGTCGGCAATCAATTATAGTATTTGACTATTTTGATCGTTTTCAAATTGGCTACGAAACATCCCATCGAATAGACAATATTCTTATATTCGGTAATACAGATGAAACATTACGTAAATATTTTACACAATTAGTTGCAGATGACCGATTCTATGGTGCAGATAAAAGATATGATACTGCTAAGTACCAATATATCGAAGGAGATGACGAAGACCAGGATAAAAGCAAAGATTTTTTGCAACTTTTGATCAGTCAACGCCGTGGTCTCTTTTTCAAAATTCCTAAGGACTCAGAATGGGAACTTAATCTGTGGGAACTAACTGTCTTTAAGTTTGCTGGCGAATACTTAAGTTCTGTAATCGATGTACTAAGAAATGGCGGAATTGTGAAACGACCTATTCTTTCGCGCATCGTTAAAGGATTAAACCGAATTTTTACTGGAATGTTAGTTAATAGTGACCGGGAAATTTTCCTCGCAACAAGCGGAAACTACTCTCAAGCAAAAATTAGTAGAATTCTTGTTGATCGAATTTCAGTTGATCCAAATAAAGGTGAAAAGGTTATTCTCAAATATGATTCATCAACGGGACGCGTGGTTTTAGCCGTTTATCTTTCTTCTAATATTATCGAAGAACTTGTCCTTAATCTTATAAGATATGAATTTCTTTCGCGAATTGCATTGGAAGGTGCGCTCCCTACGAGTTTTTCTAAGGAATGTTATGAGGATATTTTGGCCTTTAAGAGCAAGTTAATTGCTGCATATGAAAAACGCAAAATAATGGACGGCACTGCCATAGGTACGACTTTGGAGTTAAAAATTCTTACCCTTTCAGAAGAAGGATTTCCCAACGAACATTTTGTTGAGATAGTCCAATGAATATGTTGCCGAAACCTTTGCCGCCCCTGCCTAATCCTGATACATCAATGTGGGTTGATGAAGCCATTTGGGGACATCGCCTTCACGATGAACAATCTCCTTGGCTGGTTTTCTTGGAATTTTTGAATATACTTCATCATGAATATGGTAAAGGACGTACGTTTACAGAACCTGATGGGTTTAATACTTTATGTTACTCTCCTGCCAAGAGACTATACCTACGGAATATCCTTTTCAATAATCCAAAGATAGACGAAGTTTGCATTATGCATACAACCGATTCCAATAGATGGGATGAATGGTTCAAATACATAAAGGCTACCGGTCAAGGAATTCATAATCATACATTTGATTACCTGAAAAAACATTTTCATTCTTTTGAAGATTTTTGTGAGGTAGTTTCTCTTGTTCGTTCAACCAGTCTTGAGGTGAACAGTAACAAGCGTTGGACATCCAAGTTCGTTTTTCCTTATGGAAAGGATTGTTTGTATGAAGACTTGGATAAAAATGCTAGTTCAAACGACCGGCGTTTTTTTGGAAGAACTGGTGAGGTGCTTTATTTAATGCTTTGCCGTAGTCAACTGAAAGAGGAATTACGGTTTGAATTTAAAGGAAAAGTACTTCAGGACAATTCAAATTGGAATACTATTATAAAATGTTTACAACCTGACGATGATGATTCTGATCGATCTAAAAGAGCGAACGCATTTTTACCTTATGAGAAGCATTCCTCTTTTGATGATCTTGCTAAAGATTGGCTTGCTATTCTCAAATTAAATATGCCAGGCTTTGATATGCTGCCACAAATTGTAAATTTAACAGGATTGCATCTTCTGAAATATCAACTTACTATTTCACAACAAATTCTTGGTTCGCAAAAGCTAACAAAAATGGTTTGTGAAGTTGTTGCACCAAAAAAAACGTTGGTACGCGAGATTTCCTGTGAGCTTTATCAGGAAAACAATCTTTTATCTGCACGAGCGATTGAATCTTACATTTCACAAATTGAAAATTCTGAAGAATGGCAACGAGCAATTACTGAGAGTGGGGCTTTCGCTAGATGTCGTCAAATATTAAAAGATAGGGTTCTTTGGGGGGAAGATTATGAAGGGCCAAATGATCCTGTAATTTTAATTAAAGAACTCCGTTCTGCAGCACTAAAACGACATCGTCAACATGTTGGTAATATCCACCGTAATTATGGTCATGAAGTGGGGCTTGTTTCCAAACGGGGAACGATTAAGTTAAGATATGCTCCAAATGATAGTCTTTTGAGAACCCTTATATTTGCCAATGTGGAAAAGAGGATGGAATTAAATCAATTTCTTAACCAATTGTATGAACGATACGGTCTCATCTTCAGTGACAAAGAAGCAGAACAATTCTTGTCAAAGAATGAGTTTGATAAAAAAGCTTTCCAAGCAAACTCACATCGTCTTGAGCAACGCCTTAGTAGTTTAGGATTGTTACAACGCCTTTCAGACGGTTGTGCCTATATCATCAATCCCTATAATCAGAAAATCCATGACAAGCACTGAACTTATAGGCAAAGTGGCCGTTTTATATCTTTGTGATAAACTTTCTGAAGAAGATAACATTGGAACAGCACGTTATCTTCTCGATTGTTTAACGGCTGATCAAACAGCAGCAATTGCAAAAGCAGTTTTAGCCGACTCTCGCCTTTCAGGATTGATTGATATTAAACTACCACTTCACTTTGTTGGTGGATATGATTTGCCTGAATCAGCGTTAACAGAATATAGTGCTACCTATTTTAGGAGTGCGTCATGTCAAAAGGCCGCTTATTTACTAGCAAATGTGGGGGACGATCAACAGCAGAGCCTGAAAGAACTAATACCGATAGGTGCCGATCAATTGCGAGATCATCCGGACTTGTGGATAAAGGCTGCCTCCATTGGATTACCTTTAAATGAGCAGCATAAGACATGGTGGACAAAGGCCTTGCAAGGACTACTCGAAGTTCGCTCTTTTTCTCTAGACCAATTTGCTGAGTATATACTACAAACCCAAAAAGCTATTATGGATGGACAGCCTATTCTCTGTGCCCTAGGAGTTGCACTTCCTGCACTTCGAATTCCTAAAGATACCAATTATTTCAAAAGTCTTAATACAAAAACTGCGAATCATTTATCAAAATGGAAGGGACTTTATAACCATG
Source organism: uncultured candidatus Brocadiaceae bacterium (assembly GCA_964589115.1). Taxonomy (GTDB): domain Bacteria; phylum Planctomycetota; class Brocadiia; order Brocadiales; family Brocadiaceae; genus JBDIVL01. Next base: position 14,415 of record CAZPUD010000024.1, on the reverse strand, counting down.
CTATGAAAAAACGTGCCTGCTATCTAGTTAAGCAGACACCAACTCAAACTTTACTTACAGAAGATGACCTTTGTGAAGCATTTGAAAAGGTAAAGGATACTATTCCGGAAATTATTCACCCTCAGATAAAAAGTTTTATTAATGAAGATAGTGGATGGAATTGTGCAGCAGAATCATTAGCTCATTGTGAATGGGAATGGACCAAACCTCTTTTCGATGGTCTTAAAAGAGAAAGGTTCAATTTGGGTCAGGCAACTTTAGATTTTTATGATGAACGTGAGGATGAACTAATTACTGATGCGGAACGTGATTATCTAAATCGTTTAATTGATCGAAAAATAACAGAAGCACTGGAAGAAGATGAGCAGTTTTATCGAGATCATAGAACTGAACTCAAAGAAAAGCCTTCTTTAAAAGCAAAATGGGATCGCTTTATTTACGGGGCCCCGGTTGAGATTGATGACTTCCTTGTTGGAATTGCTATGTGCCTGGAAGCTTTATTTGATCAAGATATACAAAATTCTAAACGAAAACTACGAATCCAATGTGACCGCAAAACTCCAAAGGATCTTAAGGATCTAAATGTTGATGCCGGCCTATTCTTTGTTCGGCGCTACCGAGGATTACAGAAATTATTTGGAAATAAGGTAGTATGGGATGTTGGGAAGTTGTTTGATTTTGAGCAACTTACTCAAACTTGGAGATTAACAAGAAAGCCTTTAAATCGATCTATTGCTAAATCGTCTCTTCAACTCAAGTTTTTTTTAGAACTCGATGTTGTTCTTTCAAATGGAGAAACCGATACATATTCCAAGCAACTTGTTTGGGTTTTTAATCCAAATGCGGTTACCAGTGAATTTCATGAAGATTGGTCACGACTGGTTGATCATCCTTTCGTTTATTGTCGTGCGAATCGTGAGCCTGTTGGAGGTAAAGGGCGTTTTCAATCACTTGATCTAAAGGATGTTAAAACCTTAATTCCTACGTATGATAGGGATAGAGGTTCGTTTGTTTCTGTCTACAAGAAGGATAATGATATTTCGCTTTGCTGGCCTGCAAATTTAAATAAAGCTCTAGAATTGGGTATTGTTCATGAGCAAACAGCGAGTAAACTTCTCAGTTTATTTCAGACATTTCAGGCAAGTTACTCTGCTGCAATAAAGGAATTTGCACATGAAGGATTAGCTAATGAGTTTCTTCTTAAGCAGCTTACGGATTACGGCATGCTCTTGCATACAATTTGCAAAGAAGCAAAAGGGGACCGTAATCGTGATTTACTCCTACGACCTCTTCTAGAGATCGGGACTGTTACTGTTGAAGGTGGTAGAGTAACTGCAATCGTAACACCCTGGAACCCATTGAGGCTCGCAGCAATAGCAATCAAAGCTTATCAAGTTGCATCTTTGGTTAAGCATTTACTAACATCTGAAGAAATATATTTTGGCGACACTCGCTTATTTTTTAAAGAACTCAAGGAAGAATTAGAGCATCCTTACTATCCCGAAATCGTATTAGGCTGGAACAAGAATAAGCCAGAACTTCTTTCATTTACGGATTATTATCTCGATTACAGCCTACATGAATTACCAATAGTAACTTATGAAGGATTTGATGATACAAATGAGAGTCCATCTGAAAGTTCATCGATTATTCTAGATCTTATTAAAAAATACCTTTTCCTTTATCCCCACGAGCAAGCAAACTTTACAGTGGTACTCTATAATTGCGACTCAGCTCGGTTACCACAGGCCATTGTCGATAAAATCCACGAAATTCACGAAGATAAAGAGGATATGCGTTGTCAAGTCATTTTGCGGCATAGAGACAGACAGAAATTACGTGACCTTTATGAAAAAATTATTGAATCCTCTGAAAATGACGCCGACTCATTCGTAGCCAGTGAAGCAACTAAGGATTTTATGGCAAGGTTGAGGATTGGTATTATGGTTGATCAGGCACCTGTACCCGATCCTAAAGACGGGCCACCCGCTGATATTGTTTTTTTACAGGATGTAATTGCACGCCATGCACGGTTAGAGTGGTACCCAGAAATCGCTAAACCGGTTGAAAATGAATTGCTTATTCCTGCACGGTGGTCGCGCCGCAGACCCTCGGCTGTTGATGACATGAAATCAGTTGTTTACCTTTGCTGTCCTGTTCAGAGTCGAGAAGGATGGGCATTTATAACGGCTATAACAACCTTTTTCAAAGGAGATTGGGATGGGATTGAAGATAGGCGTTTGTTACCTACCCGCCAACTGGATTTCATTGATCCCGAAACCTCAAGTATTTTTAAGGAAATTCATAATCTGGGAAATTGGGTTGTGAATTACGATGAATTACTGGATCGCCGTCAATTGTTAAATCAAAACGTTAAGGTTATTCGCTACAAACAAGCAACCACACAAGGACGAAATATACTTATTTCATCGACAGCTTCCCTTGGGCTTCTGCGATCTATGGTGCTTAGCCGTATTAGAGATTTGAGCCTTGAATTGAGTGATCAAGATTGTTACTCCCTAACGGAGAAGTTCATCAATGATGCAAACGAAATTTCTGGTGACATTGTTCTTCGGGCTACAAAAAGGGGTCGTAATGCAAGTGAATTAATGGGCATTGTTCTGAGTCGTTACATAATACAGTCGGAATTAGGCATGAATAGATATTTTGGCTGGTATTTCCTTGATGACTATGCAGATTGGCTAGGGCAGCGAGAGCAACATATTGCTGATATTTTGGTTTTAAGTCCTGAAATGACAAATGATGGGAATTTAAGGCTTGCTGTAATGATTTCAGAAGCTAAATATATTGATTCAGCTAATCTATTGTTAAAACGCAAAGAATCACAAAAACAACTTCGCGACACCTTAGGAAGAATTGGAAATGCGTTATTTGGAGATCCTAAGAGATTGGATCGCGATTTATGGCTTTCACGTTTTTCTGATCTAATACTTAATGGGATTCAATTCCCTGCTTATGCAACTATAGATTTAGCAACCTGGCGATATGCAATTCGTGATGGAGAATGCGAAATTTATCTTCGTGGATATTCACATATTTTTGTTTCTGGACCAACTGATAATTCTGAATGTTCTGATTTTACTAAAGTGGCTGGATTAGAAGGTTCTTACCAGGAAGTATTTTCTCGTGCTAAACTCCGTGAATTAGTTTTAAGTTATTGGAAGAATATAGATCCGATACAGATTCGGCAGAAAATTGCAGGAGAAAATGTGTGGAAAGAGAAATCGTATCGTAAACCAACAGAAAGATTCAAAAATGTATTAAATCAAACAGATGTGAGCAAGCGAATCGGAGAGAATTTAAGTGGTATTGAATCGGCAAAGTTAATAACAACACAAACGGTATCAAAGCCAAAGTTTGATGAAATTAATGTACCCATGGACTCTCAAACACCTCATGGAGAAAATCATGGTGTTTTATCGTCATATTGGCCCTATTCTAGCATTAAAAAACTAATTATTGAATATAAAGGAGTTTGGGAAGATAGTGCAGCAGATGCTGAATGGATGAAACAAATTGAAAGCCAATGTAAAGGTGCTTTACAACAATTTCAACTACAAGCAAAGCTTATGAGCAGTACACTTACACCTAACGCAGCGCTTTTAAAATTCCAGGGTAGCACTAACCTTACCGTAGAACAGGTAATCAAACGACGTTCAGAATTTCTTACTACGCATAGGCTGAATGTGATTTCGGTTAGAGCAGAACCTGGAATTGTGGCTATCTCCATTGCCCGTCCTCATCGCCGGGTACTTCAGCTTCTTGAGTTATGGAGGAAATGGAATCCAGATTGTTTAAACGGGAATTCAGAGTTACTTATTGGCCTTAAAGAAGAGGATGGAAATTTATTGTTTCTTTCACCTAAAAAGAATGCGCCTCATACGCTCATTGCAGGTTCTACTGGTAGTGGTAAATCAATTTTAATGCAGAACATCATCTTAGCTATTGCCTGCACAAATACTCCAAATCAATCTCAGATCGTATTAATCGATCCAAAACATGGCGTTGATTATTTTGCATTTGAAAAGCTGCCACATTTACAGGGAGGAATTATTGATAACCAACAGGACGCAATTTTAACTCTAAATAGACTCATTGATGAGATGGACACACGATATACTATACTTAAACAAAATAAAGTGGCAAATATCTTTGATTTGAACAACAAAAAAAACATGACAAATTATCTCCCATTTCTGTGGGTTATTCACGATGAATTTGCAGAATGGATGATGATAGACGAATACCGGGAAGTTGTTACGAATATTGTATCACGTCTTGGAATTAAAGCACGAGCAGCAGGAATTTTCCTGGTGTTTGCGGCTCAACGTCCAGATGCTCATGTAATGCCAATGCAGTTGAGAGCGAATCTAGGTAATAGATTGATTCTCAAAGTAGATAGTGAGGGTACTTCTGAAATTGCGCTGGGAGAGAAAAGTGCCGAACGGCTATTAGGCAAGGGGCATCTTGCAGCTAAACTGGAAGGAGAAGACAATATAACTATTGCACAAGTTCCATTTGTCAATTCGGATGAATTGGAGAATATTGTATTACAAATAAGTTCTGAAAGGATTTGAGCTAAAATATATTTAAAAACTATAATCGAGAATAAAAATATTACATTACTTATTAATTTTTAGACTTGAAATAGCTGCAAACAATATAAATAATCATATGAAAGAAATAACATTATCAGAAATAACCATGCAGTAAAACTGTTGTTCTTATATGATCATCCCAAGGCACCGTACAGCAATTCCAAGAAATAAATTCTCCCTTCCTATAAAACTTGCACTTCGTGATCAGATAATAAATTCTTCAAGCACTGTGTTCGATTATGGTTGTGGTAAAGGGACCGATGTTGCACTTTTAAAACAAAAGGGCATCAAATGTTCCGGTTGGGATCCCGCTGAAGGTAGTGAAAAACCATGTATAACCGTGGATGTCGTGAATCTGGGATATGTAATTAACGTTATAGAAGAACCACAAGAACGAATAGAGACACTGAAAAATGCGCTTAAAATGGCAAAGCGTGTCTTAATTGTTTCTGCCTTGACAGATAAGGAAACTAACCGGGCTACATATGCGGTTAAGCACGGTGATGGTATTATTACCTCTCGTGGTACTTTCCAAAAATTTTATACCCAAATAGAACTTAAAGATTTTATTAAGAAAACCCTTGGAAACGAACCAATATCTGCTGGATTAGGTGTTGTTTATGTCTTCCGTGATGAAGCAGATAAACAACTATTTTTAGCCACAAGAGTCAGACGTGTTAATTATGATATTTATAAAAAACCGATTCTCTTAGAAGATAGATATAGAGAAGCAAAAGAAGTACTCGAAAAGTTTGTTAAGAAAATTGAATATTTAGGCCGCATCCCTAAAGAAGACGAGTTTGAAGCGACAGAAGTATTGAAAGCCAAGTTAGGGTCTTTTACAAAAGCATTCAAGTTAGTAAGACATATATTTCCTGATAATTTAATAGAACAAAGACGCGAACAACGGATAAACGACTTATTAGTTTATCTTGCACTGTCACACTTTCAAAGCCGCCCACCTTTTGAGCTTTTACCCAAAACCCTGCAATATGACATGCGAATCTTTTTTGGCAGCTATTCTAAAGCATGTGAAAGGGCAGACGAATTACTCTTTCAGACAGGCAAGCTAGAAGCTATTGACATTGCTTGTCAGCAGTCAAAAATAGGCAAGCTTTTACCAGACGACCTCTATGTTCATCGAAATTATATAGGGCATTTATACCCGATACTCCGCATTTATGTGGGGTGTGCACAGATCTTATTCGGTGAGATCGAAGATGCTAATATTGTGAAAATTCATCGCCGTACAGGTAAGGTTAGTTATCTGACATATAGTGATTTTGATAAAAAAGCCCATCCGGCCCTCAATGAGGTAGTCACCGTATATTTAAGGACACTTGAAATCCACAAACGTTCTTACAGGGAATCAGAAAACCCACCGATACTTCACCGAAAGGAGACTTTTGTACTCCCGGATTATCCGCACTATGAGAAGTTTAAGAAGCTGACTAACAAAGAGGAAGAACGAGGATTGCTCGATGACCCATCCGGCATCGGATTTCAAAAACAGTGGGAAGAAAGGTTAGATCAAAAGGGTTATAAGATAAGAGGACATCAATTAATGAAAAGAAAATAACATCTCTTATCTGCTTCTCACGGTTCAATCTTACCTTTATTCCCATGCGGAATGAAATTTCAGTTGAACATCAGGAAAAAGGATTTCCTTTGAGTATTCGTAACAGTTCAACCAACAAAAACAGTTTTCAACCCCTTATCATTTGCAGATTCAGCCTGCCTTTTATCAGAGGTAACAAATTGCAGGTCTATTCCAGTCGATTCCTTAAATAACAGCGCCGAAGCTATGTGGACGGCATCGAGAGTTCGCACAGGTAAATGCAAGAGAATTTCCTCAGTTTTTCTTAACACTTCGTCTGTAAGCCTGACTATTTCAATATACGGCAAATCTTTTTTTACACGGTTCACCAGCCTGTTAAAGGTTTTGTCATTGATCTCATTCCCTTGCCTTCGCCTTGAAAAGGCTGAAAAACACTCGCTTGTAAGAATAGCGGAAGCAAGGAGACTGTTTTCTTTAACAAGTTTCCTTACCCTGTCTGAACCCTTCTCCTTCAGGAATATCTTCAGATAGGCGCTTGTATCAATATATATCCAGGACTGGCTCATTAAAACCTCTCATCCCTTCCCTCTACTACGGTCTCAGATAAAGGCTTTCCGGCAATCGCAATAGTCCTGCCAAGCGGCAATTTCCCTTTATTAACCCTCCGCAATATTCCCTGGTCTTCCAATCTTTTGATCTTATCGTCCGGTGTTTCCTCTTTCATGAGTGGCTTGATAACGGCAATAGGGTTTCCCCTCTCCGTTACAACAACTTCCTGTCCTTCTCTGACCAGCTTTAGGTATTTTGAAAAGTGTATATTTGCTTCCCTCAATCCAATTTTCAGCATATCAGTTCTCCTATTGTAGTTATGTAACTACATTTTATCTGTTTATGTCTTCTGTGTCAATTTGTTTTCAAGAGCGGATAGGAAAGCAAAATAAGTACTCGAAAAGTTTGTTAAGAAAATTGAATATTTAGGCCGCATTCCTGAAGAAGATGAGTTTGAAGCGACAGAAGTATCGAAAGCCAAGTTAGGGTCTTTTACAAAAGCGTTTAAATTAACTATTTCAATGTTGAGCAAAGTGCCACTTCGGAACGAAGCAATCGCTTCGTTTTACAACTACTGCTTGTTCTGCCGCGGGTTCAAGTTTTTAACTTGAATCCAATATTTTATGTTGCCGATTTAGCTGTTGATTCCCACAGCACCTACATCCGTATAAAACATGGGTTCAGGTTACAAACCTGAACCCGCCAGAGTGTTTTTGACATTCAAGCATTAGAATTTAGGATTTGCTTCGTATTTCGATATTCGAATTTGTTCCGAGATACTAATATCACCCCGTCGGGGTTTAAAATCTCTCTTAGATCTTTTGCTATAATCATGACATCCCTTCGGGATTAAAAGACAATTCAAACCAGCTCTTCGGCAACTTATAACAGCAGGGTGGCACGGACAAACAAGTTTGTCCGTGCCACCCTGAAAAACGCTTAATTAAAATGAAAATTCCTATACAATCCAGATAACTTAATTGAACAAAGCGTGAGCAACGGATAAACGACTTATTAGTTTATTTGGCATTATCATATTTTCAAAGCCGCCCACCTTTTGAGCTTTTACCTAAAACCTTGCAATATGGCATGTGAATCTTTATTATCTGCATTATGAGAAATTTAAGAAGCTAACTAATAAGGAGGAAGAACGAAGATTGCTCGATAATCCATCCGGTATCAGATTTCAAAAACAGTGGGAAGAAAGGTTAGCTCAAAAGGGTTATAAGATAAAAGGGCATCAATTGATAAAAAGAAAATAACTTCTCTTATCTGCTCTCACGGTTCAATAATGTCCCGATCAAATTCTAAAGCAAACGGCAGGCTGCCTAACAAAAAAGCTGATTAACAGGGCACATGCATGACGCCAACCAGCTTAAGAATTAATTTGCATTTTATAAAATAAACGCAAACCCAAAAATAACCTGTGCGCCCCGTTCAACTCCTGCACTTGATTAGGCGCTCATTACTTACTGGATAATGTCGCCATCATCAATCAAAATCAAATATCTCTCCAAGAAATCCACGTTTTTTCTTCTTGTAGCCGTAGTCATGGTGCTTCTTATCATCATAATCCTTACGCTCATGAAAATGATTCTGTTCATGTGTACTCTGCTGAAATGTTCGATCAATAATCTTATCCAATTCTCCACGGTCAAGCCAAACGCCCCGACAATGCGGACAGTAGTCAATCTCTATACCTTGTCTTTCAGACATGACAAGGTTTACGTTTTTGCATACAGGACACTGCATGTATTTATCTCTTTCTTAATCTACGATAAAATGTATTTGCAAATTACTGGTCAAGCTGCCACTTAATCTGAAATTCTATTTCTTCCTCAGAAGAACCACGCTCATGTTCAATATTGATAGTGGCATTAGGCGGAATGACTATTCGTTCTCCAGCCACTTGTATCCGGAAGCGCTTCCCGTTTTCAATACAGTCCGCAAGCCGCCTTAGTTTTATCACAAACTGCTTTGCCGGATAATTTTTCTCAATATCTCGTTTACGCTTTTTTGTTCGTGCTGACACTTAATTTAAACCTCCTGCTTATGAATATTTCTTAGGTCTAACAAGTTATTATACAGCTTTTTATGTAACAGAATAAAATCATGCATGTCAATAAAAAAGTAGATTAAGCTTAATACTTATATTGTTTAAGAGTAAATCATTTGGCGTCCAAGAGTACCCCAGTATAAAACCACCTTTGCATAAAAAGTGGAAAAACAGAGTCAGATCTTTGTTCTTGCTGATATTGATACGTAAAATTGACTGCCAAGTAGTGCAGGCATTGAGACGTTAGGATTGCTCTCAAATTCCGGGGGCATCTTAATAGATTCTGTAAATTAAATCAGGTATGTACCCCCGGAATTCCCAAAATTTAATCCTCCAATAGCTATAACAAAATCATTTCGTTTGCTCTATATGCGGAAGGAACTTTCCATTCATTGTCACCACCATACGGTCCTCACCCTTGTCTCCCTTGATCTTGTTAACTGTTATTTTAAAATCTATAGCCGACATAATACCATCCCCAAATATTTCATTCATAACTGCTTTAATCGCATTACCGTAGTGCAGGCAAACCTCGGTCATACGATAAATATTGGGCTCTTGTATGATGGTTGGATTAAAGGAACGCATGGGGCATTTACGCATTTCTTTAAGAAGGTCCTCGGTGAGGCCAGGAACAAGTTTGGCAAGTTTAGGTTCGGCCTGCGGTTTTAATTGAGCCTGGTTATGAAATAGCTGTGCAACATATACATTACAATAGCCAAGGGCATCGGCTAATTCATCGTAAGTTTTCCCCGATGCTTCCTTTGCAGCAAGTAATTTTTCTACAAGCTCTTTTTTTTCCATAACGTACCCTCCTTAATATATTTTACCCAATAAATTTACAATAAGGATATCATGTCTTTACTATGGAAAATTTCGCCATATCACCCCCTAACCATTTTTACCAAAGGTTTAACAAGAAAAAGAGCTAAGGTCTTACTCGCTGTTTCGCATACTACCCTGAGTAACTACTGCCGATCTTTCAAATAACCTGTCAGTATAATCGTGAGCTGTCGCGGAACTATTTTTCAGGTATTTAGCCGGCAGTGCCGGATCCTTAAAGATATATAGTTCGCAAACTCTCCGGAAATGGTAACCATAAATTGCAAGCCTGATGGCAAGCGGGAATAATTTCGGGTAATGAAAGCATGTCCATAATAATAGGTTCCAATAATAGAACCGCTCCTTGCCAATGATACCCAGGTGGTAGATTGAACGAAACAATGCAAGAATATGCTCGAAATTCTGTGGGGTTTCTGTCTTTCGAGGCTTATATTCGCAGAGGAAGGTCTTAAGGCGTTGGTAATAATGTTTTGGGGAATAAATGTGATGCAGGATATGTTTATATCCCTCTTTTAAGGAGTCGATATCCATATGCGGGATAATATTCGTTACACCATCTATACTGTTCCATGATATTTGACCCAGTACACGGTTTTCTTTTTTCAGGCGTTTGTGAAGTTTTGTGCCAGGAGGGGCCTGAAGGATTCCGACAACAGCCATAACAATTCCGCTTTTTTGAATAAAATCGACCTGCCGTTGAAAGATCGTGTGTGTATCGTTATCGAACCCGACAATAAAACCTCCCTCTACCTGCAATCCTGCACGATGTATACGTTTTACGTCTTCAACCAGGTTGCGGTTCTTGTTATGTTTCTTGCCGCATTCACTGAGGGTATCTTCATCCGGTGTTTCAATTCCGACAAAAACGGTATCAAATCCGGCCTCAGCCATCATCCTCATCAACTGCTCATCATCCGCAATGTTAATGGATATCTGACAATTGAAGGTTGTTTGTCCCTTGCCCCGCTGCCATCCGATAATTGCAGGTAAAAGCTCTGACTTGAAATGTTTTTTGTTTCCGATAAGATTATCGTCAACGAAGAAAGCGGTCCCACGCCACCCCAGGGTATAGAACTTATCCAGCTCGGAAATGATCTGTTCGATGGTCTTGGTACGCGGCCGGTGACCAAACAACGTTGTTACATTACAAAAATCGCAATCGTAAGGACATCCACGGCAGAATTGGATGTTTATAGAGGCATAGAGGTTAAGGTCTGCTAACTCCCACATCGGAATCGGGGTTTTTCGTATATCAGCAAATTCCGATGTCATGTAAATGTGTCTTGCACATCTGCGATCCAGATCTGCCAGAAAGGACGGAAGAGTAACTTCGGCTTCGTTAAGCACAAGGTGGTCAACCTCCCCAAATTGATCGTACTCGGTTGTGAAAAGTGGTCCTCCGGCGACAACTTTAACACCTGCTTCTTTACACTTTGCAATGACCTGACGTGCTGAATCCTTTTGAATAACCATGCTGCTGATAAATGCATAATCAGCCCATACAAGGTCTTCTTCGGTAAGCTTTGTCACATTGAGGTCAACCAATCGTTTTGACCACTCTCCTGGCAGCATTGCTGCAACTGTCAACAGGCCGAGTGGCGGCGAGACCGCCTTTTTACGTATGAATTTAAGTGCGTGCTTGAAACCTAGAAATGTATCCGGGAATTCAGGATAGATCAATAAAACGTTCATGTATGTTTCCCTTTCTTTAACCAAAGCTAGTCTATCCCATTTTTGGTACTTCAACAAGTTATGTTGGGTTCTAAAAGGCAAAACTCAACGGCTTTCATTTTACCCACCCCTTAGTCCCCTCCTGGGAGGGGACTAAGGGGTGGGTTTCATCCCGTGGAGGGATATGGTGCTCCGTGTCCCTACTAATTCCCCTGTAGAGACGCAAAATCTTGCGTCTCTACAATTGGGTTAGAGTGTGTTAAGGTATTATGAAAATTTTTGGAAATTACTAAACATTCAATTAGCCGGAGTTAATGGCGGTGCCTGAACCGGGCTTGCAATCATTCTAATCACATCCAAATACCTGTTCTCATTTTTTAGCAAATTTATAGCATTAGTTTGAGTTTGATAGCCTTCTTTTTCATATTTGATTGTATAAGTTCCTACATTTAAGGAAAGGGAGTAATTGCCACTAGCAGATGTTTCCCCGCTGTAAGCCCTGTAATCATCTTTGGTAGTTATCTTAACCATAGGTAGACCTTTATTGTTAGTATCATATACATACCCATAAATATCGGCTGATGCAACGGTAATCTTTGTAACACTACACACGAACAAACTCAAAACCACTAGCAAAATCAATCTCCCCATGTACTTTTCTCCTTGTAAAAAATCACCCTTCCACCAAAGCAACAAGTGGTATTCTTAATTATCAATGGAAATGCTTTTAATCTGAAACTATCAAAGGATTGCAGAAGTTAAGCAAAACAAGCAGCGTTTTATAAAAACTTCGCTTTGGTTGTTTACATACACGGGATTTCAATAACCTTCTTTTGGTGTGCCCCGATGCCTTTTTGCTTTGATTACTGGTTAATAGGTTGGTAATTTTTGATATCTCAGCCTAAAGCCGATTGTAAAGGTAATTGGTCTTTAAATCAATACAAATCAATACAAATTTATGAAAATCATTTTGCGTTATTGCTTCAAAACCCTTAAAGATAAATAAAAAACCCCAATATCCTTTTACGAATATTGGGATTTTTTATAGTGTTATTATAATTATATTGAGCCGGTTACTCTGTATTCTTTTATATACTATATCTATTCAGATGGTTCTATTTTAAGATAAGAGTGCGCTTTTAAATAAACTTATAATTTAACAACTTTTGATGCCTTGTAACCTCTTTGGTCTTTAATGACTTCGAAGTTAACCTTGTCTCCTTCGGCGAGGGTTCTGAACCCGTTGCTCTGGATCTCGGTCTGATGCACAAAAACATCTGCCCCATTATCCTGAGTAATAAAACCAAAACCTTTCTTGTCATTAAACCATTTTACTGTTCCGCTTGCCATGTTAATCACCCCCTTTGGCACTTAAAGATTAAAAAATAAAAAAGGCTACAATAGTTGGAACTATTGTAGCCTTATTACACCCAAAAACTATAATACAGCCGAATGTCAACTATGTCTTAGGATTATAGTATCACATACTTCCTATTAAAACAATGCTAAATAATAATATATTTCATAATAGGAGAATTTCTACGCCCTGCGTAAGATGCGAACAATAGCGACTAATATGATACCTCCAACTACAGCAACTATGATATTTCCAACTATACCCAAAATTATTAGTCCTAACAAACCGAACAGCCATCCTCCCAGAATGCCTCCCAATATCCCAATGATCAAGTCACCTGCAATCCCGAATCCCCTTCCTCTTACTATCAATCCTGTAATCCAGCCAGCAACAATGCCGCTTAAAATCCAGAGGATAAGATACATGTTATTCCTCAAAAAAATATTAACTAGTAAGGACCTTAGACCGGAAAAGAAATTGAAACCACATAAACCGTAGATATTTCTTACGGCATTAAAAAACTTGCTATTTTAATCTAGCCTCTACTGCTGACCAGTCAATATTCTTAAAGAATGCCTCAATATAGTCAGCCCTCTTAAGACCGTAATCAATCATAAATGCATGTTCAAATACGTCGAGTATCAATAGGGGATTACACCCTGCAGGATGGGAGACGTCGTGCTCATTTATCCAGAAGTTGATAAGTTTACCATTGCTGGTGTCCTGATAAAGAATAGTCCAGCCAATACCTCTCATAGCGCCCACTGCCCTGAAGTCTTTCTCCCAGGTTTCATAATTACCAAAATCTTCCGCCATCTTTTTTGCAAGCTTTCCTTCTTTATTAATACCGCCTTTTTTCCCGCCAAGATTTTCAAAATAATATTCATGAAGCCTCATTCCATTGAACTCCCATCCGAGCCTTCTTTTTAATTCTGCAAATTCCGGAGTGGTCGTCTTTCCTTCTTTCAGCATCTGACTTAGTGTATCAAGCACTTTATTGGTATTAGTTACATATCCCTGATAGAGCGTGAAGTGATTCTTTAATAATGTCTCACTAAATCCTTCCATTCCAATAACCTTTGAATAATCTTTTGCAGTGTATGCCACAGTTTTTTCCTCCTCTTTTAAAGATGCATATAATGGGTTATTAAGATTTAACAGCACGGCCGCACCTCCCAGGCCCGCTATTGTTAAGAATTCACGTCTGTTTAACATGAACACCCTCCTCTTTATCGTGTTCCTAAAAGGCAGAAGACCTTCCTTACCTGCTTTTATAATCATTTTGATTATTCATTTGGGCTGAAAATCTTCAACCCCGCCAAGATTGAAATTCCTACACTTAAATTAGGTTAGGTTTTAAAGGCAAAATCCAACAGCTTTTCTTTTTTACCCACCCCTATCCCCTCCCAGGAGGGGACTAAGGGGTGGGTTTCCCTCCCGAGAGGGGACTTCTGAACTCCCCTCTTGGGAGGGGTTAGGGGTGGGTTAAGGACATAATGACAAACTTTGAAATTCCTAAACGTTAAATTAGGCTACCTTTGGCAGCGACTAAGGTTGGTTCAATCTTGTAGATTGAACCATGCGTTTAGCATTTGCCTGTACGTTTTGGTTTATTCCAGGCATATGAGACATGCTAAACGTTTCGGTTCAATCGTGGACGATTGAACCAACTCTGAAACTTTGAATTTTGAATTCCCTATACATTATATTAGACCTTCGGCGATTTATAACAGTAGGGTGGCACTGACAAACTTTGTTTGTC
>CAZPUD010000023.1:0-23785 GCA_964589115.1 uncultured candidatus Brocadiaceae bacterium | reverse complement strand
CTTAAAATATTTAAACAATCTTCACAAAGCTCTTTTTGATAACCAATCAAATTCAGGCTGGTTTTTGCAGTCAATTTTTCTTTGTTCACTTCAAGATAATTTAAAGATTCGATTCGAAGGTCGTTATCTATAAAACTTTTTTTTAAATAATTAATACTTCCCAGTTTTACCAGAGAAACGATGGTAATAACTCCCAGAAAGATGATAATAATAAAATATCCATGAAATAAACGTGTACCGATAGAATTCTTAGAGAACATAGTATATACCCGATACTTACTTAAGATTTATTCATAATAGAGTTCAACAGTTTCATCAACCTGAAAAAAATCGATGATTGGTATCAGAATAGTATATCCGGCAGAAAATATAAGCCATACCATAGTACCGATAATCCAGTAACTAACATATCCTTTGTTGAAAGTAAAACCTGAAAAGAACAATACTGCAGGGAGAAAAATCTCTATTATTAGAGAAACGCAGATTGCTAATAATATAATCCTTCGTCCATCTGTCTTAAAGTGCATGTTGATTTTCTTAAAATAATCATGTTTTAATATCGGCACAAGCATTTTCTCACTACTTAATTCTTGTCTTTTCAGAAATGAAGTTAGCCTTATATGAATCTTTGAAAAATTAAATGACCTGTTTAATATATAACCATCAATCAGGCAAATAATCCCGCTGACTAAAATGGCAGTACAACTTGCATAAGCCATGGGAACCATCTTATCCATTGCATCAATGAATGAACCTTTACTATGAACACTCGCCATAATAACCCATAAAGTAATTCCACTAATTAGCCCGATTAATGTCCCCCAAAATGCTCCGAAAGAAGACAACCTTTTCCACATAATTCCCAGAAATACCGGTAACACACCGGAACCCAATAAAACCCCCATCGCCAGGTAGAGAAAAGAGACCTGAATCCCCAATGAAAATATAGAATAACTCAATACTCCTGCTACTATGCCAAAAAGACCTGTAGTAAAGCGTGAAACCCTAAGAATCTGTTTATCCGTAGCTTGTGGCTTTATATTCAAACGATATACGTCATTCGCAATAATGGAGGCAACAGCAACCGATTCTGAATTCCCCGTTGAGATAATAGCCATGAAAAGCATTACTAAAAAAGCAATGCCGCCGATATTGCCAGAAATGTGATAAGCGGCTAATGGAGCTATAGCCGTTGAATCGTCAATACGAATGCCTAATATCAGACCTCCCACTCCAAGAACTGTAGCAATAGAAACTGGTATCGCAAACCAAACAAGCCCGGCCGTTAGAAAACAATTTCCTCCGGACCTGTGATTAACTGCAATCGCCCTTTGCCAATACGTTTGATCGAGAAATACTGCACCAAAATTTCCAATCGTATTAACTATTCCAAACATAATTCCGGAAAAGGATGTAACAGTAACCAATTTCTCCCTGTTGGGAATATTTTCTAACATCTGGCTCACGCCAAAATCACCATACTTAAAATAAAAACTTATCGATAATCCTAAAATAATTGCCAAAATTATTGTGATCTGAAAATAATCGGTAACAATAGAACCCCTCAAACCGGTTATGGAGCTATAAAAACAAAATGCTAACGGAATCACAAGGACCGCGACCTTTACGTTAATACCCGTTAAAACATTTAAAGCCAAAGCACCTCCGAGAATTACCATAGTAGTGACTATGGTACACGCCAGCAAGCCTATAACTATCATAGTCCAATGTGTTTTTTTGTCGAATCTTGAAAGAATGAATTCAGGAAACGTATGCAATTGCGGCGCCAATTTTTTCATATGAACCGCCACAAGGCTGAATAAAAGTATCGGTATCGTCGCACCGGCAGCATACCAATACGGACCACTAATACCATAATCATAACCCATTTTTGATGATACCATAATGGTCGCAGCCCACGTCCATGTACTGACGATCGAAGCTGTTACTATTCCACCCTTCATGTTTCTACCTGCAGACAAAAACCATTCAGCAGTATTACTATAGGATATCTTTATGATACTTTTCCACCATAACAGGCTGAATATCAAAAAAATAACACCAAAAGTTGCCATAATGTAATAAACTGATTGATAAGGAAGGATATATTTAGCTTCTTCTATTGTTAGCATAATTAAGTATCTGTATACCAATAAATTTCTTTATTTATTCATCCCTGTAAACTGGTTTTCATTTACAGATTTCCCGAAAATTGCATTATGAGGGGAATTGGCAATTAATATACGGTCAATACGTAAAACAGCCTTGACGATCTCAGAGGCTGATTTCAATGCATTGATCTTGATCCCGGCGGAATCAATAACACCGGCTTCAATCATATTTTCAACTCTTCCAGTGTTGACATTAATTCCATATTGCCCGCATTTATTTTTGATCTCCGTCATTTTTTCAAAACCACTGAACCCTGCATTTGTGAGTATTTGACGCATAACAGCAGAAAGGGCATGGGCAACCACCTGAACACCAAAAGATTCCACTCCATTGAGATTTTTTTCTTTCAACTTTTCACTAATGCATAGTTCTGCAGCACCACCTCCTGCCACAATCCCTTCATTCAGTGCTGACTGGGCAGCAGAAATACCATCTTTTACCGACCGCCACCGTTCTTCTGATGTTACCTTAGTGACACCGCCGACAAGGATAGTCACCATTTTCCGATGATTCAAATTTTCCAGGAAAAATAATCCATTTTCCTCATCGTAATATATGCTTTTAACAATGCCTGTCGGAATCCGCTCAATATCTTCTTTCCTTCTTATGATTTGTATGTCTAAAGCAAAAGCGATATTTAACAGTTCTTCGTAAGAGACATGAATAAGTGTGATGTTTTTTACAAGGAGGCTAGTTGATAGTTGTTCATCCGTATTCGTTGAAGCTATAAACACAATATTTGCGCCTGTACTGCAAATGCAATCAGTAATTTCTTCCGTTATTTTTATTTGTTTTTCTTTTATCCGCAATATGTCATCGTAATTTTTCGTTTCTTTAATCCATGATTCTTTAATCTCTTTTAAATCCATCTTAAGCAGGATTACTTTTACATTACTTGCACGATCAGGTATTTGTAAATTCCGGCATATTCGCTGAATAACAATTCCATCAAAAACCATATCGTCCAGACCAGGTTTGTTAATCAGCATGATACTTTTTTTGAAATTAATTATCTCATCTTTCTCCTGAGGCTTCTTTAAAAGGGCAATAGCCTCACTTACTAAAGACACTACCTGGTCCCCGTCCATCCTATCTCCGGCAGCCGTAGATATTACCTGATGAAGACGTGTATCTTCTATGTTAATTTTCACCGCCATTTGCCTGAATAGATCAATTGAATTTTGTATACCCAGATCTATACCGCGCACAATCAGTGTAGGATGAATGCCCATATCAACGATGAATCTTTTACCTTCCTTTATCATTTCTGCCGCCAACACCACTGCAGTGGTCGTTCCGTCTCCAGACTTCGATTCCTGCCTGTCAGCAATTTCAACGACCATTTTTGCTACCGGATGAACGGTTTTGACCGAAAGCATTATGGTCGCCCCGTCATTTGTAACAAAACGGTTGCCTAACTCGTCTACAAGTAATTTATCCAACCCCTTTGGACCTAATGTAGTTCGTACTACATCAGCAATTGATAGCACTGCCGTACAGTTATTTTCAAGGGCGGTATTTTCTATCCGTTGTGTATGGACATTTGCCAAATTTTGTTCCGACATTGAACACTCCCTTACTTATGATTTTTTACATAACTTTTCATTATTTTCTAAGATTCGGAGCGGGCTTTCCGTGCACTTCCAGGTGTATAATGTCCCATATTTGTTTACAAACCGAAACCACATCACCTGATTTCTTGCCCAATATACGTACAATGATACCATCAGAATGGGGAAGAATACATGAAGCAAAATATATATCTTTTATATTCTGAAGGCTGTTTTCTATTTCATCATTCAGAATTTTACATTCGACTTTCTTCGTTAATAAATAAAAGTTTGATACAATATCCCATGTACCTAACATACCATAAGATTTAAGATTGTTGGTCTTTGGTGAAAAAACCATATGATCGATACATCTAAGCTTCCCCGATAGATTAGCTGCTTTAAAGCGTGAATAAAATATCTCGTAAAGGAATGATTCCGTATTAGCTATCCTTCCAGGCATTAGTATCTCGCTATAAAGAAACGTTGCATCCTCATGAATTTTCAAATTAACTTCCTGGTAAAAACGGGAATTTCGGTAAGGTATAATCATGTCAGGAAGAAATTCTGCATAACACCCCTGTTCTAGCGTTATATTCAACATCTGTGTAGCATAATTTCTTTCCATCCGGTAAATCTTTGTTGCAGCCTGAGTTGTAATATGAAAAGCCGCATTTTCACGCCCATATATATCAATTCTTGTCCTGTCTCCCTGAAGTATACCACCACCTGGACTCATAATGTAAACATAAGGCATATGAGGCATCTCTTCATTAATATAAAGGGCTTTTTGTACTTGTAATGGTACCGTATGGTAATTTTCTACAAGTACCGTCTTCCCATTTTTGTTTTCCAGAGTTAAAGCCAAAAGCCCAACTTTTCCTGCACGTCCAACTCTGAGTTGCGGAATCTCCGAATTATAAAAACCAATTTCTGATGGAATATTTACAGGAGTAAAGTAGTCCTCGGTGTTAACATTAGCTTCTCGATTCACTTCTGCGGTTTTCATTCCTAAAAAGTAAAAAGCACTTCTTTTTTGATTATCTGATATACAGAGTTGATTCCTTCTCCAGTATGACAGTTAGTAAAGACAAAAGGTTTGTCTTTTCTCATCATTTTTGAATCGCGTTCCATTATTTTTAAATCAGCATTTACAAGAGGCGCCAGATCAATCTTATTGATAATTAATATGTCTGATTGTGTAATTGCAGGACCATTTTTTCTCGGAATTTTATCACCGGCAGCTACATCAATTACATAAATATAATAATCAACCAGCGCATGGCTGAAGGTAAGCGTCAGGTTATCTCCACCGGTTTCAATAAAGACAATATGAGAATCAGGATACTTACTTTCCATTTCCTCTGCAGCAATCAGATTCATACTGGGGTCTTCCCGAACTGCAGTGTGAGGACAACCACCTGTCTCTACACCTAAAACGCGGCCAGCCGGTATAACACCATGTAGTATTTTTTTAACGTGTTCAGCATCTTCTTTTGTGACAATATCATTTGTGATAATAATAGGTTTATATCCGTCCTTTACCAAAAGGGGTACAACTGCTTCTATAAATGCGGTTTTACCGGAACCAACAGGACCTCCAACACCCACACGGGGTATCTTTCCTTCCATGAGGTTTCTCCTATAATATTATATTTTCATTAGTGCATTCATTCTTAACTTTAACTTAAAAACATTCTGGTAGATGCCCGTTCGTGTTTTACCGACATGATATCGACCAGGGGAGCGCAAGAATACATTTCATCCGGGGTCTTTTGTATATTCTCTTTTATTATTTTAATAAACAGAGGTTTTAATCCATTGATCATCTTAATTGCTTCGTAGTGATCCATCTTAATGAGCTTTATTGCCGCTCCTGCGAAACTAACAGAAAAGGAATATAACTCTATCATCATTGTTTCAGGACACGATATTCCTAAAAGACACCCGCCTAAACCTAACGCCACGGCGTAATTCCCCGGACTTGCCCCCGACCGAACTAACTCATTAAACGTATGCAGAACCGATCGCTCCGGAAGCAATAAAACGGTATCAGTCAATAAACACTTACCTGTTTTTACGGAACACTCCCTGTTTTCTTTCGACAGTTTCATGGCGTAAAGCATTTCATCAATCCTGAGAAGGTCATTTAAATCAGAACGTTCTGCCGCCCTGTATGCATTGGCCATGGCTACGCAATCTGCCGGGGCGATCTGATGTAAAAGAATGTCATTAAGTAATAGGGCAGCATCATGTACGTTTTTCACTGTCTCTGCCTGAACAAATGATTCCAAACCGTGAGAAAAATTATACATGCCTACCGGGAAAAATGTATCTGATATTTGAAGGGCATTAAAAAAAGTATCTAGGGAAGTCTCTTGTACATCCCACCTGAGAGATGTTTTTTCGCCATTGTTCTTCACTCTCAAATATCCTTTTTTAATGCTGATGGAAATAATGGTGAGGTATGTTATCTAAGCGGCTGTCTTTTTCATTTGATATTTGTTTTTCAGTATACTCAAAATCATATCTAATTCCAGGAATTTTATGTGTTTTTATAACCGATTCCATGACTTTTTGATCTAAAGTTAAAGGAACAATTACTTTATTCCCTTCAACTCTCATTTCCCAATGCTGATTTCCGATCGCATGCCCTAATTTAACGGCCGTTTTTAAAAGTTCGTCTGCATTAAGCTTGCCAACAAAATGGAACACCATTACCTTTTCCGGTTCAATTCTAACAACAAACATCTTTTCTCCAACCCTATAATAGAGGACATCTCCATTATGCAATACAGTACCTCTTTTCAGGTTAATCCCTAATTCCTCATTTATTTCGGGAATTTTTTTAAAAAAACGGGAGCGTTCCGATTCCCGATGTGTAATCATGATCGTCTTCACCTGATTATTATGACTCATCCCGGTAAAAAGTTTTTTCCATTTCTCATCGGAAATGATATTCCCTAACACTTCATTAATAATCAACATATCTATTTTATTTGTATATTAAAAAACCTCAATGAGTCTTGAAAAGATTTATTTTATTTAAAACTTTTTCATCCATTCGATCCTTCGCGCATCAACATCTACAAATCCATAATGTTTATAGTGTTCTTTTTTTACTTTTGCAAGAACAAAACCATCCTGCTTTATTACTATCGGCATGTCTTTTTCAAACTTTGTAGTAATTATACAATCTGTTACCTTATGATGCACAAAATCAAGGTTCAGATGGGTCCGGCCGTCAATAAAACCCGCTAAATCCCATAGTTTACCGGCTCTAACGACTCCGTGCTTAATCCTAGAAGGGTCAATTACGTAATCCTCGCCATCTACATTTGATATCTCAACCACATGCCTGACGACCATAAGATTTTATCTTTCAGACAATAAAAAAAAGCTGTGTAAGAGCCAATTCCTTTGCAGGTTCGCAGGTAACAATATTTCCATCTACCTTTACCTGATATGTTTCAGGATCAATATCAATCTTTGGTGCAACATCATTCCGTAACATATGGGCCTTTGTCAACCCCCTGCAATTTCCAACTGCAACATACCCGCCCTGCATGCCAATTTTTTCAGGGACGCCTAGTTCAACAGCCACTTTTGACAACAACGTTAATTTTGTCTTCGGTACCGCCCCCCCAAATGAACCAAACATAGGGCGGTAGATTACAGGCTCAGGCGTGGGAATAGAGGCATTGGGGTCTCCCATTAATGCCCAGTTTATAAAACCGCCTTTAATCACCATTTTTGGTTTTGCCCCAAAAAAGGCAACAGGCCATAAGACAATATCTGCAATCTTTCCCGGTTCTATTGAGCCCAATACATGAGCAAACCCATCAGAAACGGCATAGTTTAGAGTACATTTGGCAATGTAACGAAGCACCCTGAAATTATCATTTCCCGGTGCGTCTTCCTTCAATTTCCCCTTCTGTTTTTTCATCTTGTCAGCGGTCTGAATAGCCTTAATAAAATTTTCTCCAACCCTCCCCATTGCCTGAGAATCCGAACTATACATACTGAGTATTCCAAGATCGTGAAGTACATCCTCGGCAGCTATCGTTTCAGCACGAATACGGCTTTCTGCAAAGGATACATCCTCTGGAATAGAAGGGTTGAGATGGTGACAGACCATCAACATGTCAAGGTGTTCATCCAATGTATTTATTGTATAAGGCCTCGTGGGATTTGTAGACGATGGTAATACGTTCTTTTCACCCGCTATACGCATAATATCCGGTGCATGTCCTCCTCCCGCTCCCTCAGTATGGTAGGTGTGGACCGTCCGGCCATCAATGGCCTTGATGGTATCATCAACAAATCCAGCTTCATTCAGGGTATCCGTATGAATTGATACCTGGATGTCATATTTATCAGCAACCGATAAACTCTGGTCTAAGACTGCAGGTGTTGTGCCCCAGTCTTCATGATCCTTTAATCCGCATGCGCCAGCCTCTAATTGTTCAATTAACGGTTCCGGTACGGCACAGTTCCCTTTTCCTTTGAAACCCCAGTTAACAGGCAACCCCTCACAGGCAAGAATCATTTTTTGGATATTCCATGGACCTGGCGTACACGTGGTAGCATTTGTCCCATCAGCCGGGCCTGTTCCTCCGCCTACGAATGTCGTTATTCCATTTGACAGACCATCGTATACCTGTTGAGGACATATCATATGAATATGCCCGTCTATTCCACCAGGAGTAGCAATGAGATGTTCCCCTGCAATAACTTCAGTTCCAGGCCCAACAATAAGCTTTGGGTGAACGCCGTCCATAATATCGGGGTTACCCGCTTTTCCGATACCCGCTATTTTCCCCTCCTTTATCCCGATGTCTCCAACCACTACACCCTGTACCGGATCAATAATAATTGCATTGGTTATTACCAGGTCAAGCGCCCCGTTCTTGTTGGTTTGTGTACTTTGTCCCATTCCCTCACGTATTGTCTTCCCACCGCCAAAAACTATTTCATCACCCGGCACACGGTAATCCTTTTCAATTTCACATATCAGATCCGTATCCGCCAGTTTGAATTTGTCCCCTACCGTTGGCCCGTATAAATCAGTATACTGTTTTCTTGTTAAATTCGACATAAGAACCTCTAAAAATAAAATCTGTTCTAAGCCCCTTTAAAACCCATCTCTTTTGCCTTTTTCAGTGCGGCCTCTCTTGCTCCTTCTGCAAAGGTACTCCCGTTTACTAAGCCGTTCAACCCCTTAACAACTCTTTTACCTCCCAATTGAACGAGATCTACCGTTTTCTCATCACCTGGTTCAAAACGGACGGAAGTCCCTGACGGTATGTTCAGTCTCATCCCAAATGCCATTTTTCTGTCAAAATCCAATGCCTTGTTTGTCTCGAAAAAATGAAAATGAGAACCAACCTGAATTGGCCGGTCCCCTGTATTTTTTACAGATACTTTTATCGTAGAGCGTCCTTTGTTAATTTCTATCAGACCGTCTCCAAGAATATACTTTACCATTCCGCTCATATTCATTAGACCTTCATAAAAAATTTTATATTATTTAAGAATATATATGCTCTTATTATGTGGTATAAATATACCAAAAATTTATGTATTTATACAATGGGGTCATGGCATGAAACCAATTTTGTACCATCTGGAAAAGTACACTCAACTTGAACCAAGTTAAGCATTTCAGGCACACGCGGCATTACATCTTCGCGTTTTAGCACCTTTTTTCCCATTTGCATTAATTCGGCAACGTTTTTCCCGTCTCTTGCCCCTTCAAGGATCGCCTCCGTTATAATTGCTACTGCCTCTGAATAATTCAACTTTAATCCACGCAACTTCCGCTTTCTGGCCAAATCTGCTACTGCATAAATAAGCAATTTGTCTATCTCACGCGGTGATAGCATCACGATAAATAACCCCCATAACCAAACCATATTAATAATTCTATTTTACAATATTTATCATTCCCCGCATATTCTGCCTGATACAGGAACGTTGATAACCGGCTGTATTTTACTGTCAGTATGAACTTTTATAACACCATTTATTTCGCCTATTGGCGCATCTTTTTTTATATTTATCAAAACCCTTAGAGTTGTGCATTCCTTCTCGTTTATATCTTTTCGAGATAGACCATTATCAACTTCCCAAAAATCTGAACGCAGTACCGGATATTCTCTTCTATCACTCTTCTTTGAGGATTCATCGATAATTTCCGGGATTAAAAATTCAGGCCGGACTTCAATCTTTTCAACCAATATATCCTTATTTAATAAAGTAATAAATACCGATTTTGCATACTCATCACCTTTTTTTATAACACCATAATGTAAATGTGGAGGGTATATCCGGATATCTCCCAGTACTTCCCCGGAAAAAGGAATTATTATCTCCTTTTGTTTTTCACTATTTGTATATATATAAATGTTGCCTGTTAATTTTCCTACAATTGTACCTCCTTTTAATGTAGCAATAAGAAGATGTTTATTCTTTTGTTCATCCATTCTATAACAGGTAATAATGGCTGGATTGGACGATATTATATCACTTATTTTCAGGGCAAAACCATCGTGCGGCATAATATCCAATTCAACTTCTGCTTTCTCGCCGTAAGAAATATCTCCAAATTTTATTTGTTGTGGACGTACAGTAATATCTTCTATTACCTCACCTATCAGCCTGAGGGTATAAACGGGCGTCTCCGGGTCATTTGAGTATACTTTTATAATTTTATTTATGGGTCCGGTTAACCAATCACTTCTAAACCTTACTACAATATTTCCTGGATCCCCCGGAGCAATATTCCTGATAGTTGTTTCTCCTATAATACAACCACATGAAGCCTTTATTTTATTAATTTTTAGTTCTTTTGTGCCTCGATTTTTAAATATAAAGGCATGCTCAATATTTTCATCCTTATACACCTTACCAAAATTGTAAATCGGCTGCTCAAAAAAAATAACAGGCTGGTTTTTTAACGTTAATTTTGAATATTTTGTTTTGGTTATAGTTGGGTCACCATATTTAACATCGATGATGCTTAATCCCAATGGATTTTGTACAAGCTGGTAAAATGATCTTATATTACCAGAGTAAACCATGCCAGAAAAAAGCATGGGACTTACTAATCCCGTTAAAATAAAACATAATTTCATTTTTCCTGATAAATCATTGTGAGGATGTTCTTAATGGTTTGTATAGAACAAATCAATCGTATTAACTAATAGCAGTTAAACCTTCCTCTCCTGTTCTGATACGAACAATTCCTTTCATGTCATAAACGAAGATCTTGCCGTCGCCAAAAGAACCTGTTTTGGCCGATTGGACAATCACATTTAAGATCTTATCAACTTCCTGCCTTGCCGAAATAATTTCAATCTTGGTCTTTGGAAGGAGGTCTAATTTATACTTTTCTCCCCGCCATTGTTGCGTTACCCCCTTTTGTATACCGTGACCATCGATCTGCGTCACCATAATACCAGGATATCCAACCTTTTCAAGGGCATTTCTCACAGATTGAAGCATCTCAGGTCTAATGATTGCTTCAATCTTTTGGAAATCAGCATCTCCCTTCTGAAAACTTTTTTTGTATTGAAGTAATTCTTCTTCTGAGATGTTAATATTTCTCACTGCATCATCTGTCTTTGTACAGGATGCGGCTTCTATTCGTTTTATAACAAAGTCAGGATATGCAACATTGCCATGTTCCCCTATATCAAGACCTTCTATCTCTTCATTTACATCTACCCTGATGCCTATTGTATATTTCAACATAAGCCAGAAAATACATGATAGTGAAAAAGTATATATTGCAACACTCCATACACCAGTAAATTGTGTACCTAATAAAGAGCCGCCGCCTCCAAAGAACAGTCCATTTCCTAAACGCCCAGGCAAAAATTGTTCCTGTGCAAAAAGCCCGACGCACAGGGTACCAAAGACACCGTTAACCAAATGTACTGATAAAGCACCTACCGGGTCATCGATCTTCACACGGTCAAAGAACATAACGGATGCGACAACGAGCCATCCTGAAATAAAACCAATAATAGCTGCACTTGAAACATCCACAACGGCGCAAGATGCAGTTATAGCAACAAGACCACCCAAACAGCCGTTAATTGTCATTCCAAGCCCTGGTTTTTTTAGAATAATCCAGGATGCAATGGTAGCACCCAGGATTGCAGTGCAAGCAGCCATATTTGTCGTAAGGGCCACATGGGCGATTAATCCGGGATTTGCAGCCATTATACTTCCAACATTAAAACCGAACCAGCCAATCCACAACACAAAAGCACCTATTAACGACAAAGGCATGTTATGCCCCGGTATCGCTGTAATTGAATTGTGCAAATTATACTTACCAAAACGCGGCCCTAAAAATAAAACACCAGATAATGCCGCCCATCCGCCAACGGAGTGGACAATTGTTGAACCGGCAAAATCAAACATCCCTTTCTCAGCCAGCCAGCCACTGCCCCAAATCCAATGGCCGGTAACCGGATATATGAAGGCAACCATCAGGAATGAGAATATTATAAATGCGTTGTATTTAATACGCTCTGCTACAGCACCCGATACAATACTTGCGGCAACCATTGCAAATTTCATTTGAAAGAAAAACTTTCCAGCCAATGGAATACCCACCCAGCTCAGTGCAGAATAAACCCCCTTATAGTAATCTCCTGTTGCCGGACTATTATCCGTTCCACTTATAAACATAATCCCCTTCAATCCAAATATGGGATTGCCGTCGCCAAACATAAGACCAAAACCAAATATCCAAAATGCTATGAGTGCAGTAGCTACAACTATAAAGTTCTTAGAAAGAATATTTACACAATTTTTAGCGCGTGTGAAACCACTTTCCAAACATGCAAAACCCATCCCCATAAAGAAAATAAGTATAGCCGCAATAATCGTCCATAAAGTATCCGTAACAACTTGCGGGTCCATTATACATTCTCCTTGAATTATTGATAAAAACCACAAATTACATGCAACAAGCAGTTAAAAATTCTTCTTGCATCGCAACTATACTGTTATATGTTTTTTAACGGTATCTATATTCGTTTCCTGGGTATGCCCTTTCGAGATAACTGAACCTTTAGCCAAAACATAATAGTAATCTGCAATGCGCCAGGCAAATTCCAGGTATTGTTCTACCATCAGAATAGCTATATTTCCCGCTTCTTTGATGCGCTGAATTACATTTTCTATCTCTAATATAATTGACGGCTGAATTCCTTCTGTAGGCTCATCCAGGATTAATAACTGCGGATCAGTAGCAAGCGCCCGGCCAATAGCCAACTGCTGCTGCTGTCCTCCACTTAAGTCGCCACCTCTTCTACTACCCATACTTTTTAATACAGGAAATAGTCCATAAATCTCCTCGGGTACACTAAAAAGATTATCATTTCTTGCTTCTAATCCTACCAAAAGATTTTCATGTACCGTAAGATAAGGGAATATTTCCCGTCCCTGCGGAACATAACCGATACCCAATTTCGCCCTTTGATAAGGTGATAAGTCAGTAATATCCTGGTCATTAAAATAAATTTTTCCCTTACGGGCAGGTAGTAACCCTATGATGCCTTTTAGCAATGTTGTCTTTCCCACCCCATTCCTGCCAAGCAGACAAACCGTCTTTCCTCTGGGAATTTCCAGTTCAATATCATGAAGTATATGACTTTCTCCATAATAAACATTTACATGTTCCATTTTTAGCATAAGTTATTTTTCCCTCCCCAGATATTTTTCTATAACCTGCGAATCGTTCTGAACTTTTTCCATGGGTCCTTCACATAATACCGCACCTTCATGCAGGACAGTTACTGTACGTGCTATTTGTCTGACAAAATCCATATCATGATCTATCACAAGGACAGAGTGTTTTTTTGCAACTGACAGGATAAGTTCTGCAGTTTTTTCTGTTTCTTTATTAGACATGCCTGCAACAGGCTCATCTAATAATACTAACTCAGGATCCTGGCTTATAACCATTCCAATTTCAACCCATTGTTTTTCTCCATGCGAAAGCGAACCTGCTTCATCATAAGCCTTATCAACCAGTCCGATAATTTCCAAAATCGAAAAGATTTTCTCACAATCCTCTTTAGTTCTTCTTGAAAATAAGGTTGGAAACACTCCCTTTTTTTTACGTAAAGATAATTCAATATTTTCAAACAAAGTGAGATTTGAAAATATTGAAGGAGCCTGAAATTTCCGGCCAACTCCGGCTTTAACGATTTCGTGTTCTGACATCCTTGTAATGTTTGCGTCGTTCTTTCCGAAAATGACCCGTCCCTTAACTGGTTTTGTTTTGCCACAAATCACGTCAAGCAACGTCGTTTTCCCGGCGCCGTTAGGACCTATAACAACACGCAGCTCACCGTAATTCATATAAAAATTTAAATCCCGTAACGCTAAAAAACCTGAAAAACTAACCGTTACATTCTCTACATATACAATCGTTTTTTTATGCATAAGACACCCTCAAACGAACAATATGTTATCCTCAGGATGCATGTTCGTCTCGTGCTCTATCAAATAACCATTTAGATTTTTCTTTTTGTTCATAAAATTTATTAATGCGCAATTTAATTTCCTTTAGCCGGAATTTTTTGAATAAACCTATACATCCCTTAGGGAAAAACACCACCACGCCGACAAATAATGCGCCTAAAAAATACAACCATATTTCAGGAAAGTTTTCGCTTAGTGCACTTTTTGCAGAATTTACGACAAGCGCCCCAAGAACAGGTCCAGCGAGGGTTCCCCTTCCACCAACAGCAACCCATAATACCATTTCAATAGAGGGCACAACCCCTACGTTAGATGGAGATATAATTCCTACTTGAGGAACAAAAAGGGCACCCGCAACCCCTGCTAAACCACCGGCAAGACCAAATATAAATATCTTGAAAGTTGCAGGATCATAACCGGAAAACCGGACCCTGTTTTCGTCTGTACGGATAGCAACCAAAACCCTTCCTAACTTAGATCGTGTTATCCACCGGCATAAAAAATAAACTCCTATCAGGATGAGAACAGTTGCAACATAAAGACCAAACTGGGTCTTTGATAAATCAGGCCCCCTGAGTGGAAAACCAAAAATACTCCTGAAATCATTTAACCCGTTAGTTCCGCCGGTGTATGGTTGCTGACCAATTAGCACAATAGAAAGCATCAGTGTCAGTGCCTGGGTTACTATGGCAAAATATACTCCTCTTACACGACTTTTAAAAGTCAAATAACCAAGCCCTATTGCAACTAACATAGGGATGAAGAATACGCACGGCAAGGCTACCCATGCATGATACATTGGTTTCCAAAACCAGGGAAGTTCTGTAAGTCCATTCCATACCATAAAATCCGGCAAATTACTTTCGTAGTGGCCTGCGGTACCCACTTTTAGTAAAAGGTACATGGCCATACAATATCCACCAAGTCCAAAAAATACACCCTGCCCAAGGCTTAAGATACCTGTATAACCCCAAATCATATCTAATCCCAGGGCAAGGATTGCAAAACACATAAATTTCCCTAACAAATTCAGACGAAAATCACTTACCTTTAACCATGAATTTTCATCAGGAAACATGTTAAGCAAAGGGATCAGTATCAAGAATACAAAGACAACAATTCCTGTTATTATCCATTCATTTGGACTCTTATTGTTTTTATGATATGTACTTAACATTATTGTTCACCTCAAAAGTTCATATTCAATCACGCATACCTTCTCATTAAGAAAAGCCAACTACCTTAATGTGTTTCGAGTCTTACTTCTTCACGTCCTTTCGTTTGAGCAAAACCTGTCGGTCTAAACCGTAAAAAAACAATAATCATAAGAAATACCAGTGCCTTACCCATACTAGCTGTCGTAAAAAATTCAAGTATCGAATTCATCTCACCCATACCAAAAGCACCTGCAATAGCCCCTACAATTTTACCTACGCCACCGAGAACCACTACCATAAAACAATCTACAATATAGTTCTGTCCGGTGGATGGCCCAACCGAACCCAATAAACTTATATTGCAACCTGCAACACCGGCCAAACCGGATCCAAGCGCAAATGTCAGTGCATCCACTTTTCGCACTGAAATCCCCAAACAATTACTCATATTGCGATTTAGCATCACAGCCCTAATCCTTAATCCCTGACGAGTACGCAAAAGCAAAAAGTATATCCCCGCAACAATAGCAGCAGTAAAACCAATAATAAACAACCTCTTATAGGGCAAAAGCATACCTGCCATCAACGAAACACCGCCATTCAGCCATGTTGGACTTGTAACATCCACATTGTTTGCTCCAAATATCTGTCTGACAAATTGCTGAAGAATCAGGCTGATACCGAATGTGGCCAGCAAGGTATCGAGTGCACGGCCATACAATAAGCGTATAACCGAACATTCCAGGAGCCATCCCAAAAGCGCTGCAATAATAAAAGACAATGGCAGTGAAATGAAAAAATAGAGATCAAAAATACCCTCCGGGAAGTAATTTTTAAAGCACAACTGTAATACATAGGCAACGTAGCATCCGATCATTATAAACTCACCGTGGGCCATATTAATCACTCCCATCACCCCAAAGGTAATGGCCAAACCAATGGCTATCAGGAGGTATATAGAACTGACGCTTACACCATTAAAAAGTTGTTGAATTACAACCGCAATCTGCTGCTTCTTTTCTATCTTGCTGATTGCATTTTCCAGAACATCCTTTACCCCTTCATTTTTTTCTTTTTCCAGTACCCTTCCCAAAAACATGATCGTATCCGGATCACCCAATGAACCGAAGAACCCGGCTGCCTCCATACGGACATCTTTATCTTCATCTGAAAGTTTAATCTTCTGGATGGACTCAACAATCGCATTCTTTACTTTTTTTTCCTTTTCAATAGCCAGGGATTTCTCCAGTAGAGAAAGGGTATCTATCCTCTCCTGATTGTCCATCTTGACGATCTTACCAAAGAAAGTATCTTTCACATCTATCGCAAAACTCGCTTCTGCCTTTCTACCTAATTCTTTTGCAGCGGTTACTCTCGCCGTCTGACCGGGGTCTAACAATTTAATTTTACTCATGGCAACTTCTATAAAGAATATTACTTCTTCGTCCATCTCTTTATCCCACAAGTCTTTCAAGGCTGCAAGGGCCAAAGGATCCCCGAGGTTTCCAAGCTTCCTGATGGTATTTTTTTTAACATCTTTATCTTTGTGAGATAATTTAGAAATGAGCTCATCTACTTCTTTAGGTAGATTTTTCGAATACGCAATATTACCAAAAACCAACGCCTGTAGCATTATCAGCAAGACCAGTATTTTCATCATGTAAAACCCCAAAACCGAGATTGTTTTTATCTATAGTCATTCACCGTACTAAATACTTTTCTTAAGTATTTCATTATTAAGGAGCGTCTTCTAATGAATTGTCTTCGCGATTTTAAGTTATTCAAAACTTTGTAATTTTCACCAAAACCGGGAAAGGAGAATATTATGGGAAATTTTATCAAACCTCGTTCAAACCGCTAAACAATAATGAAGACGCCCCCTAAGTATAAACTACCTTGTTCTAAATCTGCCTGACATCCCCTATGCACCACTGAAGGAATCAAAAAGTTTTTTAATATTCTTCAAAAATTTATCTAACTGCTTTTCCACATTATACAGTCTCTCTTCAATACTGTTTAGCCTCTCATCAACCCCAGTCACCTCAACCTCTTCTGTCTCAGCTATCTCAGTTTCACCGCTTCGGGATTCCATTACCGTTCTTATTTCGGGACTAACGCTTGAAAGTTTCAGTATCTCGTAATCACTACCTCTCAGTTGTGGATTAATAGAATACGTTCCTCCTTTTGCCTGATCGCAATCCTTGTCTGGATGGGTGAACTTACTCCACGGCTTGGGCCGTACAGGACCGGGCGTACTCCATACAATCTTGAATTGACCATTCCTCATAATCTGGCCGATTTGCACGATTTTCCAGTAGTGTTGTGTTGCAGGATCGAGTCGTACAACCCCTTCAGGCGCTATCATTTCAAGTCCTCTGGCTGCCTCACGTATTGCATCTACGTCAGTCGATCCTGCTTTTTCTACCGCCTTTGCCCACATTTTTACATTTATATACTGTGCCTCAATTGGGTCATCAGTAACGCGGTCTTGTCCGTAACGTGCCTTAAAATTTTCAACAAAAACTTTGTTTTCAGGGGTATCCATACTCTGAAAATAATTCCAAACAGCATAGTGACCTTCCGTTAATTCACCACCAATACCACGGAGTTCGTCTTCAGCAATACTTACAGACATAACAGGTATGTCCCTGGCTGTAATACCCGCATCGCGAAGTTGCTTAAAGAAGGCCACATTACTGTCACCGTTAATCGTATTGAATATAACATCAGGCTTTGCCGCTTTTATCTTGTTTACAACTGTAGAATATTCCATATGACCAAGTGGAGTGTATTCTTCCGCCACCAAAACTCCACCTTCCGCCTTGAGTTGTGCCTTGATAATCATGTTAGTCGTTCTCGGAAATACATAGTCTGAACCTAGTAAATAAAATCTTTTTCTACCCTGTTTTATAAGCCATGTCACTGCAGGACTGGTCTGCTGATTTGGCGTAGCGCCAGAATATATTACATTCTTAGAACACTCGTTTCCTTCGTACTGGACGGGATACCATAAGAGATGGTTATATTTTTCAAATACCGGAAGGACAGCTTTCCTGCTTGCAGAAGTCCAGCAGCCGAAAACCGAGCATACCTTGTCACGAAGGATAAGTTTTTTTGCCTTTTCCGCAAAGGTGGGCCAATCTGATGCCGGATCTTCTACTATAGGAACAACCTTCCTTCCCCCCAAAAGACCACCCTCAGCATTAATCTCATCAATTGCCATCAAGACTACATCATGAAGCGAAACTTCACTAATGGCCATGGTACCACTTAAAGAATGTAATACACCTACCTTAATGGGTTCTTTTTCCTGTGCATTTACTACCGGGGACGTGATAAACATCCCCATGCTAATTGCAATCAACAAAGCCAGCGTTGCTGCTTGTACTCTTAAATACCTGCTCCAATCCAGAAATGGTTTTTTGCTTTTTTGTACTTTCTCAGACATCTTATTTCTCCTTACCTCAAAATTGACTAAAAGGATCAACAAGTCGTTTCTCAATCCGATAGATACTGAAACATTGAAAACCCATCTTATATTTTCTTAAAATGTCGCCCACATCTGAATACCAGGAATTATCTCCGTCGCATCATTGTTCCTTAAAGGATCGATTACCACTTGCAGATCAGGTGCTACCCATAGATGATCGTTAATTTTATGCCTCCAGAAAACATCAATAGTTTTTTCTCTTTCATTCGTACCAAACTCTCTCTCATAAGAGCTACCCCATCTTGCTGATCCATAACCAACGCCAACAAACTCCCTTGCTGAATAAGTATTACCATCTGAAATCCAGCCAATAGTTGCGTTCCAGTGAGATCTAACCCCATTGTTACTTGATTTAAATATATCATCGTCCTCAGAAACACTATACCTTGCATTGATGATAAAATGATCACTCAACCATTGATCAAAAAGAAATCCAACACCATGATTAACCCCTGACGGATTCAGCCGTGCCCCTGTTGCTGTATCCGATGGACTTGAATCTCCACTTCTGGTTAAACCATAGAAAATTTTATAAGCACCTTGACGATCAAATATTTTTGGCCTAAAAGCAATTTCTGATGTCCATGAGAATAAATCGGTGTTGCCAAAATCGTTCCTTGTAGTAAACATGGATGAGGTTTGTGTTGTCTGGATGCTAGTGCGAAAAGTCCACATATCATTCGGATCATACCGTAACGCAAGGGCAGGAACGCTCGGTGCATCAGCCTTTAATTCTGATACTAAACCTAGCCAGGCCCCAACGCTTAAGCTTGGGAAAGACCAGCCTTCACAAATTGTTACATCACTATTGTCAAAACCGACATCACCTGACACACCTACTGGGTCTTCATGATTAAGCCAGTCCATAACACCTGTAGCAATCTGCAACCCTTTAATTGGTTTCCAAATACTATGAGCCTTGTAAATGTTCACATTGCCCCTGCCAAGGTCGTTAAATGCACTACGGTCAATGGTAATTTCATTTGTTGGGAGCCCTGCACCAATACTTTTTCCACCTGCTGAATTGAATTCGACAAGAAAATCGAGTTTGTCAGGAATAATTTTTGCACGTGCATCAAACCATAAACGCCCCACAACACCTAATTCGTCTTGAGATGTACTAGTAAGATATTGAACGAATCCATCAACCCGACCGCCAAATTTAATTCTGCTCACATGAGGTTCTTCCGCATATACAGGTAATTTCTTTTGCAAAGCTTCGTGCAAGTCCTTATCAGTTACATAATTTGTTTCAGCAATTTTCGTTTCTAAATAATCTAACCTTTTTTCTAATCCTTCAAGGTCATCTGTATATACATTTTTTGTATAACTAATAACTAATACACAACTTAAAATAACAATTGACCCTATTATTTTTCTCCACATATTTTTCCCTCCATATTTAACTTTATTTTTAATATTCAGAAGTTCCCTATTTCATATAAACTTCACCTCCTTTCACACTTTAAAACCCAATCAACATGAGCGATTCTATTAAATATTTAGTATTTTTAAATAGTTTATATATACTATATTTACATAATAATTATTACTATGTATGCATTCTCATTATTTATAAGAACTTATCAAATTAGTCCCATTAAGTCCCCCTTAGTAAAGGGGAATTTAGGGGGTTGTGTTTTTTCCTGGCATTTTTACAACCCCCTTACCCCCTTTTTTCTAAGGGGGATTTTATGCATGCTACTATCAGCAAAACCCACTTAAATAAAATGAAAATTCCTATACAATAAATAGATAGAAAGAGGCATCAATAAACGATATAATCGGCAATAAACTTATGGGATGAGATAAAAATATTCTATATGAAAGTAACATACAAGACAGATACCGGTAGACTAAGAGCGGTTAATGAGGACAGCATACTCATTGATGAAACCATGGGTATTTTTCTCATTGCCGATGGACTGGGAGGACACCAGGCAGGTGAAGTGGCAAGCAATACGGCGGTTAAAGAATGTTATGCCTCTCTCAAAGAGAATATTGGTAAAATCAAAGGTGAAGAGGAGATTTCCAATCTCCTTGCCGAATCACTCACAAAGGCCCATAACGCAATAAAGGCAAAGTCAAAAACAGACCCAAACCTTGTTGGTATGGGAACAACCCTCATACAGGTGTTGATACAAAAAAACAGGGCACATATCTGCAATATTGGTGACAGCAGGGTATATCTTCTCAGGGAAAAAATAGAGCAGGTTACTAAAGATCATACAAGCGAAGTTTATCTTGCAAAAGACTGGTTGATGAAGGAATACCTTCCTTTAAAAAAGTTCCGTATCCTCACACAAGCTGTTGGTAATTCAGAGACGTTAACTCCTGAAATAGAAATGGTGGAACTTCAAAGAAATGATATTCTCCTTCTCTGCACAGACGGCCTTACCGATATGCTGTCAGATGAAGAAATAGAATTGATCATTCAAAACTATAGGAGTAACATCAATACAGCAGTAAATTGCCTGATAAAAGAGGCAAATGATAAAGGAGGACTGGACAACATTTCCGTAATACTAATAGAATACGAGTAAGTGTTCATATTTGAATTTATAGTAATTTCAAAGTTTCAAAGTTGGTTCAATCGTCCACGATTGAACTGAAACCTTTAGCGTGTCTCGTATGTCTGGCACAAATTAAAAACATATAGGCCTATGCTAAACACGTGGTTCAATCTACAAGATTGAACCAACCTTAAGGGAACCCACCCCTTAGTCCCCTCCTGGGAGGGGATAGGGGCATATGCATCAAGCTAAGGGAAAAGATTTTCTTTGTATGTTTTTTATACCGTTTGTAAGTCTATAGATGATGGAGTGATGGAGTGTTGGATTTTTTTACAGCACTACTCCACTACTCCACCACTCCATTACTCCAAATAAAGTATTTTTGTTGCAGTTACGCCGCTCTCAGCGGGTTCAGGTTTGTAACCTGAACCCATGAGTTTATACAGATAACGGCGTTGTGAGCAATTGAAGACATGATGGGCAATATAAAACATGGGGGTTCAAGTTACAAACTTGAACCCGCTTGGGAATTATTTAGAAGTCCCCTCCTGGGAGGGGATAGGGGTGGGTAAAAAGAAAAGCCGTTGGGGTTTCGCCTTTTAAACCCCAACCTAATTAAACATATTTGTACACAACTCAATAGTAAAGGAAGAAATTATGATTTATAAAGAACCAAACATAGAGGGAAGTCTTGTTACTTTCAAACCATCATATGACAATTATATCGGAGGTAAATGGATTGCTCCGGCAGGAGGAGAGTATTTCGACAATATTTCCCCTGTTAACGGGAAACCTTTTACAAAAGTTGCACGATCAAAGAAAGAGGATATTGAACTCGCGCTAGATCAAGCACATAAGGCTAAAGAAAAATGGGGAAATTCGTCTGTTACAGAACGAAGTAATATCTTATTAAAAATTGCAGACCGAATGGAATCCAACCTTGAGATGCTCGCCGTTGCAGAAACCTGGGAGAACGGCAAGCCGGTACGTGAGACCCTGGCGGCCGATCTGCCGCTCGCAGTAGACCACTTCCGCTATTTTGCCGGTGTAATAAGGGCAGAGGAAAGCGGCATGTCCGAACTCAATGCGCAGACCGTCTCTTATCATGTAAAGGAACCAATCGGCGTTGTAGGTCAGATTATCCCATGGAATTTTCCCATATTAATGGCAGCATGGAAACTGGCACCAGCACTTGCCGCAGGTAACTGTGTAGTGCTCAAACCGGCAGAGCAAACACCAACTACCATTTTACTTCTTATGGAGCTTATTGGTGACCTTTTACCGCCCGGAGTAGTCAATGTTGTAAACGGTTTTGGTATCGAAGCAGGTAAACCTCTGGCATCATCCTCAAGGGTCGGCAAGGTGGCTTTTACCGGTGAAACAACCACGGGACGGCTTATCATGCAGTACGCTTCTGAAAATATTATACCCGTCACGCTTGAATTGGGAGGAAAATCACCGAATATTTTTATGGAAAATATTATTAACGAAAGGGACTCTTTTTTTGATAAGTGCCTGGAAGGTTTTACCATATTTGCTTTGAATCAGGGTGAAGTTTGTACCTGCCCGTCCCGTGCACTTATACAGGAGTCGATTTACGATAAATTTATGGAACAGGCGTTAGCACGTGTTGCCAGGATAAATATGGGTAATCCTCTGGATACAGAGACAATGATGGGGGCACAGGCATCGAAGGATCAATATGAAAAGATCATCAGTTATATCGATATTGGTAAACAGGAGGGCGCCAAATGTCTTACAGGCGGTAAACCGTATCGTAATAAAGAATATCCCTATGGTTTTTATATAGAACCAACCATTTTTGAAGGGAATAACAAGATGCGGGTATTCCAGGAGGAGATTTTCGGGCCTGTACTCTCTGTTACAAAATTTAAAGATGAAACAGATGCCGTACAAATTGCAAATGACGTGCTCTATGGTTTAGGGGCAGGCCTGTGGACAAGAGACATGCACCAGGCCTACCAGATTGCACGCCGGATTGAGGCCGGAAGGATCTGGATTAACTGCTATCATCTGTATCCGGCGCATGCGGCATTTGGAGGTTATAAACAGTCTGGTGTCGGCCGTGAGACACATAAGATGATGCTCGAACATTATCGCCGTACAAAAAATCTATTGGTATCGTATGATAAAAATCCTATGGGTTTTTTCTAGCTACATTATTGGATTAGGCCCATGTCAATTTTTTTATAACATCTCTGTAGGGGCGAACCTTGTGTTAGCCCTTGTACGGCACAATCCAAAACGTTTATGTTTGTTTCCCATTTGGGCGAACACAAGGTTCGCCCATACAACAAACATTGAAATTCCTAAGCATCAGGTTAGGCTGCCTTTGGCAGCGACTAAGGTTGGTTCAATCTTGTAGATTGAACCATT
>CAZPUD010000022.1:0-24168 GCA_964589115.1 uncultured candidatus Brocadiaceae bacterium | reverse complement strand
GCAACTAAAATACTATATATGGAGTAATGGAGTGGTGGAGTAATGTTGTAAAAAACCAGTACTCCATTGCTCCATCACTCTATCATCTATAGGCTTACGAATGGTATAAAGAACATGCGAAGAAAATCTTTTCCCTTAGCATAAATTTTACTTAAAGCAGTTCTGGCAGCGAACACCCGTACGGTGGAAGTTGAGGATATAGCTCTGATTACTGCAAGTTGGGCAAACCAACGGCTCGAAACGCTTAAAGAGTGGGTTCCATATGATGTCACACCCGGATGGCTGTAAGGTGGAGGGGACGCTTGCCTTTGAGACGTAACAGGGGTAGTTTGTAACCAGCATGGATACCAGGGACATGCCCGCGTTCATTTTGTACCGGAACTCTATATCTCCAAGGGCCGATTGTTTCTGCGCGAGCATGGCCTTTTGCTTTGACTGGATTTCTACAACGGCTTCCTGGTCTCCAGCTTTCTTTTCCAAAGCGTCTTCCATCTCTTCATTGAGGGTGTCGTAGTATTTTTCGATACGCTTCGTTTCTTTTAGCTTCAAGTCCGCTGCCTCCTGCTTTTTTCTGCCAATCAGGCTCGTTAGTCTCTGCTTCACGTATTCAAGGGCGGACTGATAATAGCTCTGGAAATCTTGTGGGTGATAGTCCGGTATGATCTCTTCGTAAAGCGGGAGATGCTGGAATTTATCGAGGTATTCGGTAAAATTCTTGACCACCTTCAATGTGCGGGCATCAATGGATACAGTGTACAAATGGTCTTCGATGATATCAGTTGTAACGCGTACCTTGAAGACAAACGTCCATATCCTGAAATTGTATGGCTGGAATTGTAGAATTTTCGGCTCTATCTTCTTAGCGCCGTCTTTGACGTGATCTATGAATGAAAAG
The DNA here is from genome assembly GCA_964589115.1 of uncultured candidatus Brocadiaceae bacterium. GTDB lineage: Bacteria > Planctomycetota > Brocadiia > Brocadiales > Brocadiaceae > JBDIVL01. The sequence continues at coordinate 23,273 of CAZPUD010000022.1, read as the reverse complement.
ATTTTCATTGAATCTGTCTGGATTACCTTCGTGACGACCTGGAAACCTGATAAATAGGTTGCGCACATGCTTCCCTTTTCCATAGCGTCACGGATGACTGCATCAAAAAATTGGCTGCCGGGCAGGAATAGCTCGACCTGATTGCTTTCCTTCGCAACCTCTATCTCGAAGGTAACGGTTTTTATCGTCGGTTCGGTGCCGTAAAGGATGGTGTATGTCCCAGCATCAATGAGTTCTGCCTCGCCTTCGTTTGCCTCTACGTAATCAAGAAGGAACTTTTCAAGGATTGCTGTGCTCATCGTCTGTGTCCTCCGCTGCCGTCTTCTCCGCGACGGTTGTGTTAAACTGGTCTCCGAATATCTTGTCTTCCGTGTCCTTCAACGTGGAATATTTCTGCTTTGCGGTCATCAGTTCCTCGCCCAGCCTGGCGATTTCGCTCTCGAATTGCCTGATGTCCGGGGATTTTGCCCATGCGTTCATAATGAGGGTCTCAAAGTCCGTCTCATCATCCAGCCTTCCCAGTATGACGTCAATCTCGCCGATGACTAGCTCGAACATGTTTATCTTGGCATCGAGCAGGTACAGGATATGATCTTCGATGGTGTCCTTTGCAGACAGGTTAATAACGTGGACTTCATTTTCCTGTCCGATACGGGATATCCTGCCGATCCGCTGCTCTATTTTCATGGGATTCCAGGGAAGGTCGAAGTTTATAATGTAGTTGCAGAACTGGAGGTTTCTCCCCTCACTGCCCACGTCGGTTGCCACGAGGGCCTTCGAGGTATGTTGAAATTCCCTGATGGACTTCTCTTTCTCATGCCGGGTAAGCCCGCCGTGCAAGGGCGAATACCGGATACCGTACTTTTCCAGTGCCGCCGTAATTGCGGTATGTGATGCACGGAATTTGGTAAACACGATTACCTTATCGGGTATTTTATGAATGATGTCAATCAGTGCTTTGACCTTTTCGGAAAAGGCCAGGCGATTGCATTGCTCAATAAGACTGGCGATCCGGGCGGTGTCAGGGAGTTTGTCCTTGAGACTTTCCAGGGTAGAGACGGCGGCGGGCGGTATGCTCCCGATCTCTTCCTGGAGGACACGCAGCGCCATTTTGACCTGCTGGGGAGAACCTTTATACTGGCTCCTCACCACCTCCGATACAGACTCATACACCGCCTTCTCATTTTCGTTCAGTTGGACACGTATCGTCTTTGCGTATCTCTTGGTAAACTTGACGTCGCTCGTCGCGCGCCGGTTGCGGATGATGAGTTCACCGAGGAGCGTCTTCAACTGCTCATAATTCTTTGGCGTCAGGCGGTCGCCTGCCGAGATGAAGTTTTTCTTGAAAGATTTTAAAGTGCCGAGTTCACCCGGATATACGAGTGTTACAAGGTTGAATAGCTCTTCGAGATTGTTTTGCACCGGGGTAGCGGTGAGTAGGAAGATATACTTTTTCTTGAGTGAGTTGATGAATTTCCAGCCGACGGTATTGGCATTTTTAAGGTGGTGCGCCTCGTCTACAATAATCAGACCAAAATCTTCCTGTTTGATCGCATCCGCATGAGGCGACTTCTTGGCGGTGTGGATCGACGCAATAATGCGGTCAAACTTCCCCCATGCCGCGCTGCCGTGGGATTTAAAGTCCTTGTCGTCCGAGGTAATAAACTCAAGGTTGAACTTGAAAAACGTCTCTTCCTTCCATTGCTCAATTAACGATGGCGGCACGAGGATAAGGATTCTCTTGATCAGCCCCCTGGTAATGAGTTCGAGCATGGCAAGGGATGCTTCGATGGTCTTGCCGAGACCCACCTCATCGCAGAGCATGCCCCTGCCCCGGAACCTGCCCAGCAGTTTTTTCACGGAATTTATCTGATGTTCAAAGGGAACGATTCCACGTGAGAGGTTAAGAGCAAGCAGTGTATCAAATGCCGGGAGGAGCGATAATTTATGCGCTTCGAGGTTTAACCTGAAACGTTGGTAGTTTTCAAAAGTATCGGCAGAAACGATCTTTTTTACATCAATCTCGCTGAAGAAAGAAACTGGTATTCCGGTTATTGGTATAACTTCTATGCTCATGTGCTATGCTGTTTTTATATACATAATTTTAGCAGATTTATTATCGGAATCAAGTAAGCATATTCTATAGTTAGATTTTTAATTTTGTTGAAAAAACTAAAAAAGCTTGCAATTTTCTTCGTTTTTGTTTTATTAGTACTCGATCTTAAGGAAAAAGCAATCTTCTATTATCTTGCTATAATTTCCTAAGTGTGACGGTGGCCTATACCCGTATCTTATTGTATAGGAATTTTCATTTTAACTGAGCGGGTTTGCGGGGAGGTGTTGTTATAAGGTTAATGATGTTAATATGATGTAACAGTGATTCTTTATGTTCAATTATTTTTAATCCCGAAGGGATGTCATGATTATAGCAAAAGACTTAAAATGTGTAATATGAAAATAGTTTTGTTTGGATTATGTTTGATATTATCGCTAACAAGCGATGTTTGGGCTCGGGATGTAAATTCTGTAAACGTTGATGTGTTAGCTAAAACGAGTTCAAGTTGGGATGGAAGAGCTCTGCCAAACTATGCAAAAGGCAAGCCAGAAATAACAGTTCTAAGAATCACATTTCCCCCGAAGGTACTGTTGCCGCTACATAAACATCCGGTAATAAATGCAGGTGTGTTATTAAAAGGAGAGCTAACTGTGGTGACGGAAGACAAGAAGACATTACATCTAAAAGCTGGAGATTCAATCGTTGAAGTTGTTAATACGTGGCACTACGGAAAGAATGAAGGTAATGAACCGGCAGAAATTATAATTTTCTATGCTGGTATACAGGGCATGCCGATAACAATTGAGAAATAGATACTTATATGGAGAAAAGGGTATGGATGAATTTCTTGAAGCAGCAATTGAGGAAGCGAAAAAGGGACTGGCCGAAGGCGGTATTCCGATTGGCTCGGTACTGGTAATTGATGGACAGATCATTGGCCGTGGGCACAATCGGCGTGTACAAAAGGGGAGTGCTGTGTTGCATGCCGAAATGGACTGCCTGGAGAACGCTGGACGTCTTAAAGCATCTGATTATCGTCGGGGAATTTTGTTCTCCACATTGTCACCTTGTGATATGTGTAGTGGCGCTGCACTGCTATACGGGATTCCAAAAGTCGTTATTGGAGAGAACCGTACTTTTCGGGGACCGGAGGATTACCTGCAGTCCCGTGGAATACAGACCGTTGTCGTCGATAGCAAGGAGTGCTGGCAGCTCATGAGGAAGTTCATCAGCGAGCATCCGGAGCTCTGGAATGAAGATATTGGCAGATAGGGAAGATCGAAGGTAATGATGATACTTACCAATGATATACTACCGTATACTTCAATAGTACTTCTTCATCTTTTTTCACCGGAATTAAGAATTCGATGGTATTTGCATCCCTTTTATGATATGCATGCGAAGATTCACAAATTTCAAAATTACCATGAAGGTGTTCCCTTACCAGAATTTCGATATCTTCGTTTTTATGATTGCGCAGGTTGATTTCCCGGGTTTCCAGCCGCACACGGTCACTTAGTTGTTTATAATGTGTTTGCTTTCGTTCGCCGACTATATCAAATGCATCACCCACATATAATCGGATTTTTTCATTTTTTGGTGTATGATCTATCCGATCCTCGCCGAGAAAGATTTGCGTTTGATCCTCTCAAAAACTTTGCCCTCTTTCGTAAACAGGAGGATGGACTGGTCGATATACTTTTGTAGGATTTTTTCTGCACTCACCAGATCATACTCATAGTTTTGTTCAAGAACAACCACCTGACCCGGTGCGGTAAGTGATTTAAAATAAACAATTGTTTGACGACAGTAATTAGCTACGGGTAGTAGCGCGTCCGCTGGAGTGTTTCGTTAGGCGCTGTGTTGTCTTTGTTAAATCAAGTAATGACCTTAACGCATCATTTACTGCTGCCGAATCTCTAAATGCCTCGGCAATATCCGGCTCAAGCATAACAACATTAGTACCTTCGTCTAAAATGTGTTTATAATACTTGCCACGAACAGCTTTTGAATAATCAAAATTATATTCGGAGCGCAATTCATCATTAACTTTCTTTTTTTTAACCTTCATGTCTTTTCCTTTCATGGGCGGTTGCACGCCGCGCACTGATAATGCGTATTGTTTTTCCCTCTCGGTATGTGACACCACAAGCAAGCGGCCACGAGAGGAGTAGCCTATAGTTATGAACCTTTCTTCATCGATAGAATGGTCCGGGTCATCAAAAGTGGCTGATAACGGATCATAAAATACCGTTATGGCCTCATCAAATGAAACCTTGTGTTTTCTGAGATTCTTCTTTGCCTTTTTCCTATCCCATTCAAATTGCATACATTAATTCGATCATAATTTATATGTCATCTATATCTACCTTTTTATAGATATTGTATCAGCTTCTCATGTGCAATCAATGCATTTCCGGTCAGTTTCTTTTTTAGCAGTTTATTTATATCTATATTAATTTAACCATATAGGAATTTTCATTTCATTTAAGTAGTTTTGCTGACGGTAGTATACATAAAATCCTCTGAAGAATGGTTTTACCTATTTTACTGTAGTATGATCGAATACATAAAACACAATTTTCAGTGATTTTTTAATTTTGCTGAAAAAATAAAAAAGCTTGCAATTTTCTTCGTTTTTGTTTTATTAGTATTCAATCTGCTTGTTGCGCTAAAGATCAGGGGATTACAAGACACCTTGAGCGCTAGGCGTCATTTGAAGACTTTGATCCACCGATGTATTTGTTTGTAACAATGTGTGATTACGAGGGGACTGTTGTTTGGCCGGACGCCGTGCCGATTACCAAACGAGGTGCGGCGCTGCTGATACGCAAGATCGTTAGGCAACTCAAACAACCATGATTCCAGAAGATTTAACAGACGAACATTTTAAACTGGCTGCGGTTGAGATTGACCGCGAGGGAGTGCCGGCTCACCGTAATTCAGTTTATTACGATTTGGTCTTAAGTGGCCGTAAGTACCCACCCAAGTAAATAATTTCACTGGCAACTCGATATGCCACTGGAAAGGAGCATTCATCTGAAGATTTCAACGCTGTAGAAGCAAAAAAATATTTTGAAAATAGAGGCTATAAAATTATTGATCGGAGATCTGAATCTATTCAGGAAACTCTAATCCGAGTACTCCCTGAAAAACAACTTCAAGAAAATTGTCTTAATGTATTTTCCGAATGTATAATTTGTGCTGATGAATCGGGAAGTAATAAGTGGGGTCTTCATCTTCATAAAAACAAGATTCGATTATTAGTTGGCAGTATGATCGTCTGTACCATTCAAGGTGAAGAGATATGGATTGCGTTGGACAGAGGTTATCTGGAATCAGAGAATAAATTTGAAGAGGTATTAAATAACTCTCTATACTGGAGATGGGATACAGAAGATTATCCGGAATATACACGCGTGCCATCTCGAAATGGATACTATCATCCAAATGACAAGAACTTAGAACTCTGGAACACTATCAAAGAACTACATTTTGAGTTTATCCGAAATGTTGCAAGTAAGTTTGAAAGCTTACAAACCCGAAGTCAGGAAAAACATGAACCAGAATTGTTAAGCATCATCCAGGATATTTTAGGACGGTCATTGCCAGCACCTGATCATGATAGTTTTGACGAACAATCTCTTGTAGAAAAGAGCGAGGATAAACTTGAAAAACTGACTATTACAGATACAGAGAAGGAGGCTATAAGAAGAAGCCGAATCGGTCAAGGTAAATTTCGTACCCGCCTAAAAATATTCTGGAAAAACAGTTGTGCTGTAACAGGGTGCTCAACAGTTGATCTTCTCAGGGCTTCTCATATTAAGCCTTGGCGTGATTCTAAAAATCATGAGCGACTTGATGAATACAATGGGCTTTTGTTAACTCCCAATTTAGATGCTGCTTTTGATTCTGGTTTTATCTCCTTTGACGAAGATGGATCGATTCTCATTTCTAAAAAACTAAAGGATGAGCAAAAAGCAGCACTTGGAATTGAAGTCGGAATGACTTTGAGACGTATTGATGAAGAACATCAGAAATATTTAGAATTTCACAGAAATCATATATTTAATAGATGACAATAAATCAAATTCACTTCACGAGTTGCCTAACAAAGCGTTTCCTGCTGACAGGTTCGCATTGGCAGTTGAACTATTAAACTGGTCGTCCCGCAGCAGAAACGCCTAACCGTTAGATGTTAATATCACGGGGACCAATATGAGTAGCCAAAAGTACTCAAGAAGCCAAATTACGGGGGAAGTGGCCGGGTCTTTATTCTTGAGTCAAGAAGGATAAGTATTGTAGGCTTGGTGAGCAAGCAAAACCCAACAACTTATTACTAGGGCATGACAAGAAGATAATACACTATTACAATTTTAAAGATTATCTTACCAAAAGTGGAAAGTAAGGGTTATTTAATATGAAGATAACCCCTTACGTTTTGCTTTTCATCTTTTTTCCTCTGCCGCCAATGAACGAACACTAAAAATCTCGTTCTCTTTTAAAGGTTCAATTGCTGATTCAGGCACGACTACTACAGCTATTGTGTCTCCAAGTGCATTAAATACTTCTAATGAATATCCATCTTCACCTCTGGAAACAGGGTGATGCTCAACAATTGTAGCAACGTCACCTTTCTTCAATTTCTTTTCAGGGATATCTTTTAATAAAGCCACTTCTTCAAATAATTTATATATCATTTATATCAACCTTTATCCGGATACATAGTAATGAATTTTGTGTTTCCTATCTCATTTTCAATCATCCAAATTGTACATACTGTCAAACTTTTTCCATTCGGTCCAGTTAATTTTCCCTTGATTTCATACATTTGACCATATTGAGTATTTTCAATTAGTACGGCATCAAGCGACAAAATCTGATTACGTAAGTCATTTTCCAGTAAACGCCAGTTTTCAAGAGTGTATCCTGCCTTAGCTAACCATTGTGATTTATCATTACGTTTTCTCAAAACTAATAAATATTGTATCAGTTTCTCATGAGCAATCAACGCATTTCCAGTCAGTTTCATTTTCAGTAGTCTTTTTATATCAATATTTCTTGAAATTTTTAAATACAGTGACTACTACAATTAAATCAAGGAAAACAATTTATCACATAATCATGAATAATTCCATTTATTGAGTTGCTTTACTTAACCCAAGATATGCATTTATTATCATCATTGTTACCCCAAACGCCTGGAAAAACGACATCATCACTTATCTCTGATAACTTGAATAAATCTTTTTTACCCTTTCTTTTAATTGTTTCGCTTCGTCTTTCCTTCCTGTTCCCTCATAAAATTCTGCCATCTTCTCCAATATGATTGCAACTAAAGGGTGATCTTCGCCATATTCTTTTTCATATATTTCAAGCGCATTTTTATAAAGGGATTCGGCCATGGTGTTTTCACCCTCGTAGTAATAAAGCGTTGCCAGATTGTTCATTCCGGAGGCAAGGTCTGGATGGCCTGAACCGAGCGTTTTTTCTTCAATGGCCAGTGCTCTTTTGTAAAACGGTATCGCTTCAGCATATTTCTTCTGGTCCTGATAAATATCTCCCAATCTGCTCAGGACACTAATATTATTGGGATGATCCGCACCATACTCTTTTTCGTATATGCCAAGAGACTGTTTGTAAAGGGGCTCGGCTTCGGCATATTTATTCTGAAGTAGAAACATTTCCGCAAGCTCATGCAATACTTTGGCAACATTGGGATGGTTTGAGCCTAATGATTCTTTATAAATATTGAGCGCCTGATTAAAGAGTGGTTCTGCTTCGTCATATCTGCCATAGGTTCTGTAAAGTATTCCCAGCAAGTTCATTGAATCGGCAATACAGGTATTGCCGGCAGGAAATGTATCTTTAGCTACCTTTAATGCCTCTTCACCCGCCTTTATCCCATCTGCATATCTCTTGCTTTGTAAAAGTGAGATGGTTTTATCATTAAGCTCCTTCCATAACTTCTCCTGACTATATGCGGGTAAAGCACAAGTGCCGGACAGAATAAACACAAAAAAGACTTTTGCTCCATAAAGGCAAATACACTTCACACTGTTTACTACCGTGATCATTCCATAATCTCCCCGATAATGTTGAATGTTATTTGTAATCAAAAAATAAAACTGAACAAAATGAACAAGGATTTAATTATACCATCACGGACAAACAAGTTTGTACGTGCCGCCCTGTATGAATACGGTTCGGTTTCATCCCTTGAATACTATAATATCAGTTTAATTTTTCATATAATTATCGTAATATTATAACGAATCTATTCTATGAAACAATAACCATTGATGATTTATTGTTTGCATAGTTCAAGACACGTTTAAAACTCTTTGTGACTATATAAACCTGAAAAATGAATTCCATCACTTTTGTTGATACGGAGATTGACCCAAAGAGCGGAAGTATCCTTGACATTGGCAGTATTAAGGATAACGGCGGTTCTTTCCATTCAAATTCGGTTGCAGACTTCACTGACTTTTTGAAAGGTACAAAATTCATTTGCGGTCACAATATTTTCAATCATGATTTGAAATACATTCAAAAAGTTGTCAGTGATGCTGGAATAAGCCAGCCAAACATTATTGACACTTTGTTTCTCTCTCCGCTGCTTTTTCCTGCCAAACCATATCATGCTTTAGTGAAAGATGATAAACTGCAAACAGAAGATGTGAACAACCCGCTCAATGATTCAATAAAAGCAAAAGACCTTTTCTTTAATGAAGTTGCAGCATTCAACCAGAAAGACGAGTCTCTAAAACAAATTTTTTATTTGCTGTTGCATGACAAAAAGGAGTTTTGCTCATTTTTTGAATTCATCGCATACAAGGGTAACGATTCAAGTCTTGAACTGCTTATTCAGGAAAAATTCCATTCTGAAATATGCAATCAGGCAAACCTTAATGAGATTATTGCACAATACCCGATCGGATTGGCGTATTGTTTGGCATTGATAGACTGCAGAAACAGGTATTCAATTACACCGCCATGGGTGCTCATAAATTTCCCGGAAGTTGAACGAATTATGTTTTTACTCAGGAACAAACCCTGTCTGAGTGGATGCGTTTATTGCAATCAGGCGCTGGACATACATAGAGGACTTAAAAGACATTTTGGTTTTGACTCCTTTAGAACATATGCTAATCAGCCGCTGCAGGAGAACGCAGTAAAAGCAGCCGTTGACAACAAATCCATCCTGGCTGTTTTTCCAACCGGCGGCGGCAAGTCAATAACATTTCAAGTGCCTGCGTTGATGAGTGGAGAGAACACAAAAGGGTTGACCGTTGTGATTTCTCCTCTGCAGTCATTGATGAAAGACCAGGTTGATAATTTAGAGAAGGTTGGAATTACAGATGCGGTAACGATAAACGGTTTACTTGACCCGATTGAAAGAGGTAAATCCTTTGAGAGGGTTGAAGATGGTTCCGCATCCATTCTTTATATCTCTCCTGAATCATTGCGTTCAAAAACTATTGAACGGCTTTTATTAGGAAGAAATGTTGTTCGTTTCGTAATTGATGAAGCACATTGCTTTTCATCGTGGGGACAGGATTTCAGGGTCGATTACCTCTACATCGGTGATTTTATCAAATCACTTCAGGAGAAAAAAAACCTTGAAGATGTAATTCCTGTTTCTTGCTTTACTGCAACTGCAAAACAAAAGGTTATTGAGGATATCCGTTCTTATTTTAAAGAAAAGTTATCCATTGACTTAGAAATTTTCAGGTCAAACGCATCAAGGGCAAACCTTCAATACAAGGTGTTTGAGAAAGGTGACGAAGAAGAAAAATACAACACAGTCAGACACTTGCTGGAAGGAAAAAAATGTCCGACTATTATTTACGCTTCCAGAACACGAAGGGTATACAGGCTTGCGAAGAGGTTAAGTGAAGATGGTTTTCGTGCTAAGCCGTATCACGGCAAAATGGATGTTAGAGAAAAGACCGAGAACCAAAATGCTTTTGTATCGGGTGAAATTCAAATAATGGTTGCAACATCCGCTTTTGGAATGGGGGTGGATAAAAAAGATGTCGGAATGGTTATTCACTACGATATTTCCGATTCATTAGAGAACTACATTCAGGAAGCGGGAAGGGCAGGCAGAGATGAAAATATTACTGCCGATTGCTTTGTATTGTTCAATGAAGAAGACCTTGTCAAACACTTCATCCTGCTCAATCAGACAAAGCTCAGCATCAAAGAGATCCGGCAGGTTTGGAAAGCGATTAAAGAAATTACAAAATTCCGTTCGACTGCATCCAATTCGGCTTTGGAGATTGCACGAAAAGCAGGTTGGGATGATAATATTACAGAGATAGAAACGCGGGTAACAACGGCGATTGCAGCGCTTGAAGTTGCAGGTTATTTGAAAAGAGGACAAAATATGCCGAGGATTTTTGCCAATAGTATTTTGTCAAAAAATGCTCAGGAAGCTATTGGTAAGATAACTCAATCATCAAGGTTTGACGAAAGACAAAAAGTAAGTGCAGTAAGGATTATCAAAAAACTATTTTCATGCAAGAGCAGAAAACACTCAAACGATGAAGTTGCTGAATCAAGGGTCGACTATATTTCAGACCATCTTGGAATAGTGAAGGAGGAAGTCATAAACGTTATCAATCTGCTCCGTGAGGAAAAAATTTTAGCGGATACAAAAGATTTAACAGCCTTCATAAAAAAAGGTGAGAAGAAAAACCGTTCCATGACTATTGTAGAAACATTCAGCCAAATAGAAAAATTTCTTCTGCCGGTTTTTGAAGAACAGGAAAAAACTTTTCATATAAAAGAATTGAATGAGCGTGCTGAGGAGTACGGCTGCAAAAATGTTTCCCCCAATAAGATTAAGACTATAATTAATTTCTGGGCAATTAAAAATTGGATTAAAAGGCAAAACCTGGAATATTCTAAAAATAATATTTTGGTAGTTTGTGTTCAACCGAAAGAGATTTTAAAAGAAAAAATGGAAAAGAGGCATGAGTTAGCAAGGTTTATTGTTAACTATTTCTATGGAAAGACATGCGATAACATCGATAAAGATGAACCGGAAAAAAAAGAAGTATTAGTAGAGTTTTCGGTACACGAACTCAAAGAAGTGTTTGAAAAAGAGCATAAATTGTTTAAAGTAAAAATTACTACCGAGGATATTGAAGACACCCTTTTCTATTTATCGAGAATCGATGCAATAAAAATAGAAGGCGGGTTTTTAGTGATATATAACCGGCTTACTATTAACAGAACCGAACAGAATAATAAAATTCAATATAAGAATGATGATTACCAAAAACTACATCAGTTTTATGAAAATAAGATCCATCAAATCCACATTGTTGGTGAGTATGCCAGGAAAATGATTGAAGATTACAAAGGTGCTTTGCAGTTTGTTGATGATTATTTTCAATTAAACTACACGTCATTTCTAAACAAGTATTTCCCGGGAAGTCGCCAAAATGAGATCAAACAAAATTTAACCCCTGCCAAATTCCGTCAATTGTTTGGTTCATTGTCAACAACGCAATTAGAAATTATTAAGGATAATCAGGCAAAATATATTGTCGTTGCGGCAGGACCAGGAAGCGGCAAAACAAAAGTGCTGGTTCACAAATTAGCTTCCCTGCTTTTAATGGAAGACGTAAAGCATGAGCAATTATTAATGGTGACGTTTTCAAGGGCAGCAGTATCGGAATTTAAAAAGAGGTTACTCCGGCTGATTGGTAACGCCGCCAACTACATTGAAATAAAAACGTTTCATTCCTACTGTTTTGACTTGTTAGGTAAAATTGGAAGTTTGGAAAAATCAGATGCAATCCTGCAAAGTACGATTGAAAAAATTAATAACGGTGAGGTTGAAACGAGCAAAATTACAAAAACGGTCCTTGTAATCGATGAAGCACAGGATATGGATGCTGATGAATATGCTTTGGTAAATACACTTATGGAACAAAATGAAGATATGAGAGTCATTGCTGTTGGTGATGATGACCAAAACATTTATGCCTTCAGAGGTGCAGATTCAAAATATTTAGAGCAGTTTATTACCGGGAAAAAAGCAGCGAAATATGAACTAGTTGAAAACTATAGAAGCAAAGCTAACCTGGTTGAATTTACGAACCAATTTGTGAAGAAGATTCGGCGACGGCTAAAAAACATTCCAATTTCTGCCAGACAGCAGGGCAATGGAAACATAAGGGTGGTAAATTATACCAGCAGCAATCTTATTACTCCCTTAGTGAAGGATATTCTCTCAAGAGAACATACGGGAAATACCTGTGTTTTGACGAAAACCAATGAAGAAGCACTGCAAATAACAGGATTGCTACTCAGAAATGGATTACAAGCAAAGTTGATTCAAAGTAATGAAGGTTTTAGTTTGTATAATCTTTTGGAAGTCCGGTTCTTTCTGAATGAATTAAAGTTAGAAGACGATGTATTCGTAATTAGCGAAGAAGTCTGGGAAAATGTGAAAAGGGAATTCGTAAAAAGGTTTAAGCGAAGTTCAAGGATTGAGGTATGTAACAACATCATTAAAGATTTTGAGGCTACCAATCCCGGGAAAAAATACAAATCCGATTTAGAGGTGTTTATCAGGGAATCCAAACTTGAAGATTTTTATGGTGAAAATGGTGAAACGATTTTTGTTTCAACAATACATAAAGCGAAAGGCAAGGAATTTGACAATGTGTATTTATTACTCGATAATTTTAATCCGCAAACTGATTATGCGAAGCGACAGTTATATGTTGCAATGACAAGGGCCAAACAAAACCTGGCGATTCATTTAAACGGTAATTATTTTGACAATATTACAGCAGACAATTTAGTAAGAACAGAAGATAGAAATACCTATTTGCCGCCAAACCGGATAGCAATGCACTTAGCATTCAAAGACGTTTGGTTAGATTATTTTATTAGCAGACAATATCTTATAGAGGAACTTATGAGCGGTGATATGCTAAAAATAAGTGAAGATGGATGTACAAATGCCAACGGAAAATCAGTGCTAAAATTTTCTCAACAGTTTCTTGCCGTAATAGCTTCCAGGAGGAAAGAAGGCTATCAATTAAAAGAGGCAAAAGTGAACTTCATTATTTATTGGAAAAAACCTGATACAGATATTGAATTAAAAATTATTTTGCCGGAATTGTATTTCGAAAAATAATAATACTTCATCGAACAACTGAGCTTTGAGTGATATTATTTTAAAAGTGTAATCGATACTATATTTTAAACTATCGGAGTTTATTTATTTCTTGGAGGAAATGATGTTATTGATGAAGGCGTTTTTGGCAAGTTTAGGTGTTACGTTATTTTGTACTGTTTTCAATGGCTTTGCAGGAGGGGAACCGATAAAAGAAGAAGAAAAGGAAAAAAGCGAACTGGCTGTGCTTATGGGTGAAATAGATAAGTATTATAAGGTTCTCGAACGACTTTCGACCTACTTCTCTTTTGAAGAAGTGGAAAAAGAGCAGAAAATTTACGGTGATGCAAGCGCTAATCTCGCAACGCTCTGTAAGACTGCTACAATGGAATTTGCCAGACCGGACGATGAAAAATATCAGGAACTTATACCCTCGTAAAGGATTGAGTTTGTCTTTTTATATCCTCTGCAATACCCTTTCCAATACCAGGTATCTTTGTCAAATCTTCAATAGTTGCACTTTTAATTTCCTGTATGGTTTTGTATCCTGCGTTATAGAGGTTTCTTGCCCGTACCCTTCCTATGCCTCTTAAAGACACGAGTTGAAGAAGTTCTTCCTTGATACCATAAAAGATCCTTATTCGCAGGAGATGTATCTGCTTTTCTGTTTCTCTCAGACCATAAATCTTGCTTATTTCACCCGCTGAATACAGCAGCCAATCAGAAAACGTTACTAATTTGCTGAGGTCGCCCGGTCCTATTCCAAACTGGTTCACTATTTTGTTTTCCGGTATTTCCTCTATCCACTGCAGTAAAATAAACGCTGTTTTTAATTCTGATAAAATCCTTTCCGATAAATATCTTTCTTTCTTTGGAATTAGGAGTTCATCTGTATATATCTGAAAAAGATCAACCATCTGCTCGTAATACTTTTTTCTTAGCCGGAGAGTTACCATATCAGGTGTATGGGTTATCAAATGTAAGAGTACGAAAGCCCCTTTCTTCCCTGGCTGGAGTAACCCGTCTCTGATGATTACACTTGTTAAAGGGTCGATGTAAAGTTCTGAAATCCGGCGACCAAACTCTGTAACAACGACATCCTTCCATTCGGAAACCAACCCTTCATTTCTCAGGAAGTCAATTATTCTATTTGCCATGGATATGAGAGCTTCTGCACCCTTTTGATAAGCAGAGAAGGTATTTTTAAGAAAATCCATTAGTTCTTCCCTTGTAATTACAGGGGTACCTGCAATTGATGCAAGGATATGGGATCTTAGTACAAATTCATGGGCAAGTTGAGAGTCCACCCTTTCAGGCCCTTTAGTAATATAATTTTCCATAAGATACTTTTTACCCTTTTCATTCCGGGCAATGAATATAGCTTCGCCGCATTTATCAAGACCCGGTCTTCCAGCTTCACCAGCCATCTGCCGTACTTCGATAACCGGGATTGGCCTGATTCCTAAATCCGGCTCGTATCTCCACCAGTCCCTGATAATGACCCTTTGTGACGGGAGATCAAGTCCCATTGCTAACGTCAGGGTAGCAACCACGAGCTTTATTTTATGAGTTCTAAAGGCATCTTCCACTAATTTTCTTTGCAGGGGGATAACGCCTGAGTGATGAAAAGCAACGCCGCAACTTACATATTCGGCAAGTTTTTTACAGGGCTGCGTTGGTTCTAAGGATATCTCCACGATCTGCCCTGATAATTTTTCCAGAAATTCTTTTTCTTGTTCAGAGAGAAGTTGGGCAACTGCAGACGAGGCCTTCCGTGCAACATACTCTGCTGCCCTTCTGGTATTCACAAAGATAAGGGCTTGTCCGCCGTCCTTTATAGTTTGCAGGCTCAAGTTTATTACTTCAATGGGGTTTTCCTCTTTTACAGTTACAACACTACCATCGTCAAATGTTATGGAACCGTTGAAATATACCCCTTCTTTTAAAGGCACCGGTCTCCAGTTTGATTCGATAAGGTGTGCATTTAGCCACTGAGCAATTTCTGATGCATTTGCTATAGAGGAACTTAATGCGAGAAACCTTAGTTCAGGAATTGTCCTTCTCAACCTGGTGAAAATTATCTCAAGTGTTGGTCCTCTACGAGGGTCTCCGAGGAATTGTATGTCATCGGCTATTATAAAATTTACCGCCTTAAACCATGAAGCGCGATGTCGTACGAGGGAATCCATTTTCTCGTATGTTGCGATAATGAGATCGGCATCACCAAGCCATGGATCAGCGCTGTCATAGTCCTGGGTGCTTTGCGCAATCCTCACTCCTGTATCCTCATATTTCCGGGAAAAATCCTCATATTTTTCCCTTGCAAGTGGTCTCGTTGGTACAAGATATACAACCTTTCCACCGGAGTTATAAAATGTATTAAGCGCCGCAATCTCAGCTATAAGGGTCTTACCTGATGCAATAGGTGCAGATATCATAAAGGCTTTCTGCTCTTGCAAGAGACCTGACTCTACGGCAAGAGTCTGTGATGGATAAAGCTCTTTAATACCTAAAGAAGCCATAGTCTCCGCAAGTTGTTTTGATCCGCCATATTTAATTAAGTCGTTTATAATCATACAAGAAGTCTCTGGTAGAAAACAGGCGTAATTTAAATATTCCTTTACTGACATTATCTTGCTATTATATCCGTTAGTCAAGATAAAGCAGATATAACAAGCACGAAAATTATTTGAAGGTTAGAAATTGCAAACGATATATTCGGAGTTCACATTTTATGAGCCAACGCTTTGTTATACATGAGCACGATGCTACGCATCTTCATTATGATTTCAGACTCGAGATGGAAGGGGTCCTTCATTCCTGGGCTATCCCGAAAGGTCCTTCTCTGGATCCATCAGAAAAACGTCTTGCCATACAAGTAGAGGACCATCCGGTAGAATATATAGACTTTGAAGGGATCATTCCCGAAGGTCAGTATGGAGCCGGTACAGTGGTAGTCTGGGACAGAGGGACTTATAACCTTATTGAAAGGCGAAAGGACAAGATAACCTTTTTCCTAAGTGGTAAAAAATTAAAGGGAAATTTCAGCCTGGTCCATTTTAAAGGAAAAAAGGGAAACCAGTGGCTCCTTATAAAGAAGAAGGACGAATATGCCAGTCAGGACTGGAAATTAAAAACAAGTCTGACACCAAAGAGAAAATCTCAACTCAAAGAGAAAATCCCCCCTTGCCAAATTTCCTGATAGTAGCGGGGAATTTTAGTGTATAACAAAAAAGTATTTCATTTTACCAAAACAGGTCATGTTTCTCTCAAATATCCCCAGGTGTGGAGTCTATCTGAATCTTCAAACCATCGCTCTCCGATATCATTTCTGTAGTAGACGTGTGGTATGATAATGTTTTTTATTCTTTTGTAAACCTGTGCTTGTGCTTCTTTCATTGTTTGACCTGTTCCGCATACGATAAGAACTACACCTGTATTTCCCGTGATAATCCACTCATCGTTGATGAGTTTGACATCTTCGATATGTACTCCTTCTGCAGGTTTTTTCTTGAAGTGGATGATAGTGTCTTTTGATTTGATCATAAATGTTTCTTTATCATTAAAGGGGAATGGTGGTACAACAAGCCGTACGCCTATTTGAAATCCTTTTTTGGTTTTGAACTCTTTGAGTTTTCCTGTTGCCAGATCATGGAGGAATTCTCCGATAGGTGTGAGCATCCCTTCTTGTTGTATGCTGATGGTTGGATAGCCGAAGCGCGAAGTCCATTCGAGTGGATAGATACCACTATTGTTCACGATGCAATTGATGTCGATATAACCTGCGTATTGTTCTTCTGCGAGTTTTTGCTCGAACTTTTTAAGTGTCGCATTGAAGATTTTGTTTGGTCTTGACCAGAACATCGCAGTTCCCATTTCTCCTGTTGATGGGCCAAGGTTTCCCGGGAAGAGTTTTTTATGCTCGAAGTTGATGTTGATGGGATAGACGAATTCTTTTCCGTTAAAGAATGCCCCGACTGCAATTTCTACTCCTGTGATACGTTTTTGGAGCTGGAAGACCGGTATTTTTTTTGCAAGTGCTTTCCTGTAATCATCGAGCACCTGTATGACGTCTTTTCCATCTTCCTCTTCTCCGACAAAGAGGAGCCCTCGTGTGTTTTGTGCTTCTCCGCTTGGCTTGATGACGTAGCGTCCGGGATTTTGCTGGACGTAGGTAATGGCATCACCAAAGTTTGTAAATTCTTTATAGAGGATGATGTGTATGCCGTACTTTTTGAGCTCTTCTTGCCCGAATGCGCGGTCGTCTTCGAGTTTGTCCGTATATGGTGTTCCTCCGATCACATTTTTACCTTGCTGCCGTAATTGTTGGGCTTTTGCCCCTTGTCCGAGTACGTCGTCGAAGACGATCACGTCTGCCCATGCGACTTCTGCTTCCCAGTTGTCTACTTTTTGCATAAACCCGTCACCGACTTCTTTATCCTCTTCATTTTCAGTATAAAACTTAACGTGATGTCCTTCCTTTGCGACGTGCCAGGCGATGTCAGCAATCAAAGCGGCGATAGTGACGAAGAGAAAATTCCTCGGGGTAAGTGTTTTTTGATCGTTCATGGTGCCTCACAGATGATAGGAGATTGATTCTTTCCTTTATCGATATAATAAGATAAAAATTAAGAAGATTTCAAGTTATTTAATTCTTTTCGGTTTGATTGAACAGTCTTGTAGGGGAAGCATCTCTTACAGAAAATTGGGGCGTGTAGGACTGGTATTCCAAGATAAAATAGATTTTGGCTAAACACATCTCTTTCCAGTCTCCGTTGCCTGTTTTTGCGATGATATATCCTTCATGTATTATGCATGATTTACATGTGCTTACTCAAATAATGTGCAAATACTTCTTTATTAAGAACAATATGTTGATATACTTACTTTGTGAAAACAAATCCTGGATGATATAGTATCATAAATAAATTTAGTAGTAGTAAACATGAGTCCAATCTCGAAACAAGAAGGTAAGAATATAGATGATATCATTAATGATAAACTACTTAATGAACTTATCAGTGTTGAAGAATTTGTAATTGATAAAAAAGGGGAAAAAGTAGCTGCTGTCGTTATTGTAGATGAAATTAAAAGATTACAAAATCTTATTAATACTATGAATGACATAATTAGGGATATATCAGATAAAAACGTTATTTATAAACGAATTGACGAACTTATTAGTATTAAAAAATATGTAGTTGATATTGAAGGAAAAAGACTAGCAGCTTTTATAAATGTAAGTGAGCTTAAACGATTACAGGATATTATTAATGATATGAGTAATATCATTGAAAGCAAATCAGGGAAAAATGCTATTGAAGAAATGAAAAAAGACCTTAATCAGTAAAATCTATTCCGTTGTTTAGACAATTATTTGATAAAAACAGTCTTATAGTTCTCCAGGTTTTGTGCGATTAAAACTATTACATTCAATATACATATCATTTTGTTATAAATCCGGCAAAATATCTCCCTCATCCTACGCTTCTCATCTTCGGGTGATTGTTTAATAGCCTGAAAGTTACTGGTCAACATGTTCTGATCTAAAAATACCTGTAATTATTTCTTCAAATCTGATATCTTATCACTCATAACAGATAAAGATCGCTACCAAAATAGCCTAACTTGATTGTATAGGAATTTTCATTTTATTTAAGCGTTTTTCAGGGTGGCACGGACAAACTTGTTTGTCCGTGTTGTTTGAATATATACACGTGTATGGAATATCCCACACTGACAAACAAAGTTTGTCAGTGCCACCATACTGTTATAAGTAGCCGAAGGCATAATTTAATGTATAGGAATTTCAAAGTTTCAGGGTTGGTTCAATCGTCCACGATTGAACCGAAACGTTTGGCATGTTTCATGTGCCTGGAATAAACCAAAACGTACAGGCCTATGCTAAACGCATGGTTCAATCTACAAGATTGAACCAACCTTAGTCGCTGCCAAAGGCAGCCTAATTTAATAATATAGAAAACATGGTAATATTTTATGGCAAAATTAAAACTTGACCTCCACGACATCTGTAAAAAAGGACAATTAATCGAAAAGGAGCTTAATCGGATTATAAATGAGGCCGTTGAGAAGAGGATTGCTCTCGTGGAAATTATTCCCGGGAAAGGGAGCGGTCAACTAAAGAAGACCGTCTTACGCTTCCTGAACCGTCCTGAAACAAAAAGGCTTTACCACCGCATCGATAAAGATAGTGATAATTTTGGAAGACTGTTTGTGCGTTTTAAACATGGAAATAAATATTATGAATAAGAATAAAACCAGGGATCAAATAGAGGATAGATACAAATGGGATTTATCTGTTTTGTATGCATCGGATGAAAGGTGGGAAGAAGACTATCGCAAGGTGGAAAAAGAACTTCCTCAGATCCTTGAGTTCAAAGGCTCCCTTGCAGATCCCCATAAACTTGAACAGTTCATGAAGTTTTATGTTAACTATTCTATCGTGAGAGAAAATTTATATGTGTATGCGAATGTACGATTTTTTGAGGATACCCGAAATGCCGTATATGAAGAGATGAAAGGTCGTATTGAACTGCTTATTTCAAAGATTTCAGCAGAAACAGTTTTTATAAAAAAAGAACTGTCCTCTTTATCACAGGATGATATCGATAGGATAATTTATCAAAATCCTCAACTGGCCGGCTACCGCTTCTTTTTGGAGAGTTATGCGCGATACAATCCTCATATACTTTCAGAAGAAACAGAAACTGTTTTAGCAGAGATGGAAATTGTTTTGGGTAAGCCCGATGATGTCTTTTCTGCCTTTAATAATAACAATATTATATTCCAGGAATTTGAACACAAGGGAGAAATAATCCATCTCTCTCATGCTAAATATGGCAAACTATTAGAGTCTCCTGACAGGGATTTACGGCAAAAAGTGTTCGATTACTATTACCGGCCCTACCAGCAGAATATAGATGTACTGGCAAATACCTATGCTGCAAATGTACTTGCAAACATTAAACTGGCGAAGGTCCGCAAATATCCATCTATGCTGGAGATGGCCTTATTTCCGGATTATGTGCCAACTATAATATTCAATAACCTCAGTGAAGTTGCAAAGGAGAATATTGATGTTATCAGCGAATTTAACGCACTGAAACAGGAAGAGCTTGGAATTGAAGAGCTACACTTCTACGATAATTATGTTCCTCTGGTTGAAGAGGTTGATAAGAAATATTCCTATGAAGATGCAATTGAACTGGTTCGTACCGCACTTACACCCCTCGGAGCGGAGTATCTCAGGAAGTACGATTCTACTGTTAATGCACGGGTAATTGACGTATTTGAATCACCCGGCAAAAGATCAGGAGCGTTTTCATGGGGGAGTTATGCTAGCCGGGGATTGATTTTTTTAAATTATACGGAAAAGTTTTCCGATGTCTCAACATTTGCACACGAATTTGGTCACTGCCTGCACCGGGACTACTCCATTGAAAATCAACCTTATATCTATTATCAAAATCCAATTTTTTTGGCTGAGATAGCATCAACATTCAATGAGACTTTGTTGTTTGATCATATGTCAAAGACTGCCGAATCCAGTGAGGAGAAGAAATTCTTTCTGTATCATAACATGAAAAGAATAGAGGCAACTTTCTACAGGCAGACCATGTTCGCAAATTTTGAAAAAGATACTCATGAAATGGCTGAATCCGGTAAGGTACTTATGGCAAAAAGCATAACTGATATTTACAGGAAAAATCTTGAAGCATATCTGGGTAAGGGAATGGTTATTGACGATCAGTTAAACTATGAGTGGGCGCGGATTCCACATTTTTACCATGCTTTTTATGTTTACAAATATGCTACCAGCCTGTCTGCAGCAATTGCCCTGTCCGAGCGTGTAACCTACGGTGAAAAGGGTGCTGTTGAAGATTATCTTAAATTTTTGAAAGCAGGATCACATAAAGAACCACTTGAAATCCTGAAAGATGCTGGTGTCGATCTTACTAAAAAAGAAGCGTTTGAAGTGACGGTTAACAAATTCAGGAAATTGCTTAAAGAATACAGATCATTATAAAAATCTGTGTACTTCAAAAGGGATTGCTTCGGGGAAAAACGCCCTCGCATGACAGACCATATAATCTATTATTAACAGCAATAGTTCAACTCAAATATCTTATACTTGCATATTGAAATAATAGTAGTTAAAATACGGCATGGAATTAAATCATATCGGTATCACAAATAAGAGCGAAGAACAGGCACTGTTGTTTTATCGTGATTTTTTAGGTCTTGAAAAAACACGAGAAATTCTCCTTGCTCCCGAACTTTCAGAACAATTATTTTCTCTTTCTCAGCAGATAAAAGTGCTAGTTTTTGAAAAGACGGGGATGAAGGTAGAGGTATTCATATCTGATTTTCATCATGCCAATCCAAATTTTACCCATTTCGGTATCATGCTGGATAATTTTTCAGAAGTCATAGAAAAGGCCAGGCATTTCAATGTAAACATTATTACCGGAAGGCACAAGGATAAGACCGTATACTTCCTCAAGGATTTTTCCGGCAACCTGATTGAAATAAAACAAAAACAGTAAATCACTGGCAGAGTACAAATCATTATGTTTAAAAGGCAATTTTTAAGCATTAAAAAGTATAATTTGTGCTGGTTGACGTTTGATTATATATCTTTGTTTTTTTATCTGTTTTGTTTATTTTCTGCTCTCACTTTTTCACTTGCTAAAACAAAAGGACTTCATGCAGATACGATAACAGCCATTCCTGATTCAAATTATAGTTGTCAGGAGACTGAATCAGGTAATCAACTTTTAAAAGAAAAAAATAATGAATTGGTACCAATTTCATTCGGTAAGGCGAAAAAAAAGTTGAAGGGTAAAATTAAGAAATTTAGTAATAAAGAAAAACAATTAATCAAAAAACGAAAAGGTTTGCCTTACCCAGAATATTACAGGGTATCGGCCAAAATGGTACTGGCTGCCCGTAAGAAATCGATGTTTAAAAAGATTTTAACATCCGTCTGTAGTTGTGAAGATGGTGCGTTTAAATATGATGACCTGACTGATCCCGGGTTTTCTGTTGAAAAAACATCATGGGAAATTGGAAAAAACAGGGGATTTCAACCCGGAGACGATATTAGTGAGACCTCTGATGAGGCTTTTGCTTATGATGCTGATAATTATTTTATTCAATCAGAGATGATTCATGGTACAACTGTAACAGTGGCTATTCACAACACGGTAGCTTATCAGGATGGGTTGGGTTTTAGTCCTGAAGATTTTGCAGATGTGATTATCGATATATTTCATGAGATATGGCATGTATATGAAGATTTTCCATTGGATGGATATGTATTTAAAGTCAGGGCTAAGGGTGAGTCCACGGATTTTGCGTTATCACAGGGGGGAGTTGTCCTCTCAGAAGAAGACTATCGTATTTTTACGCAAACTCATGAAATGTTCCATGCCTGGAATGGTAAAACTTTTAACTATGTTCCGGATGGAACAGGTAATTTATTTCAATTGGAAACATTCTATACCGAAGAATGTACAGTATATAAATCCAACGTTATTGATGGTCTTGTAACCAGTCTTCAGGAATATAAGGATATAATGAAGGCGTTATGGGTACAATACCTTGAAAGAGAAGGGACCGAATATGACCTGCCTTACGCTGAGCTAGCTAAGCTTGCCAGTATGTATGGTACCGGTGCATCTGAGTACCGGACAATGATGAGTGCATGGGGAAACGCATTTGCGTATATATTAGACCGGAAACTTATTGAAGCGGGTTCAAGTCTCGATGAATTACTTCGCTATTTATATGTTCACTATGGATTAGAAGACAGGCAGTACACCCAGAATGATGTCCTGGACATTATAGAAAAACTAACCGGCCAATCATTTGCCAGTCTGTTCGATACCTATCTTCATACTAATACTTCATTACGTAATGAACTGGACGGGAGTTTTCCTATGCTTAAAAGGAAAGAATGATATTAAATTTATGCTTGGAATTTCAAACTACAGATGTAGTACACTGTCAACATAATTGTTAATAATAGATTATATAGTATCTGTCATT
>CAZPUD010000021.1:0-25030 GCA_964589115.1 uncultured candidatus Brocadiaceae bacterium | reverse complement strand
CGGTTCCCTGTAACCTGCAACCCGCTATAGCAGGATCGATCGCTTTTTTGAGGTCTCACGGACTATTAGTGTTATCTCCGTAAGTGGCAATGAGGGTCGGGTCTCATGCAATAAGAGATGATGTGAATCTGGTCAGGTGCGGAAGCAAGCAGCCATAAGCATTCGTCCTTATGTGCCGTGACAAGCCTGGCCTGAGCTAACTGCGCAGATAAACTAATAGAAAGGGGAACGAAAGAAGTGCACGGCCTTTTTTATTAAAAAAGACACCTTCTATCCTATTTTTCTCTATCTTCCACTACGTAACTTATTATCTGCAACCATTGACATAAAGAAAAATAGCTGAAGAAAGTATATTGATATAGGCAAAATAACAAAGTATAATATCAAAGGAAATACCAAATATATTGAAGAAGACCGCTATATTGAGGTGGATAGTGAATGTCTTATATTGTTTTAGCCCGTAGATACCGTCCACAAACTTTTGAAGACCTGGTAGGTCAAGAGCCTATTGTAACAACATTCAGGAACGCAATCCGTTCCGGTAGAGTGGCCCACGCTTATTTACTGGCAGGCCCGCGGGGCGTAGGAAAGACCTCTACGGCACGGATATTATCAAAGGCATTAAATTGTCAGACAGGCCCTACAGAGACTCCATGCAACACTTGCGATATTTGCCGGTGCATATCAGAGGGTAACGATATCGATGTACTGGAAATTGATGGTGCATCCAACAGGGGAATTGATGAAGTCCGGAACATCAGGCAAAACGTTGGATATGCTCCGTCACGGGCTCGATATAAAATTTATATCATTGATGAAGTTCACATGCTTACCCGCGAGGCATTTAATGCTATTTTAAAAACGCTTGAAGAACCGCCCTCACACGTCAAATTTATATTTGCTACGACAGCGGTAAATCGCCTTCCTGAAACTGTTCAATCCCGATGCCAGCGATTTGATTTTAAAAATATTTCTATCCGGGACATTGAGAGACGGCTTTCAGATATCTGCAAGAAAGAAGGTGCACAGGTAGAGCCGCCCGTACTCCACACTATTGCACGATATGCACGGGGCGGATTACGAGACTCCCAATCTATCTTAGATCAACTCCTCTCTTCCTGTAAGGACACAATATCCCAGGAGGATGTGAATTTTATACTGGGCTGTGTTGATGAAGATAAAATATTAGAAATATTCAACAGCTTTATAAAAAAAGATATATCCAATGCTTTAAAAATTGTGAACGATATTTTGAATGAAGGAAAGACGCCGGTAGAATTGGTAGACCAGTTGCTCTCGAATATGAGGGACCTTTTAGTCTTCTCTTCATGCGGGCATGATGCAGAGTGGATTGAGACTAATGCACCTCTAATACAGCAATATGGAAAATCTTTTTCAGGCGATACGCTAATGTACATGATACAATTACTTTCTGATGCGAGAACGCGCACGACAGATGCCTTCCTTCAGCGAATTTTTCTGGAAATGACAATAATCAAGTTATGCAGAATGGAACCTGTTGGCTCTCTTAATGAGATCATAGAAAAAATTGTATCTTTAGAAAGTAAGTTTGTAAACAGGGACATGAAACCGGCGAAAACAGAAGGGTTCACTCTGCCTGCTCAAAAACCTATTACCGGGCAAATGGTATCCGAGACTGTACCGGAAGGATACTGTGAGATAAAAGAGGATAAAAATACAGAATATCAATATAATGAAGCAAGCATTTGGGAAAAAATTCTTCTTATAGTACAGAATAAGAAAAAATCAACCTGGTCGCTTCTGAAGAACGGCAGGCTTGTCGAATTCAAAAACGGTAATATTATAATCGGGTTTCCAGGCAGTTGTTTGTTTCACAAGGAAAGACTTGAACAAGCAGAAGAAAAAAAATTTATAGAACAGTGTGTAAAAGAATTGACACAAAATGATGTAAGACTCAAGTTCGTAGTATATGAAAATGAAAACAACAGAGAAGATAAGACAAATACATCTGCAGACCATGGCCCTTCTGATCAACGTGCGGTCGATACGGCACTCTCTGAACCGGCAATAAAAAAGACCCTGGAGTTGTTTGGTGGTCATGTTATGAGAATAAACAAATAGATAGGAGGTCAATACAATGAAGGGTTTTGGTAATATGGGAGAAATGATGAAACAGGTGCAGAAGCAAGCCCAGAAGATGCAAAAGCAGATGGAGGATATTCAAAATGAGCTGAAGGAACGTGTCGTAGAGACAAGTTCCGGCGGTGGAATGGTTACAGTACATATGAATGGAAAACAGGAAATCCTCTCTATCAAAATTGATCCTGAAGTGGTAGACCCAAATGACGTGCAAATGCTCGAGGATCTTATTCTGTCGGCTGTTTCACAGGCAATAAAGAAGTCACAGGAGTTATACCAGTCAGAAATGTCCAAACTCACCGGTGGACTAAATATTCCTGGACTGCAGGGGATGTTTGGGGGCGGAATGTAGCTGTTATGAAAATATTAAAAACCAATTTTTAAGACATGAAGGATTTTTCGTTTTGAACACATATCCACAATCGGTAATCAAACTTATTGATGAATTTGGTAAAATGCCAGGTATAGGACAAAAAACAGCAGAGCGTCTTGCATGTTATATCTTAAAACAGTCTCCAGAGGAGGCCATGCAGCTTGCCTATGCAATTCGTGATGTAAAAAAGTTTATAAGAACCTGCTCAGTCTGTTTCAACGTCGCAGAAAGCGATCCCTGCCATATCTGTACTGATACCGACAGGGATACCTCTGTAATCTGCGTAGTTGAACAGCTAGCAGATCTTCTGACAATAGAAAAGACAAGTAAATACCGTGGTCTCTATCATGTACTTCAGGGTCATATTTCCCCTTTAGAGGGTATCTCACCGGAATCTTTAACGATAGAAAAGCTCTTACACCGGGTGAAAGAAAAAGGAGTGCAAGAGGTCATTCTTGCCACAAATTTAAATATGGAAGGGGATGCAACCGCTCTGTACATTCACAGGCAGCTGAATCTTTTAGGGGTGCGTGTTACAAGACTTGCCCGTGGATTGCCGACCGGAAGTTATATTGAATATGCAAACACAGCAATTGTCGCTGATGCCATCAGTGGTAGAAATGAAATGAGATTTTAGTAGATTAAGATTGTTTTTTACGGAAGGTGATGTTTCATGAAAATGCAGTCGTCTTTATTACCTCAACTTCAGCAAAAGATGAAGTTGTCCCCTCAAATCATTCAATCAATTGAAATCCTACAGTTACCATTATTGGCCCTTATTGAACATGTGCAGCAAGAACTTGTGGATAACCCTGTGCTTGAAGAAGTGCACGAAGAGAGAAAAGATGAGAACGTCAAAGAAGTAGATGATACGACCCAGGTAGCAGAAGATAATACAGATAAGGATGATTTTGACAGGCTTGGCGAATTAGCCGAAGATTGGCGTGATTATTATTCCCAAACAGTTACCCGGAAAAGCAGCTTCTCCGAGGAACGCGATCAAAAGCAAGAGGCATTGGAGAATACAGCCGCCAAACCGATGTCCCTCCATGACTATTTAATGGGACAGCTATCTCTTATTGACATTCCAAACCCCCTCATAGAAGCATGCGAGAATATTATTTATTCCATTGACAAAGCCGGATACCTGGCCAGCCCGTTAGAAGAGATCATGCAGTCACTTGAAAAACCCCTTCCTATTGAGGAAATCAAAGAAGCACTGAAGATTATACAATCACTGGAACCACCTGGTGTTGGTGCAAGAAATTTACAGGAATGTTTGATACTGCAACTGGATAAACGGGATACACACTACCATTTAACAAGGGAACTACTTCTTAACCACTTAGAGGATATAGAAATGAAAAAATATCCTCTTATAGCAAAGAAGACCGGAAATAGCCTGGATACAATAAAGAAACTGGTGGAGTTTATTCGTACACTGAACCCTAAACCCGGTTCTATCTTTTGCGATGAAACAATCTCGTATGTAGTTCCGGAAGTAAAAGTTGAATACATTGACGGGAAGTATGAAGTATTTTTGATCGACAATACAAATCTGCCACATCTTTATATCAGCTCCTTCTACAAAAAATTTCTAAGTGAAAACGGCAGCGATAACTCAACACGTCAGTATATACAAAAGAAAATTGAATCTGCGAAATGGCTTATCGATGCAATTGAACAGAGACGAAGCACTCTTTATAAGGTCGCTTGCAAGATAGTAGAGATGCAGAAGGATTTTTTAGACGAAGGAATTCATCGCCTTCGTACACTTAAGATGCAAGATGTTGCCGATATTGTCGGAGTACATGTTTCAACTGTTAGCCGTGCAATCGCTCACAAATATATCCAGACACCTCAAGGTATATTCGAAATGAAATTCTTCTTTACCGGCGGCTTTCAGAATGTGGACGGATCAATGGAATCCTGGGAAGCTATCCGGCAGAAGCTTGCTGAAATTATTGCAAAAGAAAATAAATCCAACCCACTAAGCGACGAAGAAGTTGCTGAAAGATTACATAGTTCAGGTATAGATATTGCCCGAAGAACTGTAACAAAATACCGGCGGATTATGAAAATACCATCCTCAAGGCAGAGGAAAGAATACTAATATGAGACTTAAGCTGGAAACATTTCCATTAACGATAACTCTTATTATAATGAGCATAATTATTCTATGGAATCTTACTGGCTGCTTTACAACCGATAAGTATCACAACAAGAAACATATCGATACGATGAAAAAAGATATACAAGCTGCACACAGGGATTTTGACAGAGTCCTTGGTTTGGATGAGCCCTCCCCATTGGTAGAAGAGTAACATTTATTAAAATGTATAAGCGCTTAGCGCCTCAATATCGGCAAAATTTTGTCGATATACCGGAGTGTCTAAATTCTAAATTCGAATATCGAAATCCGAAACAATTTCAGTGGTGTTAAAAAAGCTTTTTTATTTGAATTTTGGTCATTTGAATTTGTTTCGTATTTCGTGCTTAGTATTTCGGATTTCCTTTTCGCAGTGCTGTTTGCAAAAAGGCATGTATCTTTATAAAAATGTTTTTACAATAATCCATATGTACCACCACTCCATTACTCCACCACTCCACTGCTCCATCATCAAATGTTTTCCTGAAAACCCAATTAACAAAAAACACGCCATTTTTGAATAAAATACTATGGACCTTGATTTGATAATAAAAAACGGAACGGTTATCGACGGCACGGGAATGCCAAAAAAGAACCTCGATATTGGTATCAAGGGTGATAAGATCGCCCTAATTGATTCATATATTCATGAGAATAATATACCAACAATCTATGCAAATGGTTTGATGGTTACCCCCGGGTTTATCGATGTTCACTCCCATAGCGATTTTTTATGGCTTATTCGTCCGGAGAGTGATAGTAAGATACTTGATGGTGTCACGACAGAGATTTGTGGGAACTGCGGTTTGTCTGCTTTTCCCCTGCGTGGAAAAGTATTGGAAAAACGGGCAAAAGGATTAGCAAAATATCATATTACTCTCACATGGCGCTCGGCTGCAGAGTTTTATGATATGGCAGAAAAAGCCAGGAGTTCAATCAACAGGGCATTTCTTGTAGGTCATGGGAATATCAGGGCATGTGTTCTTGAATATGAAAACAGAAGTCCCAACCCGGATGAATTATCCTGTATGATAAAAGATCTGGAAGAATCCATGGAAGCAGGTGCATTTGGTATGTCCAGCGGCTTGATATATCCTCCAGGCTGCTATGCAGCAAGCAGGGAAATAACGGAAATGTGCAAAACGGTAAAAGCCTACGATGGATTTTATGCAACACACATACGCAGCGAAGGCGATAAACTCGAAGAAGCCATTGCAGAAGCAATAGAAGTGTCTAAACATTCCGGTACCAGATTGCAAATATCCCATATCAAAACTTCAGGAAGTAAGAACTGGCACAAGATAAAAAAGATAAAAGCGATTATTGAACGCGCTATTGAAGAAGGCATGGATATTTCCTGCGACCGCTACCCGTATATAGCCGCTGCAACCGACCTTGATGCTATATTGCCTCATTGGATTTATGAAGGCGGCATTGAAAAAGAGCTGCGGAGATTGCAGGATGCAAATATCAGAAAACAAATTGCAGAGGAATTTTCTCAAGTGGGAAATGATACCTTCTGGAGTGAGATAATGATCTCCTCTGTTTGTAATGAAAAAAATACATGGACCATAGGTAAAACTATTTCAGAAATTTCAAAAGAACTGAATAAATCCCCTATAGAAACAGTTCTGGATTTACTTATAGAAGAAGAGACAAGGATTGATATTTTCCTGTTTAATATGTGCGAAGAGAATTTGGAACAAATACTGAAATGGGACTTTGTCTTCATCGGCTCCGATAGTTCTATGCGTGCAAAGCATGGAATGCTTAGCGGAGGAAAACCCCATCCAAGGAGCTACGGTACTTTTTCCCGTGTTCTGGCAAAGTTTTGCAGGGAGAATAGACTCTTTTCTGAAGAAAAAGCCATACAAAAAATGACCGGTCTGCCCGCCCAAAAAGTTGGATTAGATAAGCGAGGGCTGATAAAAGAAGGATATTTCGCAGATATAACCGTTTTTAATCCTGAAAAAATCGCTGATAAAAGTACGTTTACAGAACCCCATAAATATTCAGAGGGCGTAGAATATGTAATTGTAAACGGAAAAATTACTGTAAGTGAAGGGAAACATATTGGTACTACAAATGGTTGTATACTGCGAAAATCGTAATATCTACATTACGCAGGCTAACGAATTAAATTAAGCCTTCAGCAACTTATAACAGTAGGGTGGCATCGCCCATAGATAACAAAGGCCGCGTATCTCGTCGGTATTAACAATATTCCGCTTCCCGGTTGAAAACAATCGGTAATCAATTGATCCTTTTTGGCGAGTAGTGCCCACCCTACTGACTATGCCCATCCTACCAACCATGTAAATGGTTTTAAATTCCATACGTTAAATAAGCCCATCCAGATATTAAATTTTTTTCAACTTTTAAAAAAATCGTAACCAACATAGTTCTATACACTTAACTGTATTTCTATACACAAATATGTATTATGTACAGAAATTTTTCTTGAAAAAACATTTGATATGCGTATCATTGCCTGTCTTTATTAACAGAATAAGAGGCCTAAAAGGGTAAAAACAAAAATAAATTTAATCTTTTCTATTGACAAGTAATATTATACCAGTCACTTATGATATATCAAAAAATATGTATATTTTCTGCAACATTTTGTAAGAAATATACGTTATAAGTATTGAAAATACCATATCTTGTAAATTTTGAATCAAAATCAGGAAGGTAAAATGAAACAATTAGAATATAAGATTGAATATCTAACCGATACAAATACCGACGATATACATCAGGACAATTACGCTGTCGAAGATGAACTTGTCGAAGGAGAGGCATTTGAGGATAAGTCAAAATATAAAGACTACGACCCGGTTCGTCTGTATCTGAAGGAGATGTCTACCCTGCCGTTATTATCCCGTGAGGAAGAGCTCTATTTAGCAAAGAAG
Organism: uncultured candidatus Brocadiaceae bacterium; assembly: GCA_964589115.1. Classification (GTDB taxonomy): domain Bacteria; phylum Planctomycetota; class Brocadiia; order Brocadiales; family Brocadiaceae; genus JBDIVL01. The sequence continues at coordinate 17,475 of CAZPUD010000021.1, read as the reverse complement.
ATAAAGATCGTAAGCAGGTTGCTTCACAGAAAGGTATTGAGTTTTGATTATGCCCTGGAAAACTATCTACGCATCCTGGAGGATGTAGATAGCGAATCAGACCTTGTCCAATTTATCGAAACAACGGTAACAAAAGATCAGACCAAAAACGAAAGGATAGAGCAAATTCGTGGTATAGCAAATGAAATTAGAGATATGCTCAAGGATAATCAGAGAGATTACGATAAAATTGGTAAGGGGACTGTATCTAAGCCAGCGAAGTTAAGGGTTCTTAGGAAAATACTATCCAGGAAGAGAAAGTCTATCAGACATTTAGAAGCAGTACATATCCGTACCGAGACTATACTGCCTGTTATGAGACAGCTTCTGGATACATTGTCTGAGATCGTAAAGCAGACAGAGGGCCATAAGGGCTCAAATTATAAAAGGGAGATTTACAGAAGCTTCTCTGATAATGCCCATGAAATAAAGATCTTGCTAACGACTCCTCTTGCTGAGACAAAAAAGGCTGTAGATACTATTAACTCTATCTACTATGAATATGCATCTGCGAGGAAACGATTCTCAGAGGGCAACTTGAGATTGGTAGTTAGCATTGCAAAAAAGTATCGCAAACGCGGCCTTGCGTTCCATGATCTTATTCAGGAAGGGAATACAGGCTTGATGCGGGCTATCGATAAATATGATTACCGCATGGGTTTTAAGTTTAGTACTTATGCTACATGGTGGATAAAACAAGCCATTATCAGGGCAATAGATGACAAGGCAAGAACTGTGCGTATACCGGTCCACATGACAGAAGTAATTAACAAAACATCACAGGTATTTAAGAACATCCATAAAGATCTCGATAGAAAATCTAAGATAGAAGCGATTGCGAAAGAGGCAAAAATACCGGTTTCGGAAGTTTTTCGGGTATTCCGGGTTGCATCAAGACCAATATCTTTAGAAAACCCGATCAGTACCGATGGTGAAACGATGTTTGAGGATTTTATCCAGGACAAGAAAGCCGAATCTCCGGTTTCTACTGCTCACCAGTCATTGCTTAGAGAACAACTTCAAAATGTTCTGCAAACCCTGACTTACCGGGAACGTGAGGTGATTAAACTGCGCTTTGGTATTGAAGATGGATATACCCATACACTGGAAGAGATCGGGAAACGATTTAACATAACAAGAGAACGAATACGTCAGATCGAGGCAATTGCCCTTCGCAAACTGCAACACCCGCTAAGAAGCAGAAAACTTGAGGGATTTCTTGAAGGTGTAACAACCAACTAAAACCTGTTTTTACAGGTTTTCATGAATATATTCCTAAAGGAATATCAATAGAAAATAAAAAAAAGGCCTCATATGCATTATGAGGCCTTTTTTGTTTCATCATATATGTTCGGTATTGGTTCAATCTTGTTGATTGAACCATGTGTTTAGCATAGGTCTATGCGTTTTTAATTGGTACCGGACATATGGAATATGCAAAATGTTCCGGTTCAATCGTGGACGATTGAACCAACCAGCCTGCTATAAACCTTATTACATAAGCCGGTCAAAATACCACTTTTTTGTTATCATATCGTAAGAAATCTGGCAGGTGAAATTATTATTGGTAGTTACACAATACCGTTTTCTTAATACACCCTGAACAGTTTGATCCAGCCATTCGTTTATAACTTTATTTATTTTGAAAACCCTCCCATGCTGGGTAAAACTATAGGGAACCACGTAATTAATCGTCAGTTCATTCACCGGCACCCATATTGAAGACTTGATTAAATGGGCAATTGTTAATATCGATGATAAACACCATAGTATTATGAAAACAATGCAAAAACATGCTGAAATCACAGCAAGATATCGGCCTCCAAATAAATGGATGAGTTGAATCGTACTAACCGAACATAAACCCAGAGTAAAGGCAATCTCCCAATATCCAACGGTAAATACCACACCGTCATCGCTGCAAGCATGCCTTCTCACGGTAAGAACAAGCAAAAACGGTAACCACCACAGTCCAACAGCCCAAAAGAAAAGGGAAATACCTTTTAAAAATGTAAGGAAATCTACAAGTGATCCACCTATACTTTGGATATGCTGATACAATACGGTACCGGTAAGTGCAGTTAAAGCGGCAGCCCCGACGTTCATCCAGTACGGTGATATCCCCGTATTGCTGCTAAACTTATAAAAAATCAACCTAAAGATAATGAGTGCTGCAAAGATAAGATATAAACTTGCCCCTATTGACCACAAAGCAAACGAAAATAACTGGATAAGCACTATATGCCTAACCGCATGCTCAGCGACAATTATGCCAAGGAATGCCGTTGATTGGGTTCCGACTACAGCAAAGAACCATCCCCCATGCAATATATCTTCTATATTCCTATTTTCAGATTTTTGATATAAGAATAGTATACTAAATGAAAACAGGGAAATTCCCAGCCAAAGACCAATTGCCACAAACCAAAGTATATTGGCGGCCGTATGTAAGAAGAATATTTTGGATAAACAAACGCCGATGAAGTTAACACCGCTAACAATGGTAAAAAAATAGAGCGTTTTTTCCGGATCGACCATCTCGTTCTTTACTTCTCTGTAAAATAATACCGTCCTCATAATCATGAAAACGGCTACAGATAAAAATATAATCAAGCCTGTTATAAAAAAGTAAGGAGGCGCCTTTTCATAACCATACCATTGAGAGACTGATGCGACGGTAACGGTAGCCATAACGGCAGTAAACCATCGTGTATTTGATGAGTAGGCTGCAATCCTTAGTACGCTCATTCTATCCTCATAATCGTTCACAAAACTTTTTGGACAACCTCCACCCTACTGCTACGAAAAATCCAATACTCCATTACTCCATCACTCCATCACTCCATATAAATTATTTAGCTAACCTCTACCGTTTTGCGATGCATCTTTACCATGGTCTTTTCTTCCATAAAAGACAGGGCCATTAGACATACAAGAGAGACGAAAATAAAACCAAGCGAATAATTGTTAGTATAATCCCTGATTGTACCCAAAGTTATCGGAAGAAAGAAACCTCCAAGTCCTCCTGCCGCACCTACCATACCGCCTACAGCACCTGTGTCTTTTGGGAAGTATTCGGCTACAAGCTTAAAAACAACCCCGTTACCAATCCCCAGACAAGTCCCCATAAGATAAAAAACCGTAAGTGAGGCGATTAAAGACACATTTAAATTAAGGAATATCAATATACCCAGTATAACCACGGAAAGGATTATCAATATACGTCTTCCTGGTATAAGATCACCGAGATATCCCCCTAAGATACGGGAGAATGTTGTAGCAAAAACAAATATTGAAGTAAAGCTGCCGGCCTGTATAGGAGTAATCCTGTAGAAATCTCTGAGGTACGACGGCAGCCATAATGAAAAACACACGAAGAATCCAAATGTCATAAAGTAAAACAGACAAAAGATCCAAATCAAGTTAGAAGACCTGTATACCTTTAACTTGTCACTGAAGGTCGCAACCTTTACAGTAGCCGGTTTGGGTGCGTCTGCAGAGAAAAACCAGTATACAAAAGCCATGAGAAGCAGGGGAATCGAATAAACGATGAACACCTTATGCCAACCAATGGATTCCGCAAGAAACGGCGCCCCAAAAGTAGCAAGGGCTGAACCAACGTTTCCGACACCGTAAATCCCCAATGCCAGCCCCTGTTTTTCTTTCGGATACCACTGGGAAACCTGTGGTATCCCTATGGCGAATGACGTACCGGCCATGCCAAAAAAGAATCCACACACCAGTAAAAAACCATAACTGTTTGCAAAACTTGCAAGGAACATCGGGAAAAAGCAAAACAAAAGCAATATACTAAAAACCCTCCTGCCGCCATATTTATCCGTAAGGACACCTATAGGTACCCTGGCTATGGAACCGAGTAAAACCGGGGTTGCGAGCAAGAGCCCTACTGCCGATGAAGACAGATTAAATTCAACCTTCAGATATACTGCTAAAGGAGAAAAAAGGGCCCAACCAGCAAAGCATACAGCAAATGCCAGGGTTGCAAGGATAAGTACCCGTGTATTTCCGTTCGGGGCCTGTACTGTTGGATTCATAAAATTAATCTCCTGAAATCTTCTTCAAAAATGCTAAATAAACGATGGCTGAACAAACTCAAATTCATTCTTTACCTTCAATGGACATTTATAAAGACCCTCCGTAATCAGAGAGCTATTCTGCTTTATAAAGAATAATTTGCCGTTCTTTGTTCTCATTAAAGTGTAAAACTCGTTCACCTGTCCATCTCTGAATAGCATGGATAATGTTTTCTCATGATCAAAGGGATGGGCGTACAATTGGTTCACCTTTTTCCCGATTACATCGTCGGGTGAGGTAAACCCAAAAATCTTTGCCCCCGCTCTGTTGATATGGATAATAACCCCATCGTAAGAAGGCTCATACTCAAACCACCCTTTTGCTTCCTGTACATCAAGAAGTGGCTGAGATTCATCTTTTATTGACGACATTACGTTTTCCATAAATACCCTCCGTTTCGTAAATTAATTTCTTTTTAAAGACTTTATAATTTATATTTTTTATCGTATAGCAGTCAGCGGTCAGCCTAAGGTCCCCTACCTGATTGCTGATAGCAGACTGCTGACAGCTTATGGCTTATTTTTGGTCCGGGTCTTTGCCCCTTCTAAGGTTTTATTTCCCACGTTGCTACTGTTTTTTCTATCGATTGTTTTACCGTACTTTTAACAGTCTCTATATCCCTTTTATGTATGGTACGCTCAGACTTTAAAATTGGCAGCTCCTCCTTGAACTTGGAAATATTGCTCTTAATAAAATCCTCATCTCTTTGCGTTACAATCGAGCCTAATACATTTAAAGGATTCTGTATTTTGTATTTCTGTTCCCGCAGGTATCCGCGCTCTTTTCTCAATTCATAACCGTCTAAGATGGCAATGATAAACCCGACCGTAATAACGCTGGTAACTCCCAACAAGGCTTTTTTCGGCAAGGATAATTCTTTCAGCATATATCCTGTATTTAATTTTCTATACATCAAAAGGGCTGTAGCAAATGCGGGAATGATCATCACTATCATTAGTGATTTCACCATGGAATTTATGTTATTTACGGTGCCAAGGGCCTCATCCGCATCAATCTCTACAATTAACCCCATATTCAAATCCTTCAACCAGGTCCACGCTCCTACGACTTTTAACCCGTCATAATCCATATATCCTTCCATGTCATAACCGGTTGATCTTCCCGTAATACATTTCTTCACCCCCTTTGTTATAAGATTTGTAACGGGCTCAGAAACTTTATGACAGGTTTTGCAGGTACTATCAGCCTGTTGTTTCATATGCCCGGAAAATCTTGACTGTGTAATCATGATACCATCTTTATTTACTAAATAAGCCTCTCCCGTTTTTCCCAATGCAACGTTTTTCATACCATCATTAAGTATAGAAGTATCCATCCATAATATGACTGCACCAATCACATCATGATTATTGCCCTTTATGGGGTGAGACATAAACAAAGAAGGAAATTCCTTCTCTTTTTCATCATTAACATTATTTGAATAGTGGATTACATCCGATATGTATATCTTGCCATCATAGAGAGTTTCCTGAATACTACGAAAGGGTTTCTCTTTCAGAATATTCAAACCTAACAAATATTTCTCATCTTCTGTTGTTGCCTGGATTATACCTGCCGCATCGCACACAAATATTCCTTTGTAACTGTAGTCCGCCTTTATACATTCCAGTTGTGTTTTTAACCTTAAATATTCATGCTCATCTCTGCCATTTACAAGATTGATAAAATTATTATCACCATGAATAAATAACGCACTTTGAATAGTATCAGAAACGGTTCTGGCATGAGACTTCCTTTCGTCCCATAACAATGCAAGAAGATCTTTTTGTCTGTTAACAACACTTTCCAAATTCCTTCTGACACTTTGCTTCAACTCGGAGCTTGCCTTTGGAAAAGCAAGCATTCTGAATAAAACAAGTGGCAACAGCCCGAAAACTATGAAAGTAATAATTACCGTTACGATTCGTTCTTTAAATATCCTTATCATAATTTCACCTCTTCTCTGTTAAGTTCCTGTAGTTTATAAATTTTATTCTGATTTCGTAACCTCACGAAGGTACACTTCAATATCATCCGTGCTAAACGGCTTTGTAATCACCCTTTTTGCACCCTTTTTCATTGCTTCCTTCACAACCTCTTCATCGGTATAGGCAGTAATGATTACAATATGCAGCCGGGATATCATTTCCTGCATTTGATCTAATAACTCGATGCCATCCATTCCCGGCATCTTCACATCAAGTAAAATAATTGGATAACATTGCCTTTTAATCTCTTCCAATGCATCAAAACCATTATTTACAGCCTTAGTTTCAAACCCCAGATCAATCAAGGAGTTTGTTAACACCTTTCTATATCCTTCCTCATCATCAACGATTAATATCCTTTTTTCTGGCATTTTTTAATCCCTCTTGAAAAATCACTTTACAAAGATGTATTTTGCAACCAGGGTACCTGGAAAAACAAAAAAAGCTTAGATTTCTCTAAGCCTTCTTAATATAAATGCTTACAAACAATAAAATTTTTTATACAGTATTTCTGAAAAATTTAACTGGAAACAAATTGTTTCATTTAAAAATTTCTATAATTATCATAAGTATTTACATTTAAAAGGCATAAATAAAAACATTATGAACTTAATAAGTGTAAACAATTTGGTTGCAGTTGAGAGCTAATAAATACACAAAAATACTAAAGAGATAAAGCTTCAGACCGGTTAGACAGGGGTAAGGGGGTTCGGTGGGGTAACTGTAGTATTCTTCAATAGGCAGTAAGAAGTGGGCATTCAGTTAGGTTGGTTAAGGTACGAAACTCAATAAATTGTAGTAACCCAATGAATGAAACAAATCATGGAAAGAAACCGCATAAGGTATACAGGCGCCGCGGAAATGTTAAATGAGGCCTTTTTCGGTGACTTTTTCTTTCTTTGCTGATTCAATCAAGGACAGTAGAACCGGAAACATTATCTTAACGGCTTCGTTTTAGAAGGTAATATCCCGCCGAAAGGGTAATAAGCCTATGGTGAAACATAAGACGAGATATTAAAGGAGTATCCACTTCTCAAGTTGGAATCCTTCGCAAAACACAAGCGATAGAACAGTTGATAAGGGATACCCCCTGTTAATCCAACGGCATTTATACTTGAATTTCTTACTTACCATCAATCTTTTAGTGATTGACGACTACTATCTCGCCGCTCATTATTTGCTGCTTCTACATAGGCTCCAAACACACAATTCGATGCCTCTAAATCACAATTGAACCTGCCAAACCAGTCATCTGGAGCCTGTTGTCTTATACATCTTGAGTGGCCGCTCTCGCAATTACTTAAACGATCGGTCATACTACTTCTTCTTCCTGTTTTTTCCTCATTAATTTTCTCTTTTTGTACAGCATAATGGAGGTTATTAAAAATCCTTTCACATTCATTCGCCAACTCTTTTATTTCTGTATCGTTTAATTTATCAATTTTGGAGGCTTGCTTTAGCAGTTCCCGATACTGCTCCAAAGAACTACGGACATAATCTGGTAATAGACTATCTACCGTTTTGTCCTGAAACTTTCGAAGATTGTCTTTTGCGGATTGAACAATATATTTTTTATCTGTAATAGTTATACGAACCTGTGCATCAGCAAGGGCTGGCAACAATAAATAGACTATATAGTATCCCAAGACCACGAGTAAACCACACCCTATGTTCTTCTTTATGTTTTTATAGGTCATTTTACCTCTCCTTTCTATTTGTATTTCATCCTTAAGAAAAATTCAATTCTGATGGTAGAGTGATGATTACCTTAGTATATTCTCCCTCAATACTATCAATGGTAAGCTTACCACCATGATCCATGATAATACTATAACTAATACTTAAACCTAATCCAGTTCCTATGCCTGCAGGTTTTGTGGTAAAAAATGGATTCATTACTTTATCTTTTATATCGGCAGGTATACCGGTACCATGATCATAAAAGGTAATACTTACCTGTGGGTGATTATCAATCGTTATTTCTTTCGCTAAAATCTCAAGAACCTTATTATCATGTGATTCCGGATATTTTTGATTGAGGGCATATCGTGCGTTATTTATAACATTCAAAAAAACCTGTTGGATAAGTTGTGGATTTGCCATTACTTTTGGCAAGGTATTTGGGGGGGGGGGATATCTAACTTTAATTTAATACCCTCTTTTCGTAATTGTGTTTTTGTTAGTATCAGCGTTTCAGACAATACTTCATGAATGCCGATACTATTCTTTACACCTTTTTTAGGTTTGGCAAGAGAAAGAAGGCAGTAGACTATATTAGCCACACGATTCCCCTCTTTGATAATCCGGTTAGCAATATCTTTTTCTCTACTTCCCTCAGCACTTTTGTTAGATAATATTTGAGCATAATTGATAACACCATTTATGGGATTGTTAATCTCATGAGCTACTCCTGCTGCTAATTCACCCATTAATATCAAATGCTTAGACTGTTCAGCTTGCCTTTCCAAGTTTACTTTTTCAGTAATATCTAAAGAAGAACCTAATATACCGATAATATTACCATTTTCATCTTTTATGGGAACTTTAATCGTATGTACTACCAATTCTTGCCCATCCTTGATATATTCCTCTTCTACGTCAATTGTTTGTCCCGATTCTATAATCCTCTTATCGTCTGTCCTGTATTTTTCAGCAATTTCTTTAGGGAAAAAATCATAATCTGTTTTCCCTGAAATTTCTTCTGGTTTAATATGTAAATCCCTGGCTAAATTTTTATTACATGATACATACACTGAATTTTTGTCTTTATAGAAAATGACTAGGGGAAGATTCTCAAGAAGTAATTGGTATTTACTTTCACTTACACGTAGTGCCTCTTCTGACTTTTTCCGTTCAGTAATATCTGTTGAGATACCACAAATTGCATATATAACACCGTTAGTATTATAAAGTGGAAACTTGATTGAAATATACGTATGTGGCCCATCTTCCAATTGTGCTATTTCTTCAAATTCCAGGGGAGTTTTAGTTTCGATTACTTTCTGGTCATTCAATCGAAATGTATCAGCTATTTCTTTTGACCATATATCGTAATCAGTCTTGCCTTTTACCTCATCTTTTTTTAGGTGGAATAGTTTTTCAAATTGTTTGTTGACAAAAGTGTATTTACCATGGAGATCTTTAACATAGATTACTGCTGTGGTATTATCGAGAATAGATTGTAATTTTTCTTCACTGTCTCGTAATGCTTCTTTTGCCTGCCTGCGTTGAATAATAGTACCTAATTGAGCAGCAATTGATAAAACGAGCTTAATCAAGTGACTGTCTTTATTATGAGATTCGCTCATAAAGAAATTTAATACAGCAACAACCTTATCGTTATCCATTACTGGAATACCCATTGCCGCTTTTAAACCTGATTTTCTGGCAAATTTTGCACGCGGAAAATCTACACCTACCGTAATGTCTTTCTTCCATTCCGGTTTCTTCGAAGACCATACACGTCCAGGCAGGCCAACTCCAGGTGGAAAGGTAAACATTTGACTTTTTTCTTTAAATCTTTCTAGTTCTTTAGAATTGCAGTGCCATACCGTATTACATGTAAGGTACTTACCATCAGAAGAGGGAATCCAAGCTTCACCATAAACCCAACCAGTAAATTCGCATATTTTGCGTAGTACCGTATTAAGTGCAAAATAAAAATTATCCGTCTCAGCAATTGCTGCGGTTATTGTTTGCAATAATGTAATCTCTTCCTCAGCCTTCTTATATTCAATAATTTTTATTTGCAATTCTTCATTGGTCTTTTTCAGTGTTGCTGTTCGTTCAATGATACGTTGTTCTAAGGACTTATTAAGTACCATTAATTCTTCTTTCATCTGTTTATGCTTAGTAATGTTTACTCCATATAAGTTAACAAAATCGTTATTAGGTACTCGTACAATGGTAAATGAAAATACTTGGTCTTTACATGTAATCTCAACATCTTTTTTTGTTGATTCAGTACCAAGAATATCAATAACAGATTGATATAAAGGGTTTGGTAAGGATTGACCAACGTCACAATTCCAATTATGGATAAGCAATGTACTGGCTGGATTAGCATAGAGTATGGTACCATCTAATGCAGCACGTAGTATAGGATATGGATTTTCAGCAGGAAAATTTATAAAATTCTTTGTTTCTTCTATCCTTATATTATGATTTTTATTAATATCTTTCATAAATTTTTAAGGATTTAAATTCTACTTAAAAGCTTAATTATAATAGATTAAGGATAGCCTTAAAAGCGTTTTTTATTAATAATTCGGTGCAGGCAGCAGAGGTTCTGTTTATGGTTTTTTCAGATTTGATGATTAGCAGTTGCAATGTTCATTAATATAACAAAAGCAATTGCTTGTTTAGAGAAGGCAGTACATGAAATGGAGAACCGGTATAAACAGTTAGCAGAAGAAGGATTTAATGACATGAGCGATCGCATAAAAGCGGGAGGAAAAGGCATTGAGCGTGCACAATCTTTTTACATTTCACAGCACGAGCTTCTGTCGGTCGCAAGAATTTGCTGATTTGGAATCTCGCTCGATATATTCGGCAATTGATTCAAGGTCTTCTGTAGCCTCAGGCGACTACTTTACTTCGAGATCCATTTATTGAGCTTTCTTTCAACCTCGTCCTGACTCAACATTCCTTCCTTTTCAGCACGCTCGATTCCTCTTCGGATTTTCTCGACCACATAGAGATGGTACTGGACGTCCTCTAACGAACAATCATCGGGGAGTTTATCCAGAAGAGCCTTTACCTCTTCTTTCGCTGTACTCATGACTAGTCATCTCCTTCATAAAGCAGGACAGAGAATCACATCTTAAATAGTAAGTATTGATATTTTTTATTTTGCTATTATAACGACTTCTCGATTCTCTTTCACTTTGAAGATAATCCTATATCGACATATCTTTCTTCATTAATCGAATGATTGGGGTCATATATTGTCAGTGAGAATGGGTCATTAAATACCGTTTTTGCTTCATCAAAGCTTGAAAGAAATAATTTTATAGACATCAAAGGAAATCTGAGTTACATATTCGTATATCTATATTCTGATAAATTTATTCGTGAGGAAAATTAAAATGGATTGGAGAAATCATATTGTAAGCACACCTGACGTGCTACTGGGTAAGCCCAGGATCAAGGAAACTAGAATTCCAGTTAGTCTTATTCTTGGGTATTTAGCGGCAGGCAAAACCTCTGAAGAAATCATAAGAGAATTTCCTGATATTACAAAAGAACAAATTGCTGCCTGTTTGGATTATGCCCGTCAACTGTCTGAATTTGAGGCCACGGTTTGATGGCTTTAAGATTCTTTGTGACCATTGCATATCCAATATTATAATCAAAACACTTCAGGATGCAGGTAACGAAGTATTTAGATTAAAAGATTATATATTTCTACAGATTCACCCGATCAAATTGTAATATCAAAAGCGCAAGAACTTGATTCTATATTGATTTCATTAAATGGAGATTTTGCAGATATAGTAAGTTATCCGCTTCACTCGAATAATTAAGTACGGTGTCCCTGGAATACCTGCAAAACCAACACCGCTGGCGCAAATAGTTTCAAAAATCGCAACGGTAGGCAGTCGCCTTGAGCGATTTATTGGGCAGCCCTTTGGGTAAGACTGGACTTTCCTTCAGAAAGGAAACTCAACATCATCATCAAAATCAAACGGCAAGGGATCAATCTGGATGTTCCCATCATTTTTATCTTGTCTGAATTCTGCAAATTCTCTATCCACTTCGGCCTGAAATTTCTGTAAAATTGATAATGACATCAAGCTCGCTGACACATAGTTTTTGACTGAATCGATCAGAAACATTTCTCCGGCTTGTTCATCCTCCTGCCAGCAAGATTGGCTCCCTGTTTCACACCACGGTCGCCGAAAACACCCCGGACAATAACCTGTACAACCATCAAGATGCCAAAAGCCATCTTCAATAATGTCGAATTCATCTTCAAGGACTTCAAGAAGATGTTCATAAACCAAGCGAGGCGGAAGTTCCTCCTGAATATCAACACTAATATGAATATTGGCTAAATGAACGGACAATTCCTGTAATTCTGAAATAATCTCTTCATCAGTCAGATGTTCAGGGTTTTTGGGCGTGTAATTGGAGGGAAGCTGCTCTTTTAGTTTTTGACGTATAGGATTACCTTGAATCCATTGTTCGAAGCGATACCAATCATTCTCTGGAGAAATACCAGGCTCAATAGGTGGAAAATCATAACCCTCAATTTCCATCTTTGTACGATCTTTGCATTCAGAATATTTTTGTACCCAATCAAGAAGGTGATGCAAAAATCTATTTTCCCGTTCTAGATCATCGGGTGTGGCGCAAAACACCTGGGTAAGATCAAGATTTCTGAGGGTAAATTCAAATTTCAGAGATTGATTTTCCAACAGCACATCAATGTCCCGGTTGTCCATATTTTGTCTCCAGATTTATTTAATGAATATTTGACCTTAATATTATTGTGATTGGGATAGAAATTCCGAGGACACATACTTAATTTTGGAGATTCTTTTTTTTCTTTCAGGTACCTTTGGGCTAGGTTTCTGCTTATGGAACATTCTCCCAAGAACATTTTCAAGCCGGGCTATAAAACTTTCAGTGCCGAGAGGTCTCCCGGTTCGCTCGTGACATCGAAATTTTTCGACCTCTTCATCCGATAGGCCTCTGGAAAGAAAATCACTCCACTTGCCAAACATTTCAAGCAGAAGAAAGTTTGTAAACGGCAATTTTCTCACTGAGTAACATAGTGTGGAACTTCCGGTACGACTACACGAGCAATTCTGGGCATGCCACATCTTACCTATTTAAAAAACAATGTCAATAATTAAGTATGGTATCCCCAGAATTACAAAACTATTACGTTTCTGTTAGCATCTTAACAAGATTGGGCATGCCGGCACCTTGATGGTAGCGGTCACGTTTTAAATCAACACAATGGGATAAAAGGATTTCCTTGACTTTATCTGGATATCCTATAAACTCACGCCGTACCGACAGGAAAGCAGCAATGATTCCGGAGACATGAGGACATGCCATACTTGTTCCACTTTTTTTTACATAATAGGTATCTAAACTTTTTTCTTCAAAACGAGCATTACAAGAAAGTATCTTTTCCCCAGGGGCAACAAGGTCGGGTTTTGCACGTCCATCAGCAGTAGGCCCACGCGATGAAAAATATGAGATTCCATAAGTAAAGGGTTGATCCTTGTGAACTGATCCAACAGCAACTGCCTCCTCTAAATTAGCAGGATCCCCAATGGAAATATCGACATTGATATCCTGCTCTCCATCGATTGTTTCTATACTTAGGCGTCCCTCATTTCCTGCTGCAATACAGACTACTACTCCCTGCCGCCATAAACGGCGTAACTCTCTGCATATAGGAGAATGACCGCATCCATAAATATTAGGATCAAAATATCCACCTAAACTTAAATTGACCCCGTAAATAACAAGGTTCGGTGAGTTTTCATTAATATTGGCAATGTGATCAAGGGCTTTAATGATCCAGGAATCATTACCATGTCCATCATCATCGAGAACCCTATAAATATGGAGTTGCGTTTCTGGCGCTATTCCTTTTATTCTCTCATGTTCTTCACCTTTACCAGTACCAGCAATAATGCCGGCTACATGAGTACCATGACCATTTACATCCTTGACATCTGTTTTGATAGGCTTTCCTGGCCTTGCACAATCATAATAACTTGCTATGTTTTTATGTGTTCCAAAATGAGGGTGGTTTGCCTGTATTCCTGTATCCAGGATAGCCCATGAAATTCCTTTTCCTGTAGCACCATATCCATTATGAGCTGGGAATGCCTTAACAACATGGGTCGAGCTGTCCAACAATGCACGCTTCTCACTGTTTTTCCATATATTAGCAATTTTAAGATTTTCATGTTTGGCTGATAAGTAGCTAATTTCCCCAGAGGTTAATTCTGCCGCAACGTATCGCTGCAAAGGATCAATTTTTAAAATACCTGGATCATTACTTCCCAAATTTCTTAACTCCGTTTCTAATAGTACCTTCTTTTCCTCTAGAGTTTTACCGTCCATTTCTTCAGTCAGTTCTATCAAAACTGGCAATCGCTTTTTTGCATCGGCCATCTCTGTAGCTACATCTTTAGCAATTACAAAACTTGATAAAGGATTAATAAAATCATATCCAGCAACCTCACGAACCGCCTGTTGAACTTTTAAAGTACTTAAGTATTCAGTTGATGAATGCGGATTAGATTGCAAGAGTCTATCTAGATTTTTAATAATCTCATCAATAATCTTTCCGATAGGTGAAAAATCATTTCTGAGGCCTTTATCGAATGCTACAGGATCTAAAAAATTAGCAAAATTTTGCCACTTTTCTACTTGTTTTGGAACAGTAAGGGGTTTTGTAAGATAGTCCTGAATCTCTTCTATACCTAAGGGAGAGCCAAGTGTAATAAATAAAGGCACTTTAATTCCTGAAGACTCAAGTTCACGGAGCACATCATAGGCAATGATTGTGCCCTGACTATGAGCGACTATAATATAAGGCCCTCCTTCAGGAATAAGGATCCGTCGTAACCTGCTACGCATTTCTTCTCTTTGCTCTGGATCAAAAAAATATGCTGCTGTATCCTGGATAAAAGTTTTGGTAAACCATTTAAAAATAGACTTACGGATTCGATCTGGAAGTATTTTTGCATCAACTTGCTTAGCCATTAACTGCTGTGCACATTTAGTCTGAATAAATTTTTCGGTAAGTGATTTGGCAAAGGCTTGTGCTTTATCACCATATGGAGTAAGGTTTATATTTTCTTCAATAATTTCTAAAGCAGATAACGAATGAGATACTTCATATATCTCTGCAGCATATTTTTGTGTTTCCTCTGTAGCTGGCTGTGGATAGCGGATATCTGCCCAATATGCCATACGCGTACGCTCTCCCATGTCCACATTAAATAATGCCAAGTCCCATTTTTTCTTAAGAATTGCAGGAGCAACTTGATTTCCGATACCATGAATGTATATGAGTGTTATATTTGCCATGTTATATCTCCTATCTTACTGTTTTTTTGAGAAACACCCTACCGATTCTTCACCTAGCTCTTTTTACACCATCCTTGCAAGAGACTTTTAGCAGCCTAATTATTACTCTTTCTTCTCTTCTTTTTACATTGATTGTTATTCATTACATAAGTCTATGTATAAGCCATTTTTGTTAGATTCATTAACATTTATCCGCATTATCACACCACGCACTCCTACTGCTATTGGCCTATCAAAAATACGTCGTAGACCAATAAAGGATTCAGAGGCGGATACAACATTGATAGATCCGCCAGGAACTAATTGCTTACCTAAATTTGCATTGTAATCATTGATTTTTTTTGCAAGTGAAAATACATCATTTGTTTTTTCTATTGTTTTAACAATATCCCTTCCGCCTGTGTCTTTTCTGTTTTCACCAGTTGAAGTTCCATTACTATAGCCACTTTCGATACCTTCAATCCCTTTTGTGTCTTTTATATTTCCGCTAGTCGTAGTTCCATTACTATTGACACTTTTAATGTCCTCAATCCTTTCAACCTCGCCATTTATAACATTCTTTGTAATTTTTTTACTTAATGTTATGTTTTTAAGCCTATCCAATTCTTCGAGCACTTTATTTGTAATTGGCTGAACATTTATGCCACTGCCCCATCCTTTCCTCGTACTGATATTAATATCCATTGCTCTGGCATAATAAACTTCATTAATTACCGCCAGCCATATATAATCTTCATTCTTTTTTAACTCTTTTTTAATCTTGTCACTAAATTTGAAATTTCCGTTTCTTACCAGTTTATTGCAAGCATCATTAAATTGCGCACGAGCTAATCGTACTGTTAAGCTGCTTAAACCCCTAACACCAGGAATATTTTCATCATCATTGTTTGTATCTGTTGAAATTCCTGACCAGTTTTTAAGAAAAAAATATTTAGGGTTACTAGAATTACTATCTTCTATTGATCCATTTTCAAAGAATTTTTTCAAAAGAATTGAGGCAGGACACCCATAAGACTCTGCAGATGTGATTTTTAGTGAGATTTGCCGTATTTTATCATATGTAAATCCTCCAGCTACATTCAGAACATATTCAACAGGTACTAAAGCGTTTAACGCTCCTTTATCTATTTTTGTAAAAGCGAACTCTGGAAAAGCAACCTGCCTCAACCGGCACATATCTTTACTATCCGTGAATATATTAGCAGTATCCGTATTCCTAGGAACAGCGCAAATTTTAAGGATATCTGATGCTGCTGTTGATGATCCGTTTTCCATATTATATAAGATTGAAGCAGATGCATTCATGGTGCTGGGAAATGAAGGACGTGCCATATAAAAGTTACTAACATATTTTCTTGTTTCTGTAGCTGTTCCTCCTGGGGTAAGAATATTATCACACCAGATTCCTGTAAGACCCAAACCGCCAATCTCTTCAATTGTATCAGTCTGAAAAGGATGCATAGGGAGCAGCCAAACATCTCCAACCTGCACATCTTCACGTGGAGGAAAAACTGGAAAAATACCAAGTTCTGCCAACGTTTTTGTCCAGTCTTTATATACAGTTCCACGCTTAAAAGAAGAACATCCACAAAATGCAATCGTTGCAGCTATAAGCAAAAACAAAGCAGCTTGTTTGATTACTTTAAGATTACTCTTAATACGTTGATTTGAGTTAAGAAACGTATTTTTCATATGTCCTCCTTATCGAAAATATCCTTTTAATGAAAAATGCATTAACAGTTTCATTAATTTAGATTCAACTTTTCATGCATAATATCTTTATCAACTAAATTCTTCTGTCATCTTCAATTTCATTTAAAAGCTTTTTTACCTCTTCTAAATATTCTTTATTTACGCTATAGATTTTAGAATGGAAGATGTCCTCTTTTATTAACAATCTATTTGAGACCAGAAAATTAAGGACTTCCTGCATCTCGGATCTTTTCTGCTCTATAACAATTGTTTTCGGAATCCACCATTTAAGAATTCCGTCTATAGTATCCTTTGCATCCGGGTTTTTTATGAGATAATGGAGGATATCCCAAATTACAGCTTGATTGTTATCAGATAAATCATTTTCACTCAAAGGATGTCACCTTTCCTTTGTAGTTAAATTTTGCATGTTTAAAGATGGCAACTTTGATTGCAAGGTAAATGCCAGAAAATTTCAAGAAGGTTAGGCTTGATTTAAAATGAATTCACCGCAGAGGACACAGAGTCTTCAGTAGAAAGAGACCACGCCGGGTGGCCCCGTGCATCTGACGCTCGCCTTCAACCCGTCCCACCTCGA
>CAZPUD010000020.1:0-25936 GCA_964589115.1 uncultured candidatus Brocadiaceae bacterium | reverse complement strand
GATTGCTTCGGAAAAGACCCTCGCAATGACATGCTATACCTCTTTTGGTTATTCATATACCGTTACAAATAATGTTGACAGTGTACTACTATGTTATACAGCAGATCTATTTTTTATTCTTCTCGCTATTGAAAATATCATTTGCTTGTTTCGCTGTTGCATTTTCATGGATGATAGCACGGAGCGCCTTGATCATGGCTACCGGATGTTCATTCTGCCAGATATTCCTTCCCAGATTTACGCCGATGGCACCCTTCTGCATTCCGTCATAAACAAACTCAAATACCTCAAGGTCTGAATTTGTTTTTGGGCCACCTGCCATGACTACCGGAACGGGGCAGCCGTTGGTAACTTTTTCAAAATTTTCACACCAGTATGTTTTTACAACCCGGGCGCCTAATTCTGCTGCGATGCGGCAGCACAGGGCGAGATAGCGTGCATCCCGCTTTTCCATCTCTCTTCCGACTGCCGTAACGGCCATTACCGGAATGCCGTATCTTTCCGCCTCATCGACAAGCTTTGAGAGGCTTGCTAACGTTTGATGTTCATAATCACTGCCGATGAATACCGAAATTCCTACACCCGAAGCGTTCAGGCGGATAGCCTCTTCTATGGAAGTGGTAAGGCATTCATTTGCCAGGTCTTTTCCTACCATGCTGGTACCACCGGATACCCTGAGAATGATAGGTTTGCTATTTACTGGATTTATACTTGACCGCAGTACGCCTCGGGTACAAAAGAGGGCATCTGCATAATCGATAATTGGCTTAATAGTTTCAGCCGGTCTTTCTAACTTTGAAGTAGGGCCTTGAAAGTATCCATGGTCTATTGGTAAAAACATACAGCGGCCATTTGATTTTATCAGTTGAGATAAACGATTTTTCATTCCCCAAGGCATTGTCTTATTCCTCCTTTATCACCTTGTATCAGTGTTAATGATTTTCACCTGTCTTTTCAGGTCTAACAATTAAATATCCTTTTCCTAATCCTTATGTGTATTCTAACAACACGGACAAACTAGTACACTGTCAATTTAATTTGTAATGGTATGTGAATAACCAAAATAGTTATAGCATGTCATTGCGAGGGTCTTTTCCGAAGCAATCTCTCCGGATACTTCAAAAGGGATTGCTTCGGGGAAAAACGCCCTCGCAATGACAGATACTATATAATCTATTATTAACTATTATGTTGACAGTGTACTAGTTTGTCCGTGTCACCCAATCCATTAATTGGGTCGGTTTGAGCTGGTTCAATCGTCCACGATTGAACCGAAACGTTTAGCGTGTTTCATACGTCTGGAGTAAATCAGGACGTACAGGCCAATGCTAAATACATGGTTCAATCTACAAGATTGAACCAACCTATAATTTACCGGAAGTTATTTTTTCTCTGCTGCGTGTACCAGTTTTGAGAGGGCAATGGCATTTTTTACTGCGTAACCGGCTTCATCATTATTAAAATATGCGAATACATCCTTCTTTCCTTTCAACCATAGTTTTATCTTCTTCGCATCAGCATGAAGTTCGGCATCAGAGTAGCAGTTTCTGTGAGGATGCTGTTTTGCCCTGTGATGTCTGAGATAGACGAAATCAGCCAGCACGGGGATTCTTTTAACAAATTCCGGCCAATCGGAGATGCATATGGCCATGTTGGCATCCTTTAAGATACGATACACATCTTCACAAAGCCATGTCTCATTTCTAAATTCAAATACCTGTGAGATCTTGCTTAACTTTCCAAGTAGTGATACAAATTCTGATAATCTGTCGGCATGTACTTTAAATGCCGGCGGTAACTGCCATAATATAATTGACAATTTCTCTTTAAGAGGTTTTGCCCTATCCAGAAATAATTTCAGAGAATCCTCAACGTCGTGGAGCCTTTTTATGTGGGTGATAAACCGGCTCCCCTTTACGGCAAATGAAAAATCATCGGGTGTTTTTTGATACCAGTTTTTGAAAGCATTTTCTGAAGGTAGATGATAAAAGGAAACATTTAATTCTACACTGCTCAAAAATTGTGCATAGTGTTCGAGCCATCTGCTTTTTGGCAGACCCTTAGGGTAAAACACCTCATTTCCCCAGTGTTTGTACATGAAACCACTGGTACCTATGAATGCCCTTGCCGTATTTACAATCGGAAGTTCCTTTTTGTAAACACCTAAATCCCTTCCCCATCGCGGTAATTTCTCATAAATATTGCCGCAATTTTTGACTCTGCTTCGGAAATATAATTATCTTCGCTGGGCAGATCTAAACTCTTTTCCAGTTTTTTAATACGATCTTTTAATTTACGGTTTTCGATTAATACAAGTTTAAGTGCTTCAGCAATGGGATCAGGTAATTCTCCGTGATCCAGCATTTCGTCATTCTTTTTCTTTTTTTGTTGTTCAATAATTCTGCCCGGTATTCCGACTACCGTTGCATGGGGCGGCACGTCCTTAACTACAACAGAGCCGGAACCAATGCGTACATAATCTCCTATGGTTATATTGCCTAATACACAGGCATTTGATCCTACAATGACCTTTCTTCCCAATGCCGGATGCCTCTTTGCTTTTTCCATAGTTGTACCTCCAAGGACAACCCCTTTGTAAATAAGGCATCCATCTCCAACTACTGCAGTCTCGCCTATGACGACGCCCATACCATGGTCGATAAAAACATTCCGGCCTATTTCTGCTGCGGGGTGTATTTCAACTCCTGTAAGAAACCGATTGATGTGGGAAATAAAGCGTGCTGGTACGAACCACTTTTTCTTCCAGAAGCAATGAGATATCCGGTACATCCACAGGGCATGCACTCCCGGGTAACACAAAAACACCTCCAGCTTGCTTCGTGCGGCCGGGTCGTTTTGAAACGCGGCATTGATATCCTCTTTTATACGTGCAAACATTAAAACTCATTAAACAAAACGGTGGATAGATATCTTTCACCGGTATCGGGAAATACTACCACAATAAGTTTACCTTTATTTTCCGGCCTTGCTGCGACCTGTAGTGCTGCATACGCAGCGGCCCCTGAAGAAATACCCGCTAAAATTCCTTCTTGCCGTGCCAATTGGCGCGATAATGCGAATGCCTGTTCATTTTTGACGGTGATAATTTCGTCAACTACTTGCATATTGAGTATATCAGGGATAAACCCTGCACCTATTCCCTGGATCTTATGGGGGCCGGGTTTTCCACCCGAAAGTACCGGAGAGTCAGAAGGTTCTACAGCGACCACCTTCAGTGAAGGTCTTCGTTTCTTGATGACTTCGCCAACACCGGTAATTGTCCCACCCGTACCTACACCGCCTATAAAAATATCGATCTTCCCGTCTGTATCATTCCATATTTCTTCAGCGGTTGTCTTGCGGTGAATTTCAGGATTGGCAGGGTTCTTGAATTGCTGCGGCATAAAAGAGTTTGGGGTGTTTTTTAATAACTCCTCTGCCTTGCTTATTGCGCCTTTCATGCCTTCAGCCCCTGGTGTTAATACAATTTCTGCACCAAGTGCCTTCAGTAATGACCGGCGTTCTATGCTCATCGTATCCGGCATAGTTAAAATCAGTTTATAACCCCTTGCAGCGGCTACAAAGGCCAGTGCAATACCGGTATTTCCTGATGTGGGTTCTATAATGACGGTATCGTTCTTAATCAATCCGGCCTTTTCGGCTGCTTCAATCATTGCAATTCCGATACGGTCTTTCACGCTGGCCATAGGATTAAATGATTCCAATTTGGCAACTACCGTAGATTCTAATCCCTTAGTTATCTGGTTTAGTTTGACGAGCGGTGTATTGCCAATCGTCTTAGTGATATCTTCATGTATCCTTGCCATATTTTCCTCTCACCGAAATTCATGGTATAAAGATAAAACTTTTTGATTTAATACAAAGTGCATATATTATCATAGATAAAAGTTATTTCTCAAGAAGTTTTTACAGACTATTTTCTCTTGACAAAAAAGATATTGTTTATAGTATATAGAGTTTTATAACATTACTATCCGGAGAATGTGTTGTTATTAGTTTTAGTTCTCTTTCGTGAATTTTATATTTAAGCACAATTTTGGGAACATATATTTTATTATGGGTGTTAATGTAAACGTTTACAAGAGTATTGATGAGTTTTCCGGTAAGGTTGGCGGTTCATTACGGCTTACGGCGCTGATTATAAGCCGCGGAAGGCAAATTATAAAGAAAGCGCCTATATTTGTTGAGACACGGATTGATGATCCTGTTCAAATCGCTTTTTTAGAGCTGATGGAAGGAAAGATCAAATTAAGTGAAGGTGGTAGGCAGCCATCTAAAATTCCTGAGCCTAAAAAACTGGAAGATACCGGGAAATCATAAGTCTTATACCGTAATATAATCGCTTATAGTGAATCTCATAGAGCGGCATTGCTGTAACAAAAATACCTGATATGGAGTATTGGAGCGGTGGAGTGTTGCTGCAAAAAACTCCAATATTCCATTTATTCCAGCACTTAATAGATTAATACAGGGGATATCTGACGAAATAAACACAGATTCATATTATTCAACTGTAGCCAGGTAAAAAATAAAAATTATGATTTATTAACTACATCCTTAATTGCCTGCCCAAGCATTGCATCACAATCATTAAGGTTTGGCTTTTTCTTCAATTCATAGATGTTAAAGTATTAATTTTTAAAGACAACGCATAAACAATAAACCCTCATGATAGATATACGTGGTTCACGTTAGGTATATTGTAATTTTAAAGAACGGAGGATAAAAACTTGCTAAAAAAGAAGTCTTTACAAGACAACATGATAAGGGGGAATTTGCTGACATGATTAAAGTTGACCATTTGGCAAAACGTTATGCAGATGTATATGCAGTAAATGATATTTCTTTTGAGGTTAATCAGGGTGAGATCCTTGGGCTGTTAGGGCCTAATGGGGCAGGCAAGACCACTACCATGCGCATATTAACCTGTTTTATGCCGGCAACTTCCGGTTCTGCGACAGTTGCAGGTTATGATGTTTTTCGTGATTCCATAAATGTACGCAGGCAGATAGGCTATTTACCGGAAAACGTACCCCTATATCCTGAAATGCGAGTTAAGGAATACCTTTTATTCCGTTCAAGACTAAAAAATGTACCATATCGCGAGCGGAAAAGGAAGATTGGAGAATCGATCGAAAAATGCAGGATCGTTGAAGTAAAAGATCAGATTATCGGTACACTCTCTAAGGGATACCGTCAGAGGGTTGGTTTAGCCGATACCCTTGTCCATGATCCAAAGATACTGATCCTTGATGAGCCGACAATCGGACTTGATCCAAACCAGATACGGCAAGTAAGACAGCTAATAAAAGAGTTAGGTGAAAAGCATACCATATTACTCTCCACCCACATCCTCCCTGAAGTCGAAATGATCTGCGGTCGTGTAATTATTATTAACAAAGGAAAGATCGTTGCCATGGACACACCATCAAATCTGGCCTATCAGCTTAGAGCCGGAAATAACGTAATCCTTGAGATACGCGGAGACGGGGAAAAGATCAAGAATACCTTATCTAATATCAAAGGTGTGAAAAAAGTTGTATGGCAGGGTAATGGTGGAATCAACAATTATACTGTGGAGGCAGAAGGAGGCATGGATATTCGGGAAGATATTTTTTCAAATATTGTAAAAGATAATGGAGTTATTCGAGAGATGAAACAGGCACCTGTTACTCTGGAAGAAATATTCCACCAGATTACCACGCAGGAGCAGGAGGTAATGACGTAAATGACAAGCATAGGCACCATATTTCAAAGAGAAATTAACGCATATTTTCTATCGCCAATCGCATATGTTGTAGTTGCGGTATTTATGGTCTTTTCGGGTTATTTCTTTTCTGTGATGCTCGGGCTAACCCAGGAGACTACGCTTAGGTATAGTTTGGCATACACACAATTTATCCTCTCTATTCTCACACCCGTTATTACCATGAGGCTATTAGCCGAAGAGAACAAAACAGGGACTATTGAGCCTCTTATGACGGCGCCTGTAACGGATTTTGAAGTTGTATTTGGAAAATTTTTATCAGCATGGGCATTATATAACATCATGGTCATTCCAACAGCCTTTTATATCATATTCCTGGCCTGGGTTGGCTCTCCTGATTATGGTGCTATTATTGCCAGTTACATCGGCCTGGTATTGATGGGCGGACTCTTCGTTTCCATTGGGCTTCTTGTGTCTGCCATTACAAAAAACCAAATCGTTGCTGCTGTTATCGGAATAGTTGCACTCCTTATATTGTTGGTTATTGGTTTAGCCAGTTCCGGGAATGAGGGATGGTTTTATAGCAGTTTGAGGTACATTGGCACCTATGACCATTGGGATACATTTACAAAGGGAATAATAGATACGAGAGATGTAATTTACTACGTTAGCTTTACCGCTTTACTCATATTTATCGTTGTGCGTATTGTTGAGAGCAGGAGATGGAGATGAGCACCTTGAACAAAAAAAAGAATAATTGGTTCGATCAATTTAGTGTATATATTATCCTGGCAGGGATTATTGCCGTTGTTACAGGTTTCGGCGTATCGAGGATCTTTAATTCATGGGGGCTGCCTTCTCTTCTACCTATTGGTATCGGTGGGGGTGTTATTATTGGTTTTAGTCTGGCTGCAGCCTTTCGGAATAAATGGTTTTCGTCCGAGGCATCGAAAAGAAAGGCACTCGTTGGTACAAACGTCGCAATCATGTCAGTTTTTGCAGCTTGTATCTTTGCGGTTGTCGGATTTTTAAATAACAGACATTATGAGCGTTTCGACCTTACCCTAACCGGGAAATACTCCCTTTCCGGGAAAACGAAAAATATCATTAAAAACCTGGAAAAGCCTGTCATTATCACTACTCTCTTCAATCCTGGTGAATTATTTTATGAGCAGATTGTAGACATCTTAAAGGAATATGCTTACCACTCAGATAAACTTAAAGTAGAAAGCATTGATCCTCTGAGAAACCGTACCAAGGTTGAAGAACTTGCAAAACGCCTTAAACTGGATGACCTCCAGTTGAACACTGTGGTGTTTGAGTGTGGAGAGTACAGTAAACATGTACCGCAGAGCGAGGTTATAGAAAGACAGTACCCTTTTAAGTTTAAGGGTGAAGAGGCCTTTACGGAAGCAATTCTTAATGTAACGCAGGAAAAACAGACAGCGGTCTACTTCGTTACGGGTCATGGTGAACGGCAGTTTGAGGATTATGATCGTTCAGGGATTTCCAGTATTGCCAATGCCCTTAAACGCGATAACTGCCGTATAGCTCCGCTCGATATTTTAACGGCAAAAAAGATTCCGGATGATTGTGATGTGCTGGTAGTTGCCGGACCGACCAAGGCTTATCTGACAGAAGAATTGAATATTATCCGTAATTACCTTGAGGCCAGGGGCAAAATTCTCCTGATGCTGGAGCCGGCGGTTGATCCAAATGCCCCAACAGGATTTAAGACCCTTATGGCGGAGTACGGTATCATAGTACGTGATGACGTAGTTGTTTATAACAGGGTTAATATGCCCCTCTTTGGTATGCAAACCCTTGCAGAAATTTACGTAGGGAAGGAAGAATATGCCGATCATAAGATTACTGATGATCTGAAGCGTTACAATACAATTCTCTTTGGTGCATGCTCTATTGATGCCGCACCGGCAAATGACCAGATGCCTTATCAGGCGGTCGTACTGATGCGCGCCTCCGAAGGGTCGTGGGGAGAAACTGATGTTGCAGATTTAAGACAAAAGAAACCTGAGTTTAACATAGATGTTGATCTTCATGGTCCGGTTGCCCTGGCGGTTACATCTCAGGTAAAAGAATTGCCAAAGAGCGTTACCCAATCGCACCCACAGTTTGCCAATGACCCGAAGACAAAGCCGCAGGGTGCGCAGCTGGTTGTCATTGGGGATGTGAATTTTGCCACGAATGAATACATAGAAAATCCAGGAAATGCGGATTTATTCCGTAATGCTATTAACTGGCTTGCCAAGAAGGAAAAGCAGTTAGGCATCTCCGCGAAACCACCTGATTTCCGTAAGGCAGCAATTAGTCCGGTCCAAATGAAAGTTATATTCTGGGTTTCGATTGCAGGGATTCCGGTAGTACCGGTTGTTGTCGGCAGTATAGTCTGGTGGAAGAGACGCCGCTAATTTAATGTATATGAAGTTCAAAGTTTCAGAGTTGGTTCAGTCGTCCACGATTGAACCGAAACGTTTAGCATGCCTCATATGCCTGGAATAAACCAAAACGTACAGGCCTATGCTAAACACATGGTTCAATCTACAAGATTGAACCAACCATAGGGGACACGGAGCACCGTGTCCCTACACGGGATAAAACCCACCCCTTACCCCTCCCAAGAGGGGAATCTAAAAAGTCCCCTCTCGGGAGGGGATTTAGGGGTGGGTAAAAAGAAAAGCCGTTGGGTTTTGCCTTTTAAAACCCAACTTAATTTAATATATTAGGAATTTCAATGTTTGCTGTATGGGAGAACCTTGTGTTCGCCCTTAGAGATTTTCTGAAAAGGTGGTATGTATTTACCTAACAATAAAGATTGACCATTTATTATACTCTACGTCGGAGGAAAGTATTAAGCTATGAAACTGAAAACAACCATTATCCTTCTAGTTGTAGCTATTATCGGTATCTCATATATCTTCCTTTATGAAAAGAAGCAGTTACCACAGGAGGAATGGGCAAGGCTGCAGAAAAAGGTAATTCCGGATTTTAAATCTTCTATAGTTAAGAAGATTGAATTGAATAATGAAAATGGCAAGATTGTCCTGGAAAAGGCCGAAAATGACTTTTGGCATATTGTTGAGCCTCTGAAACTACGTGCAGACAATTCCGAAGTTAACAGTATACTTTCGGAATTTGAGTTTATGAATAAAATAGGCTCATTTAAAGAAGATGGGGATAAACCATTTGACCTCAAAGATTATGGATTAGATGTCCCGAAGACATCAATCACTATGTACACAGATGTTCCTGCAAAACGTGATAAAATACAGATAGCAGGGCCAAAGGATAAATATACCGTACTGGTAGGCCAAAAACTCGCCGCAGGTGACAACGTGTATATTAAACTTGACACAAGCGACGAAGTTCTTGTTGTACCAGGGGTCCTTTATGATAAAGTAAGTAAAAATATTTTAGATCTGCGAAGCAAATGGGTCTTTACATTTGACAAAGAAGCCGTAGATGATTTGCAGATCAAAACAAGTGATTATAATATTGTTTGTAATAAAAAGGGTAGATTCTGGCGGCTTGTTGAACCGGTTAATGATTTAGCAGATCTCGAGAAAATAAAAGACCTCCTTGGAAAATTTAAGAGTCTGCAGGTTGAAAAATCTGACTTCATTACGGAGGAATCGACAGATTTGGTTAAGTACGGTCTGAATAACCCCCGTTTTACGGTTTCTCTTAAGGAAAAAGGTCTTACTCAGTCAGTTATGTTTGGTCATTCACTGGATAATAAGGTCTATGTGAAACGCGCTGACGAACCGACAATTTTCTTTCTGAAAGACACAATACTTATAGATTTAAGCAAGAAGCCCAATGACTTTAGAGATAGAAAGGTTGTCAGGTTCGATTCTATCGGAACATATGGTATAAACAAGTTAGAGATCAAGACCCCTTCTGACGTAATTTCTATAGAAAAATCCTTAGACCTGGACTGGGTAATTACCAAACCGGTTAATCTCTATGCAGATCAGGATGCAGTTAAGAATTTTATTGAAAAGGTTAAAACCCTCGAGATTGACGATTTTGTATCTGATAAACCAGGAGACCTATCTGTATACGGTTTAGAGAACCCAACGTTCGAGATTTCCGTTACAAAAGAAGAAGATAAGGAATTGGCTAAGTTTTATGTTGGTAAGGAATTGCCGGAAGGGAATAAATGTTATGTAAAACGTATTAACGAAGAACCAATTTACACAGTTCCTACAACTGAATTTTACGATAAGATAAGTAACGCACTCCTGGCCTTTCGTGACAAGCTGGTGAGTGACTTCAACAGAGATTTGGTTAAGAAGCTCGTTATTGAAAAGCCTGACCGCACTTTTGTCTGTGAAATAACCAAGAGAAGAGATGCAGAAGGCCAGTTTGAATGGGATCTCTCTGAGCCTATTCAAACTGTAGCAGATACTGAAGCTGTTAACCAAATTGTTTGGGACTTATCCTTTTTAAAGGTAGAAAGATATATTACGAAAGCCCCGCAAGACCTCAGGCAATTTGGGTTGGATAATCCTGAAATCAAGCTTTCAATGACTTATGAAAAGGTTATAGAACAGACGCCTAGTGAAGAGGAGAGAAGAAAGTACGAACCTCAAGGCTCTGCGGCAAAGACGAATGAGTCTTTAGAAAAAATCATTGAAACCAGGACTTTGCTTATTGGTAAAAGAGTCAGCGACGGTGATAAGGTAAGTTCTTATGGTATGTTTAGCGATAGTGATCTTGTATTTGAACTCTCCTGGCCCAAAGTAAGGAATCTTAATGCTGAATTGGTACCAACGAGAATATTCAATTTTGAAAGGGCGGATGTAACGACACTTTCACTCAATTACACCGATAAGATCATTGAGCTGGAAAAAACAAACAATGTCTGGAAGATTAAAAACTACGATAAGAAAGATGTTCAGGGAAGAGAAGTGGACTTTTTTATCCGCAACCTTTCCGAATTGAAAGGCAGTTACATTGAGCAATACAGAGCAAATGACCTGGCATTGTTTTCCCTTGATAAACCCCAACTGACGATTAATATTGGCAAAGAGAGCGGAGATGCCGTACTTTATATCGGTAAGAAGAAAGATGCACAAAACTACTACGTGAAAAACAGGGATTCGGATTATATTTATGTTGTTAATAACGAGTCGGTCGCTAATCTCATGAAGAAAGAGGAAGATTTTACAACGGTAGTTGCAGAGGCAGAAATAAGAGTACCAATGGACGCAGGAAAGGCACCGGTAAGGGAAATGCCTTTGGGTACCAGTCCGCACGGAAAACCGTATGGAAGTTCTCCGCATGGCGGGGGATTCCACTAAAAGCCAGCGGTTTTACGGCAGGGTAGATTAAGCCTGTCCTGAGTTTGCAAATGGACAGTAGCGAATCCATCTTTTCAGGAGATATTGTTGGTGGATTAGGTATAAAAAATAACGAATTAATCCACCTTACTCATATCTTGATTGTATAGTAGATCAATTATTTTTGTAGGGGTTGAAGATTTTCAGCCCCTACCTTTTGTATGGTTTACGGACTTTTGGACAGCCCATCCCCGTGCATTTATTCTGGCGTAGAAGCAAGGCTAAAGCCTTGCCTTATATATATGTATAGGAATTTCAAAGTTTCAGAGTTGGTTCAATCGTCCACGATTGAACCGAAACGTTTGGCATGTTTCATATGCCTGGAATAAACCAAAACGTACAGGCCTATGCTAAACGCATGGTTCAATCTGCAAGATTGAACCAACCTTAGTCGCTGCCAAAGGCAGCCTAATTTAATCGTATAGGAATCTAATATTGATACTAAAAGTACCAGGGACAATGAACCATGTCGTTTTTTCAAAATAAAAATCGTTTTAAGTTGGCTGCCTTAAAAAAGTTTATCCTCTTATCAATCTCTATTCCTCTTATTTCTGTCCCCTTTATACAGAGCGAGGTGTCCGCGCTGGAGTCCGGGTCAAACCGAAGAACTCCCATTGTCGAAGCGATTGAGAAGGTAGGGCCGGCTGTGGCTAATATAAGGACGGAACGGCTCATTACCCAGCGCCATGTAGATCCGTTTTTTGGGTCAAGAAGTGAAATGTTTGAACAATTTTTCAATGATTTTTTCGGTCAAAATCAAAAACAAATGGTTGAAAGACCGTTGGGTTCCGGTGTCATTATTGATGAAGATGGATATATTGTTACGAACGAACATGTTGTGAGTCGCGCATCCAGGATTAAAGTACGGCTGTCGGATGGTAAGGATTATGAGGCAACGATGATTAGTTCAGACCCAGCCAGTGATCTCGCCGTATTAAAAATAAATTCACCCACACCTCTTCCTTATATTAAGATGGGAACATCAAAGGACCTTATGATTGGAGAGACCGTTATTGCGCTGGGGAATCCCTTTGGCCTGGAAAATTCAGTTACTACAGGGGTGTTAAGTGCAAAGAACCGTACGATCACCTTCAGCAGTGAATATGGAGAGATCAAGTATGATGGCCTCATTCAAACCGATGCTTTGATAAATCCGGGTAACAGCGGCGGGCCCCTCATTAATATAGATGGAGAACTTATTGGTATTAATGCCGCAATCGTAAACCAGGCTCAGGGTATTGGATTTGCTATTCCTGTCGATAAAGTGAGAAGGGCCCTTGTTTCGCTTTTCAATTTTAGAGAACTTAACAGGATATGGTTTGGCGCACAGGTTGAGGAACAGGGTGATGGTTCCAGGGGGATCATAGTTACGTCAGTTGAAACTGACAGTCCTGCCTACAAAGCACAAATTAAAGTCGGTGATTATATTACAAAAATAGATTCAAAGGTGATTCTCGATATCCTTGATTTTGAAAAGTATATACTAAAGAAAAACGCCGGAGACAAGCTTTATATCTATATAAACCGTAATGGACGTGAGCATAAACTGGGTATTACCCTGGAAAAGGCACCGCTTGCTTCTGTAGAGAAGCTTGCACTGGAGAAGTTGGGACTATATGTGCAGGATCTTACCCCACACCTTGCAAAGCAATTAAAATTATGGTGGGTGAAGAGCGGTGTGCTGGTTTCCGGAGTGCAGAAGAACAGCCCGGCTGCAAGTGTTGGTATCGAGGCAGGCCATGTACTTGTGTATGTAGGTCAATATCGGATTAACAGCACTGAAGAGTTAGGTGCCCTACTTAAGATTATGAGAAAAGGAGATATTTGGGATGTTGGCATAGTCTGGTCAGACAGATTTGGAGAACATCAGGGATATGCCAGGTTAAAGGTGCGTTAATACCAACTCGATGCATAGAAAATTCAATGTTTTGTTGTAGGGCAACCCTTTAGGATTGCCATCCCCGTGCAGTTATTCTGGCGTAGAAGCAAGGCTAAAGCCTTGCCCTACATTTCCACAACAGATAAAAGTAGCCGAAGGTCTAATTTAATGCATAGGAATTTCAAAGATTCGGTGTTGGTTTCGGTGTTGGTTCAATCGTCCACGATTGAACCGAAACGTTTAGCATGTTTCATATCATTTTACTATCTATACATAGCGACATAAGTTTACAACAGTCTGTCATTCCGGGCTTGACCCGGAATCCAGTGTTTTTGTGGATTCCCGCTTCCGCGGGAATGACATATTCGTATCTGGTTAATGACGCTGTGTATAATACATCCTGGGCAACTCTGCATATCTCCACTATTGTGCCTCTTTACTCCATCTCATTGGTATGAAGCTTTGTACCGCTGGTAAATCAAATCGATAAGAACAAAATAGCATGAAAAATGCAGCAAATTCTTATCATCCTTGCCTTATGTTATATTATTTCGTAAAATAAAACTTTCAGTTCTTGTCTGCCAGCAAATGTGTAAGATAAAAAAGTTGAGTTAATTCTTGGATAAATCAAGGTAGAAAAGGTGTTTTTTTGCGCCAGAGGTTAAATCTTTTTGACTTTTTTTTAAATAGTTTTATAATGACGCTTTTACTACTTTTACTATATGATAAACTATTTACCTATACTGATATTGTTCATTATAGCTGCAGGTTTTGCAATTACTAATATAGCGATTTCTGCTATACTGGGAACTTACAAGCCTACAAAGGAAAAACTTACGCCCTATGAATGCGGCATTGATCCGGTAGGGTCGGCCCGGGAGCGTTTTTCTGTAAAATTTTATCTAATTGCTATGCTCTTTGTTCTTTTCGATATCGAAATTATATTTCTTTATCCGTGGGCTGTAGCGTTCAAGTCGTTAAAATTATTTGGATTTATTGAGATATTAATTTTTATCGGTATATTACTTATCTGTTATTTATATGTCTGGAAGAGAGGAGGGTTAGAGTGGGAATAGAGAGTCATTTGGATGACAACGTTCTAACTACTACCCTAAATACAATGGTGAACTGGGCCCGTAAATCCTCGCTCTGGCCTATGCCGTTTGGATTGGCCTGCTGTGCTCTGGAGATGATGGCGGCAATTGCACCCCGTTACGACCTCGCACGATTCGGGGCAGAGGTTTTTCGTTTTTCACCAAGGCAATCGGATTTAATGATCGTTGCCGGTACGCTTACCTATAAGATGGCATCTGTAGCAAGGAAGATTTATGATCAAATGCCGGAACCAAAGTGGGTAATTGCTATGGGTGCTTGTGCTGTTTCTGGAGGGATATATAATACCTACAGTGTTGTTCAGGGTATTGATCAGATTATGCCAGTAGATGTATATTTACCGGGATGTCCACCCAGACCGGAGGCACTTATACATGCTATTATGGAGATACAAAAGAAGATTGAGAAAGGTTCTTTAAAGTATGGATATTGAAGCAATAATTACCCTGGTAAAAGATAAATTTCCAGATGTAGTTATAGATTCTCAAGTATTTCGTAATGAGTTGACCATTTCAATGGAAAAAGAGTATATTACTGAGGTTGCAAGGTTTCTGAAAGAAGATGAACAGCTTGATTTTAATTTTTTGTCAGATCTTTGCGGTGTCGACCGGGTTGAAACAGATGGCATCTTTGAAGTAGTATACCATCTCTATTCTTTAAACAAGAACCACCGCCTGCGACTCAAAGTACCAATTCTATCAAGTGAACCCGCCATATCAAGTGTTGTCAATGTATGGAAAACGGCTGATTGGCATGAAAGAGAGACATATGATATGTTTGGTATTAGATTTGACGGTCATCCTGACCTGCGGAAAATACTTACACCTGATGATTTTGAAGGACATCCATTAAGGAAAGATTATCCCGTTGAGGGGAGGCAGCCGTCTGACCTGTTTAATACATACAGAGAGGGAAGAGAGTAATGGCGGTATCTACGGAAGCAACAACACACTTAATGACCATTAACATGGGTCCCCAGCATCCCAGTACCCATGGGGTGCTAAGACTGCTGCTGGAACTTGATGGTGAGATGATTGTCAAAGCAACACCTCATATTGGGTTCCTTCACAGAGGTGTAGAAAAACTTGCCGAATCAAAAACCTACCACCAATTTATTCCGCTTACGGACCGCCTGGACTACGTTGCTCCCTTTTCAAATAACCTTGCATATGCCCTTGCTGTTGAGAAATTGCTTGGGATTGAAATCCCGGAAAGGGCGCAGCATATCCGTGTGCTTATGTGTGAACTTACAAGGATCTCATCCCATTTATTATGGTTAGCAACGCACGCCCTTGATATTGGTGCTATGACAGTGTTCTTCTATTGCTTCCGGGAACGTGAGACGATTTATGACCTCTTTGAGATGGTTTCGGGTGCCAGACTTCATACATCCTATATACGTATAGGTGGTGTAATGAGGGAACTTCCTGGTGGATTTCTGGAGAAAACCCGGAAATTTGTTGCTGAATTTCCATCACGGCTTAATGAATATGAGACGCTGTTAACGGACAATCCTATATGGAAGAAGCGGACTGTTGGTGTTGGAGTCATTTCAGCCGGGGATGCTATCGGCTATGGACTCAGCGGTCCAAGTTTAAGGGGTTCCGGGGTGAACTGGGATGTAAGAAAATCGGAACCGTATTCAGGCTATGATAAATATAATTTTACCGTTCCTTTAGGCCGGAATGGAGATGTATATGACCGGTATCTTGTTCGTATCGAAGAAATGCGGCAGAGCAATAGTATTGTACATCAGGCGCTAGATATCCTCCCCAGGGGAAGTATCATGGCTGAGATACCGAATGTTACCTTACCTCCGAAAGAGGATGTGGAGACAAAGATGGAGGCAATGATCCATCACTTTAAATTAATCATTCAAGGCATCCGCCCCCCGAAGGGTGAGGTTTACACCAGTATTGAAGCACCTAAGGGGGAACTTGGATTTTATATTGTAAGCGATGGTTCCAGTCGTCCGTACCGGTTGAGAATCCGGCCTCCTTCTTTTGTGAATCTTGAGGCACTGCCGAAAATGGTAGAGGGAAGATTGCTTCCGGATGTAGTAGCTACAATTGGAAGTCTGGATATTGTTTTAGGGGAGATCGACCGGTAATAGTTCAGATGTAACTGTTTTACAAATTATTTAAATTACGATACAATATTATTTTAATGAAGATGATTAATGAAAATTCTGTAAAAAATGAGGCAATAGATCTTTCCGGTGTAGAAAAGATACTGGAGAAATATAAGGATGCCCGGGGCTCTTTAATCCCCATATTGCAAATGGTACAGGCAGAATATGGTTATCTGCCGGAACCAGCGGTTGATCTTATTTCAGAAAGGCTTAATATGGGGGCAAGTGAAATAGTAGGCGTTGCCACTTTTTATGCCCAATTCCATCTGATACCGCGAGGACGGCATATAATAAAGGTATGTTGTGGAACCGCCTGCCACGTGAAAGGTGCGAAAAAGATTACTGAGAAACTGAGTGAAACGTTGGATGTTTCCGTTGGTATGACGACAAAAGACAAATTATTTACTCTGGAAGAGGTAGCATGTTTAGGTGCGTGTTCATTAGCACCTGTTATGATGGTGGATGAAGATGTTCACGGAAAACTTGCATCCGATAGTGTTGGTAATGTTATAAAGGAAATAAAAGAATCTGAAATTTCGAAATAATTTATGATTAGTATTTGTGAAGAAACAGGAACGATACAAAAGAATGTTACGCAAAAGCCGAAGATATTTATTGGTATGGCTACCTGTGGCATGGGTGCCGGTGCTAAAGGCATATTAGCCAGCATTGAACGCGAGTTAGAAAAACAAAAACTGGATGCGGAAATCGTACGTACAGGTTGTATTGGTATGTGTACCTATGAGGTGCTCGTAGACATAATCACCCCTGGTCGTACCCGTGTTACCTATGGAAATGTAAAGAGCGCTGCGGTTCCTCAGATAATAGAAGAGCATATAGGAAGAGGAGAGGCCGTAAAAAAACTTGCTTTATCGCAGATGCAGGTAAGCAACAAAACCGATATTCCCTATGACGGTATATCGTTTTTTGAAGACCTTGAGATGAATAAGGGTCAACATAAATATATCTTAAGGAATTGTGGGTATATTGACCCGGACAATATTGAGGAGTATATTGCAAGTGGAGGGTACACGGCGCTCAGGAAAGTGCTGGAGACTATGACGCCCAAGGATGTGATAAATGAGATAAGCGAATCGGGGCTTAGGGGACGGGGGGGCGGCGGGTTTCCCACTGGTGAAAAATGGGCATCCTGTGCCAAGTACTCTGCTGACGAGAAGTTTGTTCTCTGCAATGCAGATGAGGGAGATCCTGGTGCCTTTATGGATAGAAGCCTGCTGGAAGGTGATCCTCACGCCGTCCTGGAGGGCATGATAATCGCCGGATATGCCATTAATGCTACGAGTGGTTATATCTACGTTCGCGCCGAGTATCCACTGGCAGTTAAAAGACTGAAACACACAATTGAGCAGGCCGGAAAATATGGTTTTCTTGGAAAAAATATATTAAACAGCGGATATAGTCTAGATATTTATATAAAAGAAGGTGCCGGTGCATTTGTTTGCGGCGAATCAACCGCATTGCAAAATTCTATCGAGGGCAAGCGTGGAATGCCGCGTACAAGACCCCCGCAGTCCGTAGAGGCTGGATTATGGGATAAGCCCACCTTATTAAATAATGTAGAGACCTTTGCTAATGTACCATTTATTATCAATAAGGGTGCAGACTGGTACTCAAAGGTTGGTACCGAGAAAAGTAAAGGGACAAAGATATTTTCTTTAACCGGAAAGATAAAAAATGCCGGGCTTATTGAAGTTCCCATGGGTGCAACAATCAGGCAAATTGTATTTGATATGGGTGGCGGAATTCCGAAAAAGAAGAGGTTCAAGGCGGTACAGATCGGGGGGCCTTCCGGCGGATGTTTGCCGGAATCTCTGCTGGATTCTCCAATTGATTATGAGTCGCTTGTTGGCGCCGGCGCCATGATGGGCTCCGGTAGTTTTGTTGTCGTCGATGAAACTACCTGTATGGTTGAGATGGCACGTTTCTTTATGAATTTCTGTGCAAATGAATCATGCGGAAAATGCCCGCCCTGTCGTATTGGTACCACCCTTATGCTCGATATCCTTACCCGTATTACCCAGGGAAAGGGGGAGGAGAGAGATTTAGAAGTTCTTGAGCAGATGTGTGATGAGATCAGAACTATGTCTCTCTGTGGTCTTGGACAGTCTGCCCCTAATCCTGTAAGATCAACGCTCAGATATTTTAAAGACGAATATATTGCGCATATTCGCGATAAAAGTTGTCCTACCGCCATGTGCGTCGCACTTCATAAATATGAAGTTACACCGGAAAAATGTACAAAATGTCAGGCATGCATTCGTAATTGTCCCGTCAAGGCAATCAGCGGCAGCACGAAGGAAGTTGCTTTTATCAACAAGGAAAAATGTATCAAGTGTAATTTATGTTATGAAAAATGTAATTTTATGGCAATAAAATGAAGATGATTAATCTTATTATTGATGACAAACCAATTGTTGCCCCGGAAGGCACCAATATATTCCAGGCAGCGTTGGATAACGATATTTATGTTCCCGGTCTTTGCTATCATCCAAAACTCTCACAGTTTGGAGGATGCAGGCTTTGTATGGTTGAAGTTACTGAAAAGAGAACAGGGCACCGGTTCGCCTGTGCACATCCTGTATCCGAAGGAATGGTTGTGAAAGTAAATACTCCAAAGGTGATTCGATACCGAAGGTCTGTTATGGAGTATTTGCTGGCCCATCATGAACTTTCCTGTCCTGTTTGTGACAAAGCAGGTGAATGCGGCCTGCAGGATATTACTCATGAGCTGAATCTGGCCCCGAGCCGGTTTAGCACGGTAAGGATGAATGCCCCAATTGTCCGGGATAACCCAATTTTAGAGTTAAACCGGAACCGTTGTATTTTGTGTGGACGGTGTGTAAGCGCATGCAAAGAAATAGAAGGAATTGGGGCCATTGATTTCCAAAAGAGAGGTATAAATACATTCGTTGGTACTGCCTTTGACAAACCTCTCAACTGTAGTTTTTGCGGCGGCTGTTTGGCAGTGTGTCCAACGGGGTCCTGGCAGGATAGGACACTTGCTTTCAGAGGCAGACCCTGGGAATTCAATAAGACCCCAACGACTTGCCCGTACTGTGCTGTCGGATGTGCTATTGTTCTAAATACAAAACAGGAGAGCGTAAGACGTATAACATCAGATGATCACCTTGGTATAAATGAAGGCAATCTCTGTATAAAAGGCAGGTTTGGTCACGAGTTTATCCACTCCACAGAACGCTTAAAAACCCCGCTTTTGAAAAAGGATGGTAAATTGCATCCTGCTTCCTGGAATGACGCCCTTGAATATGTGTCAAAAAGATTTCAGCAGATTATTAACGAACACGGGGGAAGTACGATTGGCGGTCTTGGTTCTGAAAAATGTACCAATGAGGATAATTATCTCTTCCAGAAGTTTTCCAGATCTGTACTAAGAACCAATAACATTAATAATCTGGCCAACATAAAATCACCTGTTATTAATAGATTAATTCTCGATTCCGTTAACCATGGGTTTACATCATCATCGCTGAAAGATATAGCAAATGCGAATACACTGTTCTTCTTCGGAGTAGACATAACAGAGGCACATCCGGTGTTAGGAAATATGGCAAGAAAAGCTATAAGGATGAATAGTGCTGATCTTATTATTGCCAACATAAGAGGCGTTTTATTTAACAGTACCGCTAAAAATGACATTCACTTAAAATACTCTCTTGGAAGTCAGGCAGCATTGGTTCATGCCATAACGAAAGTTATCATTGATGAAGAGCTTGTTGACTTGAAAATGGCAGGGCAGTCAATCAGCAATCTTGAGGGATTATATCCCGTTCTTAATAACTTCAGCATAGAGAAATTCGCCGGGATAACCGGCATTTCCGGAGAAGCAATAAGGAATGTATCCCGGATATTAGCAAAACCGGGGAATTGTTATATCATCTGTGGCAAGGACATAGAAGAGGACCCGCAGGCGAATGATACTATACAGGCGTTAATGAATCTTTGTGGATTGCTAAACTCCGTTGCCGGTAGTACAGGTGATGATCACGTAAAGGTTTCAGTTTTGTTTTCGAGGTCGTACAGCAATTCGCAGGGTGTAAATGATATGGGGGTCGTTCCGGAATTTTTCCCTGGATATATTAATGTGAGCGATTCTTCACATAGAGAAAAGATTGAAAAAGCATGGGGTGTAAAGCTTTCCGATGACATTTGCAGGGGAGAGCCTGTAGATGTATTCGACCTTGCTCTTGAGGGAAAGCTAAAGGCGTTATACATCATGGGAGAGAATCCCATAATAAATTATCCGGACGGTAAGAAAATACGGGATGCGTTCCAAAAGGTAGACTTTATCGTAGTTCAGGATATCTTTTTAACAGAGACAGCACAGTTAGCGGATGTTGTCCTTCCCGCTGTTACATTTGCTGAAAAGGAAGGGACATTTACAAATATGGGAATGACAGTGCAGCGGTTAAATAAGGCCATACGGCCTGTGGTAGATGCTAAACCCGACTGGCAAATTATCTGTGACCTGGCAAAAAAGATGGGGCACTCATATTCATATACTTCACCAAAAGATATCTTCCTCGAAATAGAGAATACCGTTCCTATCTATGCCGGGATCAATTATGATCGTCTAAAAAGGAAGGAATTTCAGTGGACATCTTCTGTCACGAACAAAAACAAATCGAATACATATGCACTTCGTATTGTTCAACCTGGATTGCCAGATATAAAAAAGAGTAAAGATTTTCCGTTTGTACTGCTTGCTGGCTCCAGTCTGAATCATCAGGGTGCTTTTTCCAGGTATTCAAAGGCCCTTACTGAGGTCGCCTCTGAATGTCTTGTGGAAATAAACAGAAAAGATGCGCAGAAACTTCAAATCCATAACGGTGATATGGTTGAGATTGAGTCCAGCCGGGGTAAGATAAAACTTAAGGCGAAGGTTACGGATAAATCACCTGAAGGTGTACTATTTGTTTCTGAAGATTATGAGTGGGTGCCTGTTAACCTTATCCGGGATGGCGTATATACGCCTGTAAAAATTGTTAAGGCATAAAAAAGCAAGCTTCGTACTGATGATTGTAAAGTCTTTAATGGATAGTATGGGATGAGTGTGCTTTCTGTAATAATATTTGCAATGCTGAGGTTTTCAAAATAGGGGTACAATAAATTTGTTTTGGTATTAAGGGACATCAAATGATCCGTTTTGCATGGTGGTAAAAGGGTATGGCAAAAAAAGGAAAAACATATTTTTGTGAAATTTGCAGGCAAAAGGTGGAAGTTCTCGAAGAAGGCTTTGGGGTATTGGTTTGTTGTGGTAAGGAAATGAGCCTTGTCGGGGTTAAGGGGATGATGGCAACCTGGACAACAGCTCACCATAAACCCAGAGACGGAGAAACCTTTGTATGCGATATATGTAAGCAGAAGGTGAAGGTTATAGTTGAAACAACAGGTATATTGGAGTGTTGTGGCCAAAGAATGCACCGCGAAGAGGCAATTGTAAGTTAAATGAATAAAGAAATTTTCGTTTACCTTCTTATTGCCTGTATTAAGATCTTGCTTGTGTTCGGTGTAGTCCAGCTTATGATCATTTCCATGATCTGGCTTGAGAGAAAAGTCCTGGCACACATGCAAGTCCGCCTTGGTCCAATGCGCGTTGGACCTCATGGATTACTACAGCCGATTGCCGATGCTGTAAAACTCTTATTTAAAGAGGATATTATTCCTGAAAAAGCAAATA
The DNA here is from genome assembly GCA_964589115.1 of uncultured candidatus Brocadiaceae bacterium. Classification (GTDB taxonomy): domain Bacteria; phylum Planctomycetota; class Brocadiia; order Brocadiales; family Brocadiaceae; genus JBDIVL01. The sequence continues at coordinate 4,003 of CAZPUD010000020.1, read as the reverse complement.
AGCTGCTCTTTTTACTGGCTCCCGCCATGTCACTGGTTCCTGCCCTTATCTCCTTTGCGGTTATCCCATTCGGAGATAAAATAAAAATCTTCGGATACAACATAGACCTTGTAATTACGGATATTAATGTTGGGTTCCTCTATATATTTGCTGTATCTTCTTTAGGCGTTTATGGAATTGTTATGGCTGGTTGGGCTTCTAATAACAAATATTCCTTATTGGGCGGTATAAGATCTTCTGCCCAGATGATTAGCTATGAATTAACCCTTGGGCTGTCCCTTATAGGAGTTGTTATGATGACGGGGTCTTTGAGCCTTGTGGATATCGTAAATGCACAGGCGAAATTCTGGAATATTATACTACAGCCTATCGGGTTTTTTATTTATGCCGTCAGCGCTATAGCGGAGGTTAACCGTACTCCATTTGACCTTCCGGAGGCTGAATCCGAACTTGTAGCCGGGTACCATACGGAATACAGCAGTATGAAATTCGCAATGTTCTTTATGGCTGAGTATGCTAATATGATCAGCGTATCAGCTATTGCTGTAACTTTTTTTCTTGGCGGATGGCAGGGACCTTTTTTACCCCCGGTAGTATGGTTTATGCTGAAACTTTCCGGCTGTCTGTTTTTCTTCATCTGGTTAAGATCTACCTATCCGAGAGTAAGGTATGACCAGTTAATGCATTTTGGCTGGAAATTTTTACTGCCCCTTTCTTTATTCAATATATTAATCACTGGCTTTATTATGATAATTAAGGGCTAATATGATTCTACCACTTATTAAAGGTCTCATGCTTACTCTTAAGCGATTTTTAAATCCAAATGCAGTTGTTACCCTGCAGTACCCCGACGAGCGGCCGGAACTTGCTCCAAGGTTTCGTGGATTACCCGAACTGCAAATAGGGAAAGATGGCAGGGAAAGATGTATTGCCTGTGGACTCTGTGCAAAGGTTTGCCCCTCCAGGTGTATCTACATAGAGGGGGCAACGGATAAGACATTGAACAGGAGATATCCGAAGATTTATGAACTTGATGCCTTCCGCTGCATTTTCTGCGGGTTCTGCGAAGAGGCATGTCCTGTACGGGCTGTGATGCTGAGGGACACATTTGAATTATCAACCTATCAAAGTAAAGATATTTTCCAGAAGAACCAATTATTAGACCTTACTAAAAAAAGAAATATTTATATTTAGACCCTATGGAAGCATATCTGTTCTATATCATGGCCGCTGTTTCTGTATCTGCTGCGGTTTATCTTATATTTGAAAAGAATCCGGTCCACGGCGCCTTATACCTTGTTATGACGCTGCTGAGTATTGCAGTGATCTATGTCTTGCTCGAGGCTCAATTTATTGCTGCCGTTCAAATCATTGTATACGCAGGTGCCATTATGGTTCTTTTCCTTTTCGTGATTATGTTATTGAATTTAAGTGTTCTCGAAGAGATGAAAGATGCTTTGCCATTTCAAAAAATACCTGCCGTTGTTATGGGAATCTTGCTGTTTTCGGCTATTTGTTTGATCTTGAGATCAAGATTTCTGCAGGGGAAGCAGGGTGAATATAGCAGTGCTTACGTCAATGCCGTTGGAAACACTAAGTTGATAGGTAATTTATTGTTTACCGATTATCTCTTACCATTTGAATTAACTTCTATTTTATTATTCGTGGCGGCTATCGGGGTTATCATACTAGCCAAGAGGAAATTATAACATGATAACTTTGACTCATTACCTTGTATTGAGCGGAATCTTGTTTACGCTTGGTGTCATTGGCGTATTGATACGGAGAAACGCCATCATAATATTTATGTGTATTGAACTCATGCTTAATGCTGTTAATTTATCTTTTGTATCATCTGCCCATTACCTCAATTCCATGCACGGTCAGATGTTCGTTTTTTTTACCATGACAGTTGCAGCAGTCGAGGCGGCTGTCGGTCTGGCGATTATCGTTGCCATATTCAGGAATAAAGAAACTGTAAATATTGATGATATGAACATTATGAAATGGTAGGAACCCCATGTTCAACCTCGTTGTGCTTGTCTTGCTATTTCCATTACTTGGCGCGACCATAAATGGATTGATCGGTAAAAGGCTTCGAAAAGATACCGTAGGATATATCGGCTGCGGTGCGATCGGTCTTGCCTTTTTTATCTCAGTACTTGTATTTTGTAAACTTCTTTCACTCCCGCCGGACGAGCGCATCTTTGAGAAACATCTGTTTAGCTGGATCGAATCCGGCTCTTTTCAATCTGCCCTTGGTCTGCAGATAGATCCGCTTTCAACCCTCATGATCCTTATCGTTACCGGGGTTGGACTCCTTATTCATATCTATTCCATTGGCTACATGCATGAAGATAAGGGGTTCCATCGTTATTTTTGCTATCTCAATCTGTTTACCTTCTCGATGTTACTCCTTGTATTGGGAAACAACTTTCTGCTCATGTTTGTCGGCTGGGAGGCTGTTGGGCTGAGTTCTTATCTGCTTATTGGTTTCTGGTTCGAGAAAAAATCTGCCTCGGATGCTGCCAAGAAGGCCTTTATTGTTAATCGTGTGGGTGACTTTGGATTTGCCCTTGGTATTATGCTTGTCTTCCTGACTTTTCACAGCATTGACTTTACTGAGGTGTTTCATTCAGCCTCACGTGGAAATATTGTGGCAGGAAGTTTTACGGTTACCATTATTACGCTTCTCTTATTTATGGGCGCAACAGGCAAATCAGCCCAGATACCTCTCTATACATGGCTGCCCGATGCCATGGAGGGACCTACACCTGTCAGTGCACTTATCCATGCTGCGACTATGGTGACTGCTGGCGTCTATATGATTGCCCGGTGCAATGTCCTGTTTCTGCTGTCTCCTTTTACTATGACTGTTATAGCCTGTATTGGCGCTGTTACAGCACTCTTTGCTGCATCCATCGGTTTAGTGCAGAATGATATCAAGCGTGTATTGGCATATTCTACGATAAGCCAGCTCGGATATATGTTTTTGGCCTGTGGAGTAGGCGCTTTTACAGCCGGCGTTTTTCACCTTATGACACATGCATTTTTTAAAGCCCTGTTGTTTTTGGGTTCCGGCAGTGTCATCCATGCCTTATCCGGAGAAATGGATATACGAAAGATGGGCGGATTAAGACATCATATCCCTGTTACCTATAAGACCTTTTTGATCGGTACAGTTGCTATTGCAGGAATCCCGCCTTTTGCCGGGTTTTTCAGTAAGGACGAAATTTTATTAGAGTCCCTTACTCACGGAAATTTTCTCTATTGGTCAATTGCGGCTGTTACGTCACTTCTCACTGCCTTTTATATGTTCCGCTTGCTCTTCCTGACTTTCCATGGAGAGTCTAGAGTTGATCACCACGTAATGGAACACCTCCATGAGTCTCCCGGGAATATGACAATTCCTTTAATAATACTTGCAGGTCTCTCCGGTATTGGGGGATTTTTCGGTATACCGGGTGCAAATGTTATACACGGATTTTTATCGCCCATCTTTGGTACGCATGGTTATACAGAAATTGCAGGAACAGAGGCCTCTGTGCACCACGGCGAAGGAAACCCTTATCTGATGATGGTTATTTCTACAGCAATTGCCCTTGCAGGCATATTTATGGCCTATCAGATGTATATAAAAAAACCGGAATTACCTAAAAAACTGGCAGAACGCTTCCGCATTGTTTACAAAATATTACTGAATAAATATTATATAGACGAAATTTACGATATCCTTTTTGTAAAATTAACTAAAAAAATAGCTATTGTTTTATGGAGGCGTGTAGATATCCAGATAATTGATGGTTCTGTTAACGGGATTGCGCGTCTTGTTGGATGGTTTGGCAATATACTTCGTCTCCTGCAAACAGGATACGTACGCAATTATGCTTTTTATATTGTGATTGGTTGTATATGTATTATTGTATATGTTGCGTTGGGTAAATAATATTAACTAGTACACTGTCAACATTATTTGTAACGGTATGTGAATAACCAAAAGAGG
>CAZPUD010000019.1:0-26141 GCA_964589115.1 uncultured candidatus Brocadiaceae bacterium | reverse complement strand
GTCTGTGGTTTATTCTTTTGCTATAATCATTTCACCCCTTCGGGGTTAAGTACATAATATAGAAAACACGGTAATATTTTATGGCAAAATTAAAACTTGACCTCAGAGTTGGTTCAATCGTCCACGATTGAACCGAAACGTTTAGCATGTTTCATATGTCTGGAATAAACCAAAACGTACAGGCCAATGCTAAACGCATGGTTCAATCTACAAGATTGAACCAACCTTAGTCGCTGCCAAGTTATGCGTTATTATTAACGCGTGATAAAAAGCTTTCGCTGCAAAAATACTGTTGAAATAGTTGATTATCATTAGGGGGTGACAATGAGCACGAAAAAATGGAACCGATACATTAGGGAGAAATATTATTGGAGGAATTCCTGAAGCCTATGGGTATAAGCCAGTATAAACTGGCCAGGGATATTAGTGTACCGGCCCGCCGTATCAACGAGATCGTTCACGGTAATCGTTCGATAACTGCTGACACAGCGTTTCGGCTTTCCCGTTATTTTGGGCTTTCAGATTAATTTTTTGAAAAATCTGTGAGGATATAAAAAACAATGTAGCCCCGTTAGGGGCGATCTGTTTGTAGCCTAATAAAATTTAATAGGGTAAATAGCTCCGTAGGAGCGGCCTGTATATGATTAATAGATAGACCAGGCCGCGCTCCTTATGGAGCTATAGTATCCAAAGGATGAAACCGAACATATCCTCAAATTACGAACGTGACACAGGTTTTGGTAACAAACCAGAACCCGCTAAGGAGTTTCCGATTCTACCCGATTGCCGAACAGGGCAAATTATTTCGTAATCACTTTGAGCTCTTCCCGAATTAACTTACGTAGTTTTGTTTCAAGTGTACTATTCGTTTTTTGAATATGCTCTCGCAACGCATCATTTATTAACGTTTGATAGTTACCACCACCAGCCTTATGGATTTTACTGCGGAACCAATTTAGTATATCTGTGTCAATACGTATAGTGATACGAGTCTTTCCTCCTGCAGGCTTCACTATAGCACCCTGTTTTGCATCGTCAAATTTATACTCTTTTTCTTTCATAAATTTTCCTTTCTCTTTTTGTAGCTGTGCGTGCTGAAATTAGACGTATATCATTATTCCTGTATGTGTATACAACAACAAGTACACGGCCAAGAAAATCCATTCCCAAAGTTACAAAACGCTGCTCGTTTCCAACGTAATGTTCTTTAATGGTTAATGCCCATTCATCCTCAAATACTCCAACCGCATCGGCGAAATCTATACCATGTTTCTTTAAGTTAGAATCTGCTTTCTCAGCATCCCATTGGTAAAACATAAATGAATTGTATGTACAATATATGCACAAGTCAAATAAAAAATGGATACTTTACAAAGATGCAATCTGCAATGTTGAGGGGAGCATTCCCGATACATCCGGGAGAAATATTATTGGAGGAATTCCTGAAGCCTATGGGTATAAGCCAGTATAAACTGGCCAGGGATATTAGTGTACCGGCCCGCCGTATCAACGAGATCGTTCACGGTAATCGTTCGATAACTGCTGACACAGCGTTTCGGCTTTCCCGTTATTTTGGGCTTTCAGATTAATTTTTTGAAAAATCTGTGAGGATATAAAAAACAATGTAGCCCCGTTAGGGGCGATCTGTTTGTAGCCTAATAAAATTTAATAGGGTAAATAGCTCCGTAGGAGCGGCCTGTATATGATTAATAGATAGACCAGGCCGCCCCTTATGGAGCTATAGTATCCAAAGAATGAAACCGAACATATCCTCAAATTACGAAAGACTGCCCAACGGTCATTGCGAGGGTCTTTTCCGAAGCAATCCCAATGGCAGAGATTGCGGAGCCTGTTCCGAGCGTATCAGCAAGTAATTTCCTGGTTTGCTTCAGCTTCCGCCTCGCAACCGCTTCACTCCTCGCATGACATTTTTAAGGATTCCGCACGTTCCATGCACCCGCATACAACCAAAGACTCCACTTTCATCATATTCTGTTCGGTTTTATCTGTTGGATGCTATAGTATCTGTATTGTACCCCATCTACAAACAGGTTGCTCCTACGGAGCTTATAGATAATACGTTTTTCGAAAAACTAAAATGTTACCTTATATTTAGAAAATAATAGTTAATCTTTCAAACTCTTTAATTTTAATATAGAAATATAGAATTAGTGATATAGATATTAACGCATTACAGAAACATCAAACATTAGTTCCTGAACTTTGCCGTCAGTAATATTTAGAACCTTTATCCTGATTTTATTGTAGTGGTCCCATTTTAGGTAAATAAAACCTTGTTGAATATCACCGGGGAAAATGACTCTATCCTCAAACGCTAAGTTTGCAAGTTCCTGTTTAAATTTAACGGTAAAAGAATCAGATAAACCCTCTGCTGTGCCTACGGCAGCACCAGTGGTTCCACCAATAATTGCCCCGGTTGTTGCACCTTGTGAAACATTTCCACCTGCATAACCAACCCCTGCTCCTACACCAGCCCCTATTGCTGCCCCGGCAAGGGTACCGGCGACAGCGCCAGCAACTGCAGTCGAACCAATAGAAGACTTTCGTACGTGCTCGGCAGTCTTATTTAACGTGTAAGCTATGGCGCTATCTATAGCCATTGCATATCCCCTTCCAGCTTCTTGATAAGACATATATCCTTTATCTTGATGACTTGCTGATTCTTTTGTTTGAGTAGTCCCTACCCATATCGTCTGCTTCTCCCAAACATCCTTAATTTCCGCACGAATGGAAAGTCGTACATATAATATTTCTCATTTCATACTCACCTTAACGTTCAGACAAAAACTAAGCGCATAGCTCTTTCGATCACAACCGCTTAGCTGGTGTTTTAGCTCAGGAATTACATCAAAATCCAGAAAATCGTAACTGATACATCTACAGTGGGTAAATACAAAAGGTCTATAATTCATTTATGATTTATTTTCTTGCTGTTTTGTTAGGTTCGCCCGCTCTATTTAACTCAACCTGCTTGACTGATTCTAGTCCAAAGCATTAATTACAACATTCTGGTTCTATCTGCCAACAAAGACAACAGTATAAATAATCATTCTCTAAACATTTGATAAAAGGATTTTATCTTCTCGGAGTGTAATTTCACTTTGGCATCTTCACCTAATTTAAAAACAACAAATTCTTTTTTAACCCGAATTTTACCCTCTTTTCTACTATAAGGAACGCTTATTACTTTATCTCCGTATATCCGCAATACAACTATCTTCTTAGATGGAGTATTGGATACTAAAAAATCTTCCATACGATAAGCTCTTATTCGGCCATAAAGTAAAGAACAGGGGAAACACCAAATAATCAAGAACAGAATAAATACTAACTTTGAATCAAATATTAGAAGATTCAACAAAAACGAATAAATATATGCTTTAAACTCATTCCAAATTTTTTTATTTGGTACTTTTTTTGACTTTTCCAAAAAATCCCTGAGTTTCTTTTTACCTTCCGGCGTTGATACAATACTTAAAACACTCATACCTTTTGATGTTAAATATTTATCATTATCATCTGTAATTGTTTTTATAGTTTTGGGCAACATTACAAACGTAAGAAAGTAAAACCACAATGGTATAGCCACGATAAATACAAATAAAAGATAATCCTTCCATTGCATATATGAGCTAACAAAGATGTAAATAAGATATACAAAAATAACAAAAAAAGGAACCAATAAGAGTAACCAGACATATGTTTTGATATTTTTATTAGGTGAAACTGCAAGGATAGAACCTGCCCACCAATAAAACCAAAAAAGAACAATCACACTAGGAATTATTATTCCAGATCTCATTGCAAAACTAGCTAAATCTACAGTTATGAAACTTGTGGGAATATTATAAATATCAGCAAACCCCCATTCATATAAAAAGAAAAAACTATATGCCAATACAGAACAGACAGCAAGAAAAAAAACCTCAAATATTCGATCAAATGCCCTATTAATCGTATTGTTGTCTTTCAACTCTTCTTCCATTATCGAATTCACTTTATAATTTAATATTTAAGAAGTTTTACCCGTAGGGATCATAGATTATTGAACATTTTATTGTGCTATTTTTACTGGCGTTTTTCCTTTTTTATATAACTGCATACTTGTATCTTCTCCCGAGCGTAATAATAGTTAATATCTTCTTGGTGTAAAAATGTATTGTAAACTGACTCAAAGAACCTAGAATCTAGGGTCACTTCTTAATTCGTTCATAGAAAACCTATGCTCATGGCAGATAATTTTCAACAAACTTTTTAAAATTACTAAAATTTGTTTGATTGAAATGTCTTTGTACAAAGCCTTTGTCCCCTACTAACTTTACCTTTACCTCTTTGGCATTTGCAACCATACGTATAATTTCAGGGCTAACAGCATACCATGCTGTTTCTACTATGCTACCACCGTAGAGAACATCTCGATCGTTCCAACTACCTTCGCCAGTAAAACCTATACGTTTTCCATCAATAAGAAGGACGAGAGATTCTCCACTTCTAATAAATAACCAAGTTGCATAGTCCGAATAATCTACATACTCAACTATTAAACTGTATGATTCACGTCCTTCCTTGGATATGAATTTCTGGACATTTAAATTAACGATACCGGTGTCTATATACAAACCACTTCCACTCAAACTATTATTTGACATGCGAACAATGGTATAGCCCTCAAATTCATCGTATCTTGTTTGAATAAGACACATGCTGCCAGCACAACCAGTTGTAAATAATACTAAACATAAAATTAGCAATCTACACATTGTTTTTCTTTCTGAAATTTAATTCGTATTCGAATGTACAATACTCAGAGAATTTAGAGCTGTCCAAAAAGTATCATCGATGGGGCTATATATCTATAAGAGGTATATTTATACATCAATTTGTGGGAATAACCCGTTATTAAGCAGACATAAGTTGAGAACAAATTTGTAAAAATTTACTTTTTGGTCAATCCCTCTTCGTTCCCTCGCATTTCCTTAATTATTCAACAATATTTTGAATAATTACCACTATTCCTTACAAAATCCGCCATGAGCTACCTAGGTATAATCATTAAGGCAGTTGGATCAATTCCAAATGCTTGAAGCAGTTTCTGACATCGCCGGTTTAGCTGTGCGGCATTTTCATTGGTATCCACAAAAATATCCGTCCCGTTTATTTGTTCGTATCCATGTTTAAAATCAGACGGATTAGTTGAAAAGTACTTCTTTTTTCGACCTTTTATGGAAAAAATAACTTGTTTGTTGTCCGGGTATTCTAGTACGAGCAACTGAGTAAGTTTCACGAAAACATCCTTGTGTGAATCAGATGGATAGATTCTATTCTGAAAGATGAATGCTGCGACGCAGGTACCTGTTAGCTCTCCTTTACGCTTGCTGAAATCGACTCCACATTTTGCAAGTAAGCTTAGTGCTTTCGTTTTTTCTTCGAGAGTCAATTCTTCCAGCTTGTTGTGAATGTCATCCATTGTGAGCTTATTAATCATTCTTCCCTCCCATTACCATTTGTCAGTCAGTAAGTTGTATAGAGAATGTAAGCGAAACCCAGCAACAGCCATTTGTATCATACCCGAAAGATGTTGGATTTCACTCTCCAACATAACCTACTATATTACCCTACTTGGCTTTTTTATATTACACTAGGGTTAGCAGCCTACTACCATGTTGTCATAAAGTTTAGACATAAGACAACAAAATGTATCCGGCATGGTTACGGATACAGATGAAACCATTTCGTTATAGCTTCTATTTATTCGGCCAACAAAACTTATCGTGTAGAAAAGAAGTAGCACCTGTAAAATTTTGTATATGTAAAGATACAGGCCATGTTGTGTTGTAGCTACTCATATGATGCGTATTTAGCTGAGGCTTGAAGTTGAAGATTAGTTGGGCCTCAATGCTGGCGAGTAATTCTTTCGTTTTGTCTAATGGTTTTACCCACTCTAGCGGCTGGTATGACTTGTCATTTGCCAGTAGAACAATTGCACCAAGATAAACCCTTTTGATTAGACCGTCGTACATAGGATGATGGAGTTTGGTAAGTGCGGCATGCCCACCCCTGAATCGTCCGCTATTAGAAGAAGTTTTCCCAATATAGACTAAGTGCTCTGCGTCATCGTTATCGACAGTAATCAAATAGATTGGGTAGCAAAGCGGAGGCGGCTCTCCCAATTGGCCCTTGATCATTTCGACTTCCTCATGATCTAGCCACATTGGTTTTTCAGCTTTAATGATTGCCAAGCTGGCCTTGACATATTCATGGACTTTGCTCCATGAGTCGGCCAGTGACTCGGCCTCTAAATCAACGCTTTCGTGTACCGGAACAACGACATCCAAACTCAGGAAACCGCCGAATTCTTGATTTGGCGGCCGATTTTCCAAGTCAATGAAAGAATGAAGTGGGGCGCGTCTTTCTAGCCAACTAGACAAGAGAGATACCTTACGCAAAGTGTAACCTCCAATTTTAACGAAAAACTTACGGAGGGATCGGCAGTTTTGCACGATTCCGTGTATCACGATGTTAGAAGATAGCCAAAATAAATCTCACAATTCCAAAGCTATAGACAGTCGAATATTTAATACAGGATCTGGATACTCGCACCACCCTCAATTACAGATTCTTTAACAAAAAATCATTTAGTAGGCGGTGTCCACTCTATCTATCCGTAAAAGGACAATCGCATCAAAATCATCCCAATAATACCTTAAGAAAATATTCACTGCTTCAACCTATAAGTTTCATTTTTTTGACAAGAGTCATATAATGTGTGACCCTTCACCCCCATTAGAACTTCACTTCAAATAAATTATTAGGGCAAACATTTTTTCTGTTTTATTATCAATATGTGGTATTACATAAAGTCCTTTTCCTGTAGGTAATTCCCAATAAACTGCATTATTTTTATAAATTTCATCATATTTAAGCTTTGCGTTTTCTAAAAGAAATAATCCACCTTGCTCATGCTTTTTACTAAAGATATGGATCATGCATTGTAAAGAGGCTAAATATAAATTTCCATCTGTTTTTACTATATGTGGTCTAAATATTACAACATACTGGTCTCTTTCATGTTTATCAAAAATCTCCATTTTTTTATAAGAAGCAGTAATTTTTTCTGGCGGACAGTCAAAAGTAAATTGCTTAAAATCTTTAGAATCATCACAATAAGCCACATTGTTTAATGTGAATATTAAAATTTCGATTACTATACAATAGCCTATTAATATTTTTTGATAACTCATTATTTTATCTCCAATTTTATTCAATTCTATTAAGATTTTATTCTTTTTATTTTTATATCGATTTCTTTTTCTTGACCTTCTCTAAGTTTTATTCTCTTTTTACTTATATTATAACCACTTTTTTTCACAGTAATTATATAAGTATCCGCATCTAAGTTTGAGAATTCAAAAAACCCATCCGCATCAGAAAATATACTTTCCGATATTTTTGTTTTTACTCCCTCGATTCTTAACCTTACGAATCCAACAGAACCAATTTTAGTATCTATAACATACCCATAAATTTTTCCTTTTGGTGTAGTGAAAGACATTTCATTACCATACGTAACTCCTACATTATTTTCTGCTACAGCCCTATAATAATATATTACTCCAGATTTTAGCTTTTTTACATCGATACCTATTGACTTATTACCCCAGCCATTTAGGATTTCTGTGAGAAATACATTATCATATGAATCTCTATTACTCCCGTATTCGAACCATACTGTTGTTGATAAACCATTTGCATTCACTGTACCATTCAATGTTGCTGATTTAGGCGCTATATTAGTTATAGCTTCTGTTATTACCGTGGGATATGAACTAGAAAGATCATTGTCAAACTTTGATATGAAAGCACCTCCACTATCATAAGAAGTGTCATAAGCGTCTATAGTTATTGGGAAATCTGCCGATTCATCAAATGTAGAACCAGCTACATATATATTCTTATTTGTATCTATGGCTATGGAAAAACCAACATCATAACCAGATCCGCCTAAGTATGTGGATGCAAGGATATTTGTTAAACTTCCATTTATCTTTGTTATGAAAACATCCATTCTGCCGCCACCATAAATGCCTGTGGTTATTGGAAAATCAATAGATGCCGTTTCACCTGTTAAAAATACATTTCCATCCACATCTATTGCTATAGCTCTACTATAATCACTTGAAGAACCTCCTAAATATGTAGATGCGAGTAAACTCGTTAAATCACTATTTATCTTCGATATAAAAATATCACCATTTTTATAAATGGTTTCATAGGCACTAGAAGTTGTTGGAAAATCTGACGACAATGTTCTGCCAGTTACGTAAACATTTCTTTCAAAATCTAGAGCTATAGAAAGGCCTTCATCACTATTAGTTCCGCCTAAATATGTAGATGCAATAAGGTTTGTTAGATTCTCGTTTAGTTTTGCTATATAAACATCGTAATCACCATTATGAGATGTATCATAAACACCGGGGGTTGTCGGAAAATCTACTGATTTTGTCAACCCCCCTATATATATACTATTATTTGAGTCTATAGCTATAGAATAGTTATAATCGGATGATGAACCTCCAAGATATGTAGATGCTAAGAGGTATGTTAAATTCTGGTCTAGCTTTGTTACAAAAATATCATTATAATCACCCCCACCATGAATACTATAAGCACTAACAGTAGTAGGAAAATCTATTGAGTAAGTACTGCCTGCAACGTATATGTTTCCATCTTGGCCAGATGTTATAGAGTAGCTGTAATCAGTAGAAGATCCACCTAAATATGTAGATACAAGGAGATTTGTTAAATTTTTATTCAATTTTACTACAAAGACGTCACGGCCACTATTATAAGAAGTATCATAAGCACCGTTAGTTGTTGGAAAATCAGATGATTCTGTGGTGCCAACTACATATATATTTTCATTCAAATCTGTAACTATAGAACGACCCATATCACTAGAAGATCCTCCCAAGTAAGTCGATGCAAGCAGACTCGTTAAATCACTACTTAATTTTGATACAAAGATATCTTCATCGCCACCATTAAAGGAAGTATCATATGAATCAGCAGTTGTTGGAAAGTCTGATGACCATGCAGAGCCAACGACAAATACGTTACCATCTTTATCTACAAAAATAGAATAGGCGGGATCTCCATAAGAACCTCCCAAAAAAGTAGATGCAAGGAGTGGATCGATAATCATTTCTTTTGTTTTATCATAACCTACTATCTTAAAACTATATTCTAATTTTTGATTCAAAAGACTGTATTCAACAGGTACATAAACCTTCTTATCATCAATCTCCTGATAGGCTATGGGTTTTGTGAACTTTACAGGCCCAAGCGCCGTTTCTACTTCAAGCTCTCCATGTTCATTTATCCATAATTTAGGACTCGATGTTATAAAGTCTGTCGTCTGACTTTTGACCTCTTCCCTTGATTCTATTCCACCACTCAGCTTGATCTTTATTTGTGATGGGTCTGCACCGGGCTTTACATAAAAGAGTTTCTCGACATTGCTTCCATAAGCCTTTAACTTTAGTTCTATTCCTTCATAAATCTCTCCGAGATTTACAACATCATACGTTGCAATATTGGCCTTCCATTTGGACGGGTCTTTTCCTTTAAAATAATTGACATTTGTTATGGCTTTTTCCTCACCTTTTATCACTGAAATTTTTCCACCAACAAGCGATTCTTTCAGGGCGATCCCTCTTGTCTCTGATTTTGGATTTCTGATTTCGGATTGTGGATTGTAAAGTTCGGATTGCGGATGGTGTTCTTTTAGTTGTAAGTCGTGGGTTTCGTGACTTGGGTTTGAAGTTAAAAAGTTTGCTTTCCGATTTCTGGCATCTGGTTTCTTATTTTTATCTTCCTGCCCTTTATCTCCCAACTTCTCCCCCTTATGGGTTCCATTAATTCTGAACTCAGAGCCTTCAACTTTTAACTCTCCATTTTTACCGCAAGGCAGTGAATATACAATCTCCCCATCGTTTGTTACAAAAACAGTCCCTCCAAAGGTGTTTGCGTAAAATTTTACCTTTTCATTAACCTGGCCATTATTAGCAATGAAAGGTATTTGGAGTTTTTTGGTTTTTTGGATGATCTCTGTTTTTGATGGTGTATTTGAGTTTTTCTGGCTTGCTGTTAAAGGTGAGGCGGTAAATGCTATCAGAAAAAGAAATGCAGATGTTGTAAAAACAACAAAATTTCTTTGTATCATCACAACCTCCGAAATTGGTTTGTTCAGGCTATTTTTCTTTGGAAGTGATGCGGAGTATAAAAGATTCAAAAATATAATTCAATATTATTTTGATCCAAAGTTTTTCATTTCTTCAATTAGACATATAATTTACATCAGGAATAGGAAGAAAAAGAGGGTAGAATAAATTGAGGTTGTTCTCCAAAAATGTATAGATTAAAATACCCTCCTAAAGGGTAAAGTAGCTTGGAGACATAATCTTTAGTGCTCTGCAATTCTGTAACACTAATATTACAGCAGTAAAATAGTTTGACAAAATATTTAGGACTATATATATTCTCAACACGATAATCAATAACACTTGTAATCTATTACCGCAATTAGGCTATATAATCCGTATCAGATTGCATGTATTAAACTCGGAATCAAAATGGAAAAGAACCCGTATTACGATTGGATTCCGCATATGATGCGGTATCGCCAAGCTCGTTCATTATAGCTTATTTAAAAATATCCAAATAATCATACAAATATAGAAATTTGCTTTAAGTAATGGTAAAGGATATAATTAAAACAAATAAAAGTATATAACGGTCAATGTTGATCAGTTTATAAAAGATTTGAGTCACAATAAACTTAAGCTTATTGGGAGGCGAATGATATGATTTTCCATATTACACTTGAAAAAGCAGAAGATGGTTGGATTGTGGCTGAGTGTCCAGCACTTCCAGGTTGTGTATCACAAGGTAAAGACGAAAAAGAAGCATTAGACAATATAAAAGAAGCCATTACCGCATGGCTTTGGGCTGAAGACCAAAAAGCCATCTCGTCTATATCAATAAAGCCTGAACAACAAACATTACTGGTAACAGTATAACAGCATGGGAAGACTCGGTAATATATCGGGAAAAGAAGCTGTTAAAGCCTTTCAAAAAGCCGGCTGGCAAATTATTGGGCAAGTAGGAAGCCATTTGGTAATGTCAAAACTCGGAGTCCGTGTTAATTTATCAATACCACAACATAAAGAATTATCTGTTGGCACCCTCCGTACTCTGATTCGCAATGCAGGCTTATCTGTTGATGATTTTTTAAGTTTATTATAAACATATCCCTATAATTTCAATCTGAGGAGACAGCTCATCGTCCTTCACTTCAAACCCGCAATCTTGCAAGTATTCTTCAGTTGTTGCATATTTTACACTTTGTCTAATTGACACAACCAGTTCAACATGATAAAATCGATTCGAAAAAATGACCTAAGCGGGACATCGAATCCCATGAAAAAAGAAAATTGTTACAAGAGATGCTTTCCGGGTCTAAAAACATTAGATTTTCAGAAGTAACAGAGTGTGTAAAAGCATTTGGATTTCAATTGGTGCGTATTAACGGCAGTCATCGCATTTACAATTACCCCGATGTAGAAGAATTGATAAACCTCCAGGATGTTAAAGGGCAAGCCAAACCATATCAGGTAAAACAACTGTTACGAATATCTGTTTTAATAAAACGAAGGAGATTATGTATGGCGACACTAAATATTAAAAGCTCATCAGGGGAAACAGACACTATCAAGAAACTCCTGACTAATGGCCTCGAAGAAGAAAGGCGAAGGATAAAATTTGCACTGGATTTATCTGATTCAACAATCAGAAACTATGAAGAGAAATACCACATGTCTTCAGCAGATTTTATTCAAAAATTTAAAAACGGAGAGATAGAGGAAAATGACGATACTTTCAATTGGTGGGCTGAATATAAAATAAGAAACGAGCTTTCGCAAAAAATAAAAATGATTGAAGATATTGAGATATGTCAGCAATAGAAGATTACCTGCATGAAGTGGAAAAGCTCATCCATGAAGTGCCATGTAAATTATTTGCCAATCTTCAAGTAGAAAACAGGGGAGATGTTGCATTATATCTGAGAGGGAAAATTATTTTTACCAACGAAAGCGAATTACAGTTTAAAGAATATTTTGTTACTATCCCGATAATGAGAAAATGGGCTTATTCTTACCATTACCAAAACAGAGACAAAGAACTTATCTTCAGATACGATAACGCAGAACATCACAAAGAAATAGCAACCTATCCATATCACAAGCATATAACCAATGATGTGTTACCTTCAGACATCTTGTCATTGAAAGAAGTTTTAAGAGAGATACTCGTAACATTAATACAGTAAGGCAAGGTAATTGCAACCTATTATTGAGGCTTTTATAATTTTCCATTTATATGTAAATCCTCAAACTCCTCTATTAAAAATTCCATGCCACCAAGTGAGAGTAAAGATGCCGCTCGACTTGGTCTTTGCCTCAATCTTTCTTGTCTATCAGGGTGAATCAAATTTCTAAAAGTTTGCACTTGGCTGAGGGCATTTGCTAAACCTTCAGAAATCAGGTTAGCTTCTCTCAGAGTTGGTTCAATCGTCCACGATTGAACCGAAACGTTTAGCATGTTTCATATGCCTGGAATAAACCAAAATGTACAGGCCTATGCTAAATGCATGGTTCAATCTGCAAGATTGAACCAACCGTAGTTGCTGCCAAAGGTAGCCTAATTTAACGTATAGGATTTCAAAGTTTTTTATTATGTCCTTAACACACCCCTAACCCCTCTCAAGAGGGGAATTGTAGAAGTCCCATCTTGGGAGGGGATAGAGGTGGGTAAAAAGAAAAGCTGTTGGGTTTTTGTCTTTTATAACCCAACCTGATTTATTATTTTCCATTTCCAAAGATAACTACTTTTATTGTCTTTAACAGCACGGCAAAGTCGAGGATAAAGGACATGTTTTTAATGTAATAAAGGTCATATTGCAGTTTTTCTTCTGTTTGTTCTATCGATGATGCATATGGATATTTTACCTGAGCCCATCCTGTTAAGCCGGGTCTTACGGCGAGCCGCTGTGTGTAGAAAGGGATCTTTTGCTCAAAATCTTTTATAAATACGTATCTTTCGGGACGCGGCCCGATCAGACTCATATCACCTTTTATTATGTTTATCAACTGAGGGATCTCGTCCAGCCTCAGCTTTCTCAGAAATCTTCCAATAGGTGTGATCCGGGGATCATTATCTGAGGTATAAACCGCACCGGTATTTATCTCGGCATTTTCTACCATTGTCCGAAACTTTAGAATCGTAAATATTTTTCCGTCTTTGCCAACGCGTTCTTGTGTATAAAAAATTCTGCCCTGTGAACTGAATTTTATCAGTAGCGCTATTACTGCTATAGCGGGTATTAACAGGAGAAACAGTATGGAGGCAGTAAATATTTCAAGAATTGGCTTGATGAATTTACCGTATAGCTTTGGCTTACTGATAACGGTATGCAGCATCCACATATCATTGATATGCTTAAAAGGTATTTTACCTGTCAGTTGCTCATAAATAGCAGGCATGTCAATAATGTCTATTCCATTCCACGAACAATTAATGAGCATTTTTATCAAATCGGCATGCTTTTCATGGGTAATAGCTACAATGATCATTGTAATATCATTCTGTTGAACAATATTGTATATTGCATGCCTGGTACCTAATATGGGAAATTCATCAATAACTTTACCCTGTATTAACGGGTTATCATCAACAAAACCTACTATCCTTAATCCTGATTTTTTTGATTTATTTATTTCCTGAAGGATCGTTTTTCCTGCCCAGCCGGCGCCAATAATAAGTACGTTTCTTCTGAACATCGGCTGGTCCAGCAGGTAACTATATAAAATCCTCCATCCGATAATAAAAAGGGTAATTAATGTACCATTTATGATAAATACACCGCGGCCTATACGAAGGGACCAATTCAGGTAAAATAGGAATGTCGTAATAAAGAGGGCAATGATGGATGCAAAGGCAATAGCCATTACATTTCCGATGGATTTAAAGTCCTTTCGGATATCATACAGCTCGGCAAAAAAGAACGTAAAAATAAAGATTAAGCCTGTTAAGGCAAACGATTGATAATTCCCTTCTATATATGTCCATCCACCTGTGAAACCTAACCGTATTACTGCTGATAAAAACAGGGATCCGTGTACAATAAATAAATCCCCTATTATAAGTAATATAAGTCGTTTTGAGACTGGATAATGAAATATCCTGATAGTCATGAGTGAATATAATTACCTGACCCAACCCAGAAATTTTTCAATGTCATTAAAAAAGATCTTCGGATTGTTGAAATACACTCCGCTTCTGGCCTTTGCTCTTTCAATGATACGCATAATGCCCTTGTTATAATTATGGAAGGCATCTTTTACCTCGTTTTCCAGTGCTAAAAAGTCTTCCTGTTCCATGGTGTCAATCCTTCGATTTACGTCTTTCAAATAATAATCGCTTGGTATGCGGGTGAAGAAATCTTCGTATGACATTTCTCTCGTTACGAGGCCGCGCTCAACACCTATATCGAAGAGCCTTGTTCCCGGAAAAGGTTCATACACACCGATGGAGGCAAAACCAGGTTTTATTCTATAAAGTAAATCCAGTGTTTTTTTGATATCTTCTCTTGTCTCTGTAGGTATACCCATCATAAAATAAGCCGTCCAATGAATTCCCACGTTCCGGAAAAGCTTTGCCGATTCCTCTATTCGCTCCAGGGTAATACCTTTATCCATTAACTTTAGTATTCTTTCGCTTCCTGACTCGATCCCTACCTTTATACTATTGCAGCCGGCCTTTTTCATTGTCTTCAACAGGTCTGCATCCACAAGATCCACCCGCGTGTTGCAGTCCCAATTAATCTTTATATCCGCGCCTGTCAGTTTATTGCAAAATTCCATAACCCTCTTTTTATTAACCGTAAAAGAATCATCTTTAAAGGTAAACTGACGTGTTCCGTACTGGCGATGTACATACACAACCTCCTCCAGGATGTTCGCAAGAGAGCGGTATCTTACCTTTCTTGTCCATATCTGCGTTGCACAATAAGAACAGTTGTATGGACAGCCCCGGCTTCCCATTAATAAGCCCATATCCTCTGATGTATATGTATCCAGCCCTAATAGTGTTTCTCTGTCAGGAAACGGGAGGCAGTCTAAATTGTCGATAAATCCTTTTGTATCATTATGAATAATCTTATCTCCATCTCGATAAGATATTCCACTTACTGTACTGAAATTATTTGTCTTTGTAACCAGCGCATTTACTAATTCGAGAAACGTGAATTCGCCCTCCCCGTTTACAACGAAGTCAACATCTCCCGTATTTTTGAGGATCTCATCCGGTCTTAAGGTTGCATGGGGACCGCCAAAGATCACGTGGCAATTTTTGTTGTATTTCTTTACTAAAGAAGCAACAGTAAAGGCAGATGCGGCCTTTGGGGTCATAACTGTTATACCGACAATGTCAGGCTGGTATTTTACCAGGGTTTCGGAGATTTCTTTTATGATGGGGTTTCCCGGGTTCTTTAATTCATTCAGATAGGTACGGTATTTTTCTGGTAACCTTGTATAATCCATACCTTTTGAATTTTTATTACAGTCTGCATCATACATTGTTACCTGGTGTCCGGCCTTTCTCAGTGTTGAGGACAGATAACTCAGCCCTAGTGGGAAATAACGGTTAAAGTAATTGAAAAATCTGTAAAAAGGCGGATCTACCAGGAGAATATTCATTTCTGCTGTCTTTATCGATGTTTATAAGTTGTATTGATTTAAATCTATAGTATAATTGTTAGAAAAATCGCAAAATGCCAACTATAAAATATTCTCAGATTGAGGTATTTATATACGGCGTTCTGCAAGGGTTGGGGCAAGAAGTGTCTTATTATGTTCATTGTATAGGAATTTCAAATATACTACATGTTATTCCCACGGAAGTGGGAATCCAGAGGTATAGATTCCTGTTTTCGAAAAAATTACCGAATCATGTAAAGTCGTTGCAAAAGGCAACTAATTTAATGTATAGGAATTTCAAAGTTTTGGAGTTGGTTCAATCGGCCACGATTGAACCGAAACGTTTAGCATGTTTCATACGCCTGGAATAAGCTAAAACGTACAAGCCAATGCTAAACGCATGGTTCAATCTACAAGATTGAACCAACCATGGTTGCTGCCAAAGGCAGCCTAACTTGACGTATTGGAATTTCAAAGTTTTTCATTATGCCTTTAACCCACCCCTAACCCCTCCCAGGAGGGGAATCAAAAAGTCCCCTCCTGGGAGGGGATTTAGGGGTGGGTAAAAAGTCGTTGGGTTTTGTCTTTTAAAACCCAACCTAATTTAATCTCACGCCTTTTTATCGGACAGAGATTATATCTTTATTATTTGCATATTTTCAATAGAAAACATTTTCGTAACAATTTGGTTTTTTGAAAATTTCTGCATGGATGGCATTTACTGTAGGGGCAGGTTTCAAACCTGCCCCTACGTGGCATGTAACGCACCATTATTGTTGTAAATTTTTCAAAAGCTAAGTTGTTGCACATTTTCAAAGGTATAGTAGACGAAATGGATAAAAGCATATGAAGATCCTCTCATGTAATATCAGACACTACAGTCCAAACGATGGGAAAAATCATTGGAATTACCGAAAAGAGATGTGCATGGGTATTATTCATTCCCGTTTTCCTTCTGTTATTAGCTTTCAGGAGATGTGGCGTGAACAACTGCTGGACTTCCAGGCCTCATTTCCTGAATTTGAGCCTGCCGTTATAGTTGACGAGCCTGTGGGTAAAAATCCTGTAAATACAATATTTTATCGCCGGGATTTATTTAAAAAAATATCGGGGGGCGGATACTGGTTATCAGAAACACCACATATTACAGGCTCCCGGTCGTGGGACAGCGACCGTATTCGTTTGGTGAATTGGCTCCGCCTTGAAGAGCTACGTACGCAAAAAGAATTCAGGATAATTAATACCCATTTAGACCATATTGGCCAGACAGCACGGGAGAACCAGGCAAGGCTGATCAAAGAAGATGCATCTGTGTATCCTATGGAATATCCACAAATACTTACCGGAGACATGAATGCTGACTCGGCTAATAAGGCTATCCATATTTTAAAAGAGGGTGGATGGCGGGATACTTATGAAATGATTCACGGGACTGGTAATCCCGGACACACACTTCATCGTTTTATTGGTCCGCTATATGATTCCGATAAAGGAAAAATTGACTGGATATTTATACGGGGAAATGTAAAAGTTATTGATGCAGAAATTATTAAAGATTCCAGAAATGGCCTGTTCCCCAGTGACCACTATTTTGTCTCTGCTGAAATTGAATTGTAAATATACATGAGGGTAAAGAGTTTTGGTATAATGCCGATAATATAGATGAAAGGCTTTTTAGATTTACAGATAGAGAACTACATGAAAACTATACGTGTTGATCTTGCCGCCAATAGTTACAACATCTATATCGATAAAAAACTTCTCGAAAGGGTTGGAGATATTTTAATTCGGGAAAAGGGGCCATGTAAGACCCTTTTGATTACCGATAGTAATGTAAACAAGTTTTACAGTAATATTGTAACTCAAGGTCTTATAAGAAACAAATTTGATGTTAAGCCGGTAATATTAAAGGCAGGCGAAGATCAGAAGACCCTTGATACTGCATTTACCCTTTATGATGCCTGCTTTGATCACAAGCTGGACAGAAGCTCACTTATTGTTGCACTGGGTGGTGGTGTTGTAGGTGATATCAGTGGTTTTATCGCATCAACCTTTATGCGCGGCATCCCTTTCATTCAGATACCAACATCACTTCTTGCACAGGTTGACAGCAGTATAGGGGGTAAGGTGGCCGTGAACCATCCCAGAGGGAAAAATATGATCGGAAGTTTTTATCAGCCGAAGGCCGTCTTTATTGATACCGATACACTCTCTACACTGCCGGTAGCCGAGCTTGTGGCAGGGCTTGTCGAGGTTATTAAGTACGGGGTCATTAGGGATGCTGAATTGTTCGGGTACATAGAAAAAAACCTCTCTGATATCCTGCTGCTTGACCACAATGCCCTGCTTAGGATTATTGCTGCATCCTGCCAGATTAAAGCAAATGTTGTAGAAGAAGATGAGAAAGAAACTCATCTGCGTGCAATACTGAACTATGGGCATACCATCGGACATGCCATTGAGACACTTACCAATTACAAAGAATACCGCCATGGTGAAGCCGTGGCCATGGGTATGCTTTACGCTTCACAGGTTGCTGTAGAGATGGGACTGGCCGACCATACAGTCTTTGACCGTCAGCTTTCTTTAATAAAAAAGCTTGAACTGCCCCTTTATACAGGATTAAAACCTGAATCGATTATAAAATCGCTGTACACCGACAAAAAGGTCATTTCCGGTAAGCTCCGGTTTGTACTCCCAACAAAGATCGGGGAGGTTATTATATCGGACCAGGTGACCGAGGATATATTATATCGGGTACTCGATAGATCTTTTGAAGATGCGTAACCACGAAACATTTACAAAAATTTTGAGGTTTATTTATGGAACCATTCAAAATCTCTGAGAATGACAAAGTCAACAGACTCATTAATGCAATTATCAATGATTTAAAAATATTTTCAGATGACATGTTAGTACATATAAAAAAATTAACTGATATAGGTACTGCGCTTTCTGTTGAAACAGATACCAGAAAGTTGCTGGAGATGATTTTAGAAAATGCCATGTCATTTACTAATGCAGATGGCGGAACCCTTTATTCTGTATCCCCGGACGGCAAGTATCTCAACTTTGAAATAATACGAAACAATTCATTACGGGTTCGAATGGGTGGTACAGGCGAAAAAATAAGCTGGCCGCCGGTAAAGTTGTTAAACGGGGATAAAAGCGAAAATCATACAAACGTCTCGGCATATGTAGCACTGACAGGAAAAGTAGTAAATATTCCGGATGTTTATTTTGTGGACGGCTTTGACTTCCAGGGTACGAGAATTTTTGATAAAAACAACAAATACCGTTCTCAATCTATGCTTGTTGTTCCTCTAACGAACCATGAGAACGAGATTACCGGTGTCATTCAGTTACTGAATGCGCAGGACAGACAGAATAAGTCCATTATTCCTTTCTCGGCAGATGCACAGGCAATAGCACTCTCGCTGGCATCACAGGCCGCCATTGCAATTACAAAAAATACGCTGATACAGGAATTGGAAAATTTGTTTGAGTCATTTATACGGACTATAGCAAAAGCAATTGATGCAAAATCTCCCTATACAGGCGGCCATATCAAACGGGTTGCCGATATTGCCATAATGATTGCAGAAAAAATCAATGAGAAGAAAGACGGCGTTTTTTCCTGCGTTACATTTAGTGAGGATCAACTTAAAGAGTTACGCATTACATCATGGCTGCACGATATCGGTAAAATTACAACCCCGGAATATATTATAGATAAGGCGACAAAGCTGGAAACAAAATACGATAGAATCCATGAAGTTTTGACTCGCTTTGAAGTACTTAAGCGTGATGCGGAAATAAAATTATTAAGAAAAAAAATAGCATTAATGGAAAACCATGATAAAGATAATCAGAGGTTTTTACGTCAGTATGAAGAAGAATTTAATAATGAAATACAGAAGATTAACAAGGATATACAGTTTATTCAGGAAGCAAATAATGGTGCTGAATTTATGTCGGATGACATGGTCGAAAGGGTAAGAACCATTTCAAAAAATACATGGTTAAACGGTCATAAAGAGACCCCGTTACTATCAGAAGAGGAAGTTTACAATCTAACAATACGTAAAGGTACCCTGACGAAAGAGGAAAGGGACGTTATCCAGGACCATGTCCGCCTAACTGAAGACATGCTAAACGAGCTTCCGTTCCCGAAAAAGTTAAGGCATGTACCGGAATATGCAAGCGCCCATCATGAGACGATTGCAGGTACCGGATATCATAAGGGACTGATAGGTGATAAAATCCCCCTTCAGGCACGCATCCTGGCATTTGCAGATATCTTTGAGGCACTATCGGCGAGTGACCGGCCCTATAGAAAAGCAAAAACTGCATCCGAGGTTAAAAAGATAATTGATTTTATGGTTAAAGATCAACATCTCGATAAAGATATTTGTGACCTGTTTTTTAATGACGGTTTATTTCAAAAATACATTGCATACGCATACAGCCCTGAACAGATAGATATAAAACAGGATATTACAAAAGAAAGGTAACATGCATTGGGAGAGTTTGAGGCCATCCTCAAATTGAGCATGACCAGAGGGATTGGCATAAGAACGTATAAAACCCTTATAGAAAAATTTGGCTCTGCTGAGGCAATCCTTGGCGCTTCGAGACTGCAGCTGGAGTCAATTCCAGGCATCGGGGTAAAACTTGCAAACACCATCATCGAAGGATCTAAAAATATCGATGTCGAAAGCGAAATAAACCTTGCCGGAAAGTATAATATACAGATACTTCCTTATACCAGCGATCAATATCCGAAACACCTGAAAAACATCTACGATCCTCCGCTTGTTCTTTATGTCAAGGGCAGCATTCTTGAGAGGGATATTATAGCGCTGGCCATCGTGGGTTCACGCCGCTGTACTTATTATGGGTTGTCACAGGCAGAGCGGTTCGGCCGGCTTCTTGCACAGAAAGGATTTTGTATTGTAAGTGGTATGGCGCGGGGAATTGATACGGCGGCGCATCGCGGTGCAATTAGTGCCAGGGGACGTACTGTTGCAGTGCTTGGTTGTGGTCTGGGAGTCATTTATCCGCGTGAAAATACAGAATTGGCAGAACAGATTACGCAATGCGGTGCTGTAGTATCAGAATTTCCTATAAATACGCCGCCGGATTTCCGTAATTTTCCACCTAGAAATAGACTGATCAGCGGTCTGTCACTGGGCGTACTCATCGTTGAATCCTCACTAAAAAGTGGCTCCCTCATAACTGCACAGTGGGCGCTTGAACAGGGAAAAGAGGTCTTCGCCGTCCCGGGTAATATCGACAGCGTGTACAGCCGCGGTACACATAAACTCATTAAAGAAGGTGCAAAACTCGTAGAAGACATTTATGATATTATTCAGGAATTAGGACCAATTGCAGAAACTACAGATAACGATGACGGACCTGCAACGAATGACCCACGCAGCTTATCCCTTAACTCCCAGGAAAAAAATATTTTCTCACTCTTATCCAGCAATCCTAAAGATATTGATGAGATCATCCATATCACCGGACTGCCTGCATCCGTAGTATCAAGCACCTTGATGATCCTTGAGATAAAAAAGCTGGTAAAGCAGCTATCGGGTAAAAGGTTCGTCAAGGCATAGCATTGAAAATAAAATAAATCACATCTTATTGGCACCTTTATTGCATAATTCTTTCGCTAGAATTTTACTTATATTGGATGTTCATAATTTGAATGCATCATAATCAACAGCAAAGCGGCATGGTTACTATGGAAATGAATTTCCTGATATGATAAAAACAACGTTGGGAAAGAAGAAAAAGAAAAAAACGAATCCAGGAGTATAGAACACGCTGTCTAAAATCTTAGATAGAAAAATATATACCTTAGAGAGATAATATAAAAATGATGATTTTTGTAGATAAAATGCAGTGTGTTGGTTGTGAGGAATGTATACATGTATGTTCTGAAATGGCTATCGCAATGAAAATAGAAAAGGCGGAAATTATTCAACAGAACTGCAACCAGTGTAAAAAATGCATTCATATATGTCCTGTAAAGGCCATTAAAAGTGTATCTATACCTTACGAAGATAAAAACCGTGCTTAATCTTGTAAACATTTTTTAAAAGGATTATAAATATGGCAGAAACAAGTTTGTTTTGTCAGGTTAATACACCAGCTACAGGTCCGGCAGAAGCTGCACAAAAACACGCACCTGTAATAACCGTACCGGATGATATAAAAGCCGGACAACCGTTCATGGTAAATATAAAGGTTGGAGAAGTTCCGCATCCTATGGAAAACGGTCATTTCATCCAATTTGTTGATCTTTACAGTGGTGATATCTATATCTCGCGGGTGGATTTTACAGCAGAGCTTAATAAACCGGAGGTCTCAGTAAGCGTTATTCTTCGTCATGAGGGTCAGAGAAAGCTCAGGGCCTTTAGCCGTTGTAACTTGCATGGTGTATGGGAAGGATCAAAGGAGGTGAACGTCACGAAATAATTTTCGGAAAGGAGCTGCATATGATAAAAGTAAAAACCTTTACTTCGCCATTAAGGATATTTCATGTCCATAACGAACTTACAACATTAGATAAGGAGGTGAATGATTTTTTACAGGTAAATAACATAAAAAAAGTAATCTCCATCTGTGATAGTACAACGCATACTGATGGAAATACAATGGGTATTATCCGTGTAGTTACTTATGAAGAATGAAATTCTCATTTTATTTAAGCGGGTTTGCTGATAGTAGCATGCATAAAATCCCCCTTATAAAAGGGGGTTGTGAAAATGCCAGGAAAAAACATAACCCCCCCTAAATCCCCCTTTATTAAGGGGGACTTAATGGGACTAACTTGAACTTTATAAAATTCGGAGAAAAAAACATGTATAAGGCGAAAATTTTTGCTGTAACTTCTTTTGTAGTTACTTTAGGGGCAATGGCTTCTTTTCCAGGAATTTCAACATTGAAGGCAGATAATAACAAAGCAAAGGAATTATATATGACTCATTGTAAAACATGTCACGGTCCTGACGGGAAGCCTACAGATCTTGGGATAGGTTTAGAAGCACGTGATTTAACCGATCCTGACTGGCAGGCTAAGGTTACTGATGAACAGCTTATTAATCAAATTACCAATGGTACACCGGACAAGATGTTTCCATTTAAGGATAAGCTGAGTCAGGAGGAGATTAAATCGTTGGTACCCGTTATCAGAAGTTTTGGTAAAAAGTAATTTTAAGAATTTGCATGCTTTTTTAAGAGGAATAATTAATAATGAGTGTACAGAAGGCGATCGCCTGCGCAGTGTTTTTTGCCGTATTAAGCCTGTTTGCTTTCTTCTCAACTACTCACGGACAGCAAAATGACACAAAGGAATTATTTGAATATTATTGTGCTACCTGCCATGGTGTTGATGGTAAAGGGACGAAAAGAGGGCATGCATTAAAAGCCCCGAATCTTGCAGACCCGCATTGGCAGACTACGAAAACGGATGAGGAGATATTGAATTCCATTCTTAATGGTAAAAACAAAATGCCAAAATGGAGTGATAAACTAAAACTTGAAGAGATAGAGGCGTTAGCCAGGTATGTGCGCAGATTAGCTCCCAGGATTGAGGCAGGACCGCTTAGTTCATTGTTTTTATATTAGAGTAAAAATTTTATAAGAGGAACATACAGACAATGAAGAGGATTGGTATATTAACGGGTGGCGGAGATTGCCCCGGATTAAATGCAGTTACCCGTGCTGTAGTAAAATCGGCAGCGGTAAAATACAACTGTGAAGTTGTCGGTATTGAAGACGGCTTCGATGGGCTTGTCCTGCCCAATAAAACACGTGTACTTACACCATGGGCAGTTCGTGGAATACTCCCTATTGGCGGAACGGTCCTGGGGACATCAAACAGGGCGAATCCTTTTGAATATAGAATTGTTCGTGACGGCAAAGCTGAAGTAAGAGACGTCTCTCGTGATGTAATAAAAAATATTCAATCACTCGGATTGGACGCCCTTATCGTTATTGGAGGTGATGGTACACTCAATATTGCCTACGAACTATTTAAACTTGGATGCCCTACGGTTGGTGTTCCGAAAACCATTGACAACGATATACAGGCAACGGACGTTACATTTGGATTCAATACGGCTGTACAAATAGCTACTGATGCGTTAGACCGGCTGCATACCACAGCAGAAAGTCATCACAGGGTTATGGTTGTTGAAGTAATGGGACGCTACGTGGGCTGGATAGCACTGGAAACCGGGATTTGTGGAGGCGCGGATGTAATCCTTATTCCTGAAATTCCTTTTAATATTGAGAAAGTATGTAAAAAGATTGAAGACCGCAGGAAGAGCGGCAGTAAGTCCAGTATTGTTGTCGTGTCTGAAGGTGCAAAACCAGTTGGAGGCGAAGTTTCGGTAATTGGCGGAGCAGAGGCTGGCGGCAGGGCTGAACGGCTTGGTGGAATCGGAAACAAGGTCGGCGATGGAATTGGTAAATGCATAGAGATGGAGGTACGTGTTACCGTTCTTGGCCACCTGCAAAGGGGCGGTTCACCGAATGCATTCGATCGTTTACTCTCAACACGTTTTGGTGTGGCGGCAGTGGATTTAATAGCTAACAAGCAGTTTGGAGAAATGGTTTGCCTGAAAGGACAAAACATTGAGTCCGTTTCACTGGGTGATGTAGTTAAACGACAAAAAAGAGTGTCTACTGAAGAAGGTTTGGTGAAAACGGCCGAATCAATAGGGATTAATTTTGGAAGGTAATATGGAATACGTTATTGTTGGCAACGGAGTAGCCGGAACAGAAGCTGCAAAACATATTCGTAAAAGGGATCCTAAGGCAGAGATAGCAATTCTTACAGAAGAGCACTTCCCTTTTTACTCAAGGATCATGCTTCCTATGTTACTGGCCAAAGAGATTACCATTGAAAAAACGTATGTATATAAGATCGAGTGGTATTGGAAAAACCGGATTCATTTGTATCTTAATTGTCTTGTAGATAATATCGATCATAAAAATCAAACGATAACCCTCAATGATAAATCATCGGTTACTTACGATAAGCTCTTAATTGCCGTTGGCAGTGGCAGCAGGTTGCCCCCTATAGATGGAATTGATCAAACTGAAGGTGTTTTTACGCTGCGGACTATTAATGATGTTATAGCAATTCTGAATTATGCAGCAAGTTCAAAAAAAGTTACCTTAATCGGGGGAGGTCTCCTTGGCCTTGAGGCAGGGGACAGCCTTAGAAAACTAGGCGTTTCTGTGACCATCGTTGAAGTCTTCGACTGGCTGCTTCCCCGACAATTGGATCCGGAAGGTGCTGCAATCTTACAAAAACAGATGGAGGAAAGGGGACTGAAATTTATCCTCTGTGCCAAGTCTAAATCGGTAAAGAGTAAAGATAACACAAGGGTGCTGGAATTGGCAGATGGAAAAACGGTTGAGAGCGATTTTATTGTGGTTTCAGCAGGTATTAAACCTAATATTGAACTTGCGCAGGATGCTGGTATTTCGGTGAACAGGGGTATCCTCATTAATGATCATATGGAAACGAATATTCCTAATATATACGCCGCCGGGGACGTTGTTGAATATAAAGATAAGATATATGGCAT
Source organism: uncultured candidatus Brocadiaceae bacterium (assembly GCA_964589115.1). Lineage (GTDB taxonomy): Bacteria > Planctomycetota > Brocadiia > Brocadiales > Brocadiaceae > JBDIVL01. The sequence goes on along the minus strand of CAZPUD010000019.1, from coordinate 694 downwards.
ATGGCCGGCTGCTCAAAGGCAAGGAGTAATTGCCGGTATCAATATGGCAGGTGGCAATGATGTATATACCGGTACCATACCGGCAACAACATTAAAAGTTGCCGGTATCCATCTTTCCTCCATGGGGAATATCTCCGGAGAAGACAAAACCGTTGAGCAGGTAAAGGAAAAGGACATCGACAAGAATATTTATAAAAAACTCTTTATCAAAGAAGGAAAGATTATAGGTGCAATTTTTCTGGGTGAAGGAAAAAATGCTTATGATGTGGGAAAACTCATTGAGAGAAAAGTCGATGTGAGCGACTATAAAGAAAAGTTACTGAAGCCGGATTTTGATGTGAGAAATTTGCTGAAATAGTTTGAACTGAAAATAGTATAGAAGTTTATGAATTTTAAACTTTGCAGAAAAGCGCAGCATTGTTTTTTGTATGAATATATAGGGAATTCAAAGTTTCAGAGTTGGTTCAATCGTCCACGATTGAACCGAAACGTTTGGCATGTTTCATATGCCTGGAATAAACCAGAACGTACAGGCCCATGCTAAACGCATGGTTCAATCTACAAGATTGAACCAACCATGGTTGCTGCCAAAGGCAGCCTAACTTGACGTACAGGAATTTCAAAGTTTTTAATTATGCCTTTAACACACCCCTTATATGTTATGGTGTATATAATTCATTGAAATAATATCGGA